>CAYRHS010000017.1:0-28551 GCA_964424125.1 uncultured Burkholderiales bacterium
CTCCGGTTCGCGACCCGAGCCGCCGGGCGACCCTCGATCGCCGTGGACGAGGCGATCGAGCGCGTGGGGATCACCGACGTCGCCGACGTGCTGCACGCCCGACTCTCGGCCGGGCAACGCCGCCGGTTGTCGCTCGCCGTGGCGCTCGCGCGCGACCCCCGTCTGCTGCTCCTCGACGAGCCCCACGCCGGTCTCGATCCCGACGGCCGGGCACTCGTCGACCAGATCGTCCGCGGGGCCGCCGCGGACGGCCGTGCGGTCGTGCTCGCCTCCCACGAGGTGGAACGGGCGCGCGCGCTCGTGGACCGCGAGGTCCGGGTCGTCGGCGGTCGCACCTTCGACGCTTCGGGCGCGCGCGAGCCCGCGGCTTCGCCCGATGCACCGGCACGTTCCGGGAGCCCGTCGTGAGCCTGTTGCGCGACGTCTGGCTGGTCGCGGGCAAGGACCTGCGCATCGAGGCCCGTTCCCGTGTGACGCTCCACCAGGTCCTGCCGTTCGGCGCGGTCGTCCTGCTGCTCTTCGCGTTCGCCCTCGATCCCGATCGAGGGCTCCTCCCGCGTGTGGCACCGGGCTTGTTCTGGGTCGCGGTCCTGCTCGCGGCCATCCTCGCCGTGTCCCGCGCGTTCGCGATCGAGTCGGAGCACGGCGCCCGGGACGGCCTCCGGCTCTCGGGCCTCGACGGCCCCTCGGTGTTCCTCGGCAAGGGACTGGCGATCGCGATCGAGCTCGCGCTGCTCGAGCTCGTGCTCGGGGCCGGGGTGGTGGTCTTCTACGACCTCGCGCTGCGGGGGATCGGTGTCCTCGCCGTGGCGGCGCTGGCCGCGACCCTGGGGATCGCGGCCACCGGTACGCTCTTCGGCGTGCTCGCCGCGGGGCTGCGGACGCGCGAGACGCTCGTGCCGCTGTTGCTCCTCCCGGTGGTCGCTCCTGTCATGCTCGGCGCCACCCGCGCCTTCGAGGCCGGGCTCGACGGGACGCCCTCCGAGGCGTGGCCGTGGGTGCAGCTCCTGGCGCTGTTCGCGGTGCTGTACACCTCGCTCGGCGTGCTCGCGTTCGGATCGCTCCTGGAGGATGCATGATCAGGCTCGCCCGGCCGGCGGTGAACGCCCTCGGGATCGCCGTGCTCCTGGCGATGTTCGTGCTGGGCGTGCTCGCGTTGGGCGTCGCGCCGCCCGACGCGGTCCAGGGCGACGCGCAGCGGCTGATGTACCTCCACGTCCCCAGCGCGTGGCTCGCCTACCTGGCCTTCTTCGTGACCGCGACGGCGTCGGCGCTGTGGCTCTGGCCCCGCACCCGCTCGGAGACCTGGGATCTCCTCGCGGGTTCCTCGGCGGAGATCGGGGTGGTCTTCACCGGCCTGACGCTGGTCCTGGGCTCGCTGTGGGGCCGCCCGGTCTGGGGCGTGTGGTGGGTGTGGGACGCGCGCCTCGTGACGACCGCGGTGCTCTTCTTCCTCTACCTCGGGTACCTCGCGTTGCGTCGGGTCCCGGCCGACCCGGAGGTGCGAGCCCGCCGCGCGGCCGTGGCGGCGCTGATCGCGTTCGTCGACGTGCCGATCGTCCACTTCTCGGTGAACTGGTGGCGCACCCTCCACCAGGAGGCAACGGTGTTCAATCCCGAGCTCGACGCCAAGATCTCGGGGACCATGGCCTGGACGCTCGCCTGGGCTGTCGTCGCCTTCACCCTGCTCTACGGGTACCTGCTCGCGCGTCGCCTCCAGCTCGCCGGGCTCGAGGAGGGTCTCGAGGAGCGCGAGCTCGAAGCGGCCATCTCCGAGCGCGTGCGCGCGGGCATGTCCGGCTCCTCGTCGTCGGGGAGCCCGAGCCCCGCGACGGTGACATCGGGAGAGGCCGGATGAGCGACGCCGGGTACGTCATCGCGGGGTTCGTCCTGACCGTCGTCGTCCTCGTGGCGTACGTCGTGTGGTTGGCCGTCCGGTTCCGGCGCGCCGAGCGCAGTCTCTCTCCCGAGGAGCTCGAGCGGTGGCGGTGAGCGAGGCCCGCAAGCCGGCGCGTACGCAGCGCCGCAAGGTGCTCCCGGTCGTGGCGGGGGTGGCCTGCGTCGGGGCGGTGGCCTTCCTGCTGCTCGGCGGGCTGCGGAGCAACATCGTGTACTTCCGGACCGTGAGCGAGGCCGTCAGCGAGCACGACTCGGGGCGCGTGCGTCTCGCGGGCGAGGTCGTGATCGGCAGCGTCGAGGAGACTCCCGACGGCGTCCGCTTCGAGGTGACCGACGGCAAGGAGACGGTGCCCGTGGTCCACACCGGCGATCCGCCCGAGCTGTTCGCCGAGGAGGCCCCGGTGGTGACCGAGGGCACCTGGGACGAGGACTTCGGGACGTTCCGGTCCGATCGGATCCTCATCCGCCACGGCAACGAGTACTCGCCGCCCGACGTCGACCAGGACGAGGGCGGATGACCTCGGCGCGGCCCGGGATCGACGCGTGAAGGCCGCGCTCGGCTACGGCGCGCTGGTCTGGGGCGCGGCGGCGTGCGTGCTCGGCATCACCGCACTCGGGCTCGGTCTCCGGCGCCACGACGATCGTCTGCTCGAGCTCGGACGCCGGTTCGTGTTCGCGGTGTTCCTGGCCGCGATCGCGGCCACGCTCGTGATGGAGTGGGCGCTCCTCAGCCACGACTTCTCCCTCCAGTACGTGGCCGAGAACAACGCGCGCTCCACGCCGCTGCTCTACACGATCTCGGGGCTGTGGGCCTCGCTCGAGGGTTCGATCCTGCTCTGGGTGCTCATCCTCGGCGGCTACCTCGCGCTCATGGCGCACAAGTTCCGCAGCCGGGCGAGTGACCCGATGGTCGCCTGGGCGACGATCGTCGGCCTCGTGGTCGCCACGTTCTTCTTCATCCTCGTGCTCGGTCCGGCGAACCCGTTCCAGCTCGTGTCCGGCACGGTGCCCGTCGACGGACTGGGCCCGAACCCGATCCTCCAGAACCACCCGCTCATGGCCATCCACCCGCCCATGCTCTACCTGGGCTACGTGGGGTTCACCGTTCCGTTCGCGTTCGCCATCGCCGCCCTGATCACGGGCCGCCTCGGGGAGGGCTGGCTCGTCGAGACCCGGCGCTCGGCCGTGCTCGCGTGGGGGTTCCTCACCGCCGGGATCGTGCTCGGTGGGTGGTGGAGCTACGAGGTCCTGGGTTGGGGCGGGTACTGGGCGTGGGACCCGGTCGAGAACGCGTCGCTTCTGCCCTGGCTCACCGGCACCGCGTACCTGCACTCGGTGATGGTCCAGGAGCGGCGCGGGATGCTGCGGGTCTGGAACCTCTCCTTGCTCGTCGCCACCTTCTCCCTCACGATCCTCGGGACCTTCCTCACCCGCTCGGGCGTGATCAACAGCGTCCACTCGTTCAGTCAGTCGGCGATCGGCCCGATGCTCCTGGGCTTCCTGGGGTTCGTCTCGGTCGTCTCGATCGGGCTCATCGCCTGGCGCGGCGATCTGCTGCGCTCACCGGGGCGCATCGACTCCGTGGTGTCACGCGAGGCCGCCTTCCTCGCCAACAACCTGGTGTTCGCCGCGTTCGCGTTCGTCGTCCTGCTCGGGACCGTGTTCCCGCTGCTCGCGGAGGCCTTCCAGGATCGCCAGCTCTCGATCGGTGAGCCGTACTTCAACCGGATGACCGTGCCCCTCGGGATCGGGCTGTTGTTCCTGATGGCCGCCGCGCCCGCGCTGCCGTGGCGTGCCGCCTCGGGCGAGGTGCTGCGAAAACGGCTCGCCGTCCCCGCCTGGATCGGTGGCGCCGCGATGGTCGTCGCGGTCGCCATCGGCGCGCGCGGTCTTGCGCAGGTCCTGACCTTCGGGCTCGCCGCGTTCGCACTGGCGGGCATCGTCCGTTCCTTCGCGGTCGCGGTGGCCGGCCGCCGCCGAGCGAGGGGCGAGCACGTGGGGCGTGCGCTGGTGCGCACGGTGGGCGGAGATCCGCGCCGCTACGGCGGCCTGCTGGTGCACGTCGGGGTCATCCTCGTGGCGACGGCGATCGCGGTCGGCGCGCACTACTCGACCGACCGCGAGGTTCGCCTGGCCGAGGGCGATTCGGCCACGGTCGCAGGCGTGACCGTGACCTACCTCGGCATCGACACCGAGGTGACGAACCAGAAGACGACCGCCACCGCCCAGGTGCGCGTCGAGCAGGGCGGCGACGACCTCGGCACGTACGGGCCCGCGATCTCGACGTTCCCCAACAGCACCCAGGCGATCGGAACGCCGTCGGTGCACACCGGCCCGTTGCGCGACGTCTACCTCACGCTCGTGTCGTCACCGAACGAGGAAGGCCGCGTCACCATCGGCGTCGCCGTGAACCCGATGGTGCTGTGGCTGTGGATCGGCGGAGGGGTGATGTTCCTCGGGGCGCTGGTGGCCGTGGGGCCGAGCGCCGGGCGGGGTCTCGCGCGCCTGCGCCGAGTGCGCGCGGCGACGGACCCTGCTTCGGCCTCCGGCAACGGGGACCGGGAGGAGGCTGAGGTCGACGAGGTGCGGGTGTGACCACCACCACCGAGCCCACCGGTCCGCCAGCCGGTGTGCCGCGCCGTCGCCGGCACGCGGCCCGCTGGATCGCGATCACGGTCGGTGTCGTGGTGATCGGCTTCGGGATCGTGCTCGCGACGCAGGTGAACTCCTCGCCCACGTACGAGGGCGGCCCGGTCCTGGGTCAGCCCGCTCCCGACTTCGACCTCCCGACTCTCGAGGGTGCCCGCGTCGACAACGCGTCGCTCGCGGGCAAGGCCGTGATCGTGAACTTCTGGAACTCGTGGTGCATCCCCTGTCGCGCGGAGCATCCGGCGCTGGCGGAGTTCTTCGATCGGCACCGGGACGACCCCGACTTCGCGATGGTGGGGATCGTCCGCGACGACACCGACGAAGCCGCGCGCGCGTGGGTCGAGGACCAGGGCGTCGACTGGACCGTCGCGCTCGACCCGGGTGACCGGGCCGCGCTCGATTTCGCGACCACCGGGCAGCCGGAGACGTACGCGATCTCGCCCGATGGAGTCGTGGTCGGCAAACAGCTCAGCGAGGTCAGCGTCGACAACCTCGAAGAGCTCCTCACGCGCGCGAGGCAGGGATCGTGACGCGCGCGTTCGCCCGCCGCTGGCTCCCGTGGATCGTGCTCGGCGTGCTCGTCGTCGTGGTGCTCGTCCTCGCCGCCCGCACCGGGTCCGCGGGCGACGGCTCCACCGAGGCGCGCGTCGAGCGGCTGACGTCGGAGCTGCGCTGTCCCACCTGTCAGGGGCTCTCGGTGGCGGACAGCCCGTCCTCGACGTCGCGAGCCATCACCGACGACGTCCGCAGCCGGGTCGAAGCCGGCGAAACCGACGAGGAGATCCGCCAGGCCTACGTCGAGACCTGGGGGGAGTGGATCCTGCTCCGACCCGAGGGCTCGGGGCTCGGGGTCCTCGTCTGGGCGCTCCCGGTGATCGTGGTGGTCGTCGGCGGCGCCGGCCTCGCCTTCGCGTTCAGCCGCTGGCGCCGCCAACCCAGGCTCGAGGCGACCACCGAGGACCGGGCTCTGGTCGCCGAGGCACGCGCGCGCCTGGACGGCACCCCGCCCTCGGATGGTGAACGGTGAACAGGCCGTCGCGCTCAGGCGTTTTGGCGCCGCAAACGGGGAACGATCCCTCGCTGGTGACGACGAGAAGCCCGGAAGAGCAGGAGCTGCTGGCGGAGCGCGACTTCTTGCTGCGATCCCTCGACGACCTCGAGCGCGAACGCGCCGACGGTGACATCGACACCGAGACCTACGAGCGCCTGCGCGACGATTACACGGCCCGAGCGGCCGCGGTCCTCCGAGCTCTCCGCCGCGGCGACGCCCGGACCGCCACCGTGGCCGGCGGCGGCAAGCGACGAGTCCGGGTGGGGCGCCTCGTCGCGATCGGAGCGGCCGTCGTCGTCTTCGCCGTGGTCGCCGGGGTCCTCCTGGCCCGCGCGGTGGGCGAAAGGGTCCCCGGTGGCACCGCGACGGGCAATCAGCAGCTCGCCGACACCGAGGCCGCCCCGTCGACGGCGCCCCAGCCGAGCGAGCTCGAGGCCGCGGTGGACGCGAACCCCGCCGACCCGACGGCGCACCTCGAGCTGGCCCGGTTCCTGGCACCCACCGACCCCGCCCGCGCGCTGAAGGAATACGACGAGGTCGTGTCGCTCGACCCGACCAACGTCGAGGCCCACGCGTACGGTGGATGGATCGTGTACCTGGCCGGGCTGCCCGACGAGGCGCTGACGCGCCTCGACCGTGCGATCGCGATCGACCCCGACTTCGCCGACGCGCACTTCTTCCGCGGCATGGTGCTCTACCGGGGCGTCGGCGACGCGGGGGGAGCGGTGGCGGAGTTCGACCGCTACCTCGAGCTCGCGCCCGATGGCGCCTCCGTCGACCAGGTGCGCCAGGTGCGAGACCAGGCCGCTGAGACCGCGAACCAAGGGAGCACTCCGTGACACAGCCACCGGCGAAGCAGATCGACGAGTCTAAGCGCTACCGGGCGACCATCGACTCGAACAGGGGCACGATCGTGCTCGACCTCGATCCGCAGCTCGCCCCGAACACGGTCAACAACTTCGTGGCGCTCGCGCGCGACGGCTTCTACGACGGGCTCACCTTTCACCGGGTCGTGCCCGACTTCGTGATCCAGGGTGGTTGTCCGGAGGGCACCGGGACCGGTGGTCCCGGCTACCGGTTCGCCGACGAGCCCGTGCAGGGCGAGTACACCCTCGGCGCGGTGGCGATGGCGAACGCCGGTCCCGACACGAACGGTTCGCAGTTCTTCGTGTGCATCGACGACTGCACCCGCAAGCTCACGAAGGACTACAACCTCTTCGGCTACACGGTCGAGGGCATCGACGTGGCCCAGTCGATCGAGCCCGGCGACGTCATGCGCTCGGTGGCCATCCAGGAGCTCCCCTCCGGCTGAGGGTGCGAGGGGAGCGATGTCGCCCACCTCGCCGTTTTCGCGGCCACTCGAGTGGCTGTCCGACTGGCCGCTGCGCCGCGCCCCGGAAGGCAACCTCGTTTGACCGATTTGCCCAATCTGGGCATACTGGTGGGGAGCACCGGCCTGCCGGCGTCCGGCCCGGGCGCGGGCACCGCCGGGCACGGAGGGTGAGCGCGTGGTCGCGGTGGTGATCATCGTGGGCCTCGGCCTCATGGTCTGGATCCTGGCCCGGGCGGGCCTGTTCCGGGCGTTCGGGCGCGCCGCGCCGTCCCGGAAGGTCCACACCAGCACCCGCCGCATCGGCGGGTTGCCGGACCTTCCCGTGGCCATGGGCTTCCGGCCGATCTTCCGCCACGAGCTCCTGCCCGCCCTTCGTGCGCTGGGCGAGGTTCCGCCCGAGGGCGACCCGAAGGGCCTCGACGATCTCTCCGGCTGTGCCGCGGGGAGGACCGACGGGCGCAACGTGATGCTGTTCGCCCGCGAGTCGCGCAACGGCTCCGGCACTGCGGTCACGGGCGCGGTCACCACGATCGGGTCCGACCTGCCACGGGTCGAGATCGTCCCCGCCGGGCTCTCCGCGCCCGAACGGCACGACGGCGTGCCGGTCGTCGAGCTCGGCGTCGAGGAGTTCGACCGCGCCTACGCGGTCCACTGCGCGGACGCGGACGCGGCCCGGGCGCTCGTCGACGGGCCGATGCGGCACTTCCTGCTCTCGCTCGTGCGACCGTGGGCGTTCTCGGCCGGCGGCGGCTTCGCCATGGTGCGGACGACCGGGCTCGGGGCCGCGGGGATCGACCGGTTCCTCGAGGCACTCGACCACTTCGCCGACCACGTGCCCGAGCCTCTGCGCCTCCGCTATCCGTTGCCCGCGACCAGGCTCGACGACCACCCGCGTCCGGACTGATCGCACTCGCGGGGCGGATCTCGATCGTCGTTCGTCGGCGCGTACGCTGGGCGAGGAGACCGCGAACTACGGAGCAGCGATGGCGAAGGTCGAGCCCACCACCCCCGTCGAGCTCGTCGAGCGTGTCTACGCGCGCTATCCGGCGGCGATCGCCATGGCGCGAGCCCGGCTCGGTCGGCCCCTGACCTTCACCGAGAAGGTGCTCTTCGCCCACGCCGAGAACGCGGAGACCGTCGGCCTCACGCGGGGCGACGACTACGCGGACTACCGGCCGGACCGCGTCGCCATGCAGGACGCGACCGCCCAGATGGCGCTGCTCCAGTTCATGCTCGCGAATCTGCCGACGGTCGCCGTCCCCACCACCGTCCACTGCGACCACCTCATCCAGGCACACGTCGGCGCGGCCGACGACCTCGCGGTGGCGCTCGACGAGAACTCGGAGGTCTACGACTTCCTCCGCAGTGCCTCGTCGAAGAACGGGATCGGCTTCTGGAAACCGGGCAGCGGGATCATCCACCAGGTCGTGCTGGAGAACTACGCCTTCCCGGGCGGCATGATGATCGGAACCGACAGCCACACGCCCAACGCGGGCGGTCTGAGCATGGTGGCGATCGGCGTCGGTGGGGCGGACGCGGTCGACGTGATGGCCGGATGGGCGTTCAACACGCGCGTTCCGAAGGTGATCGGCGTGCGTCTGAGCGGTGCGCTCTCCGGTTGGGCGGCACCCAAGGACGTGATCCTCAAGGTCGCGGGCATCCTGACCGTGAAGGGCGGGACCGGGGCGATCGTCGAGTACTTCGGTCCCGGGGTGGAGTCGATCTCCGCCACGGGCAAGGCGACGATCACCAACATGGGCGCCGAGATCGGCGCGACGACCTCGATCTTCCCCTACGACGACCGGAGCGCCACCTACCTGAAGGCCACCGGGCGCGAGGCGTTCGCGGATCTCGCCGGACAGCGCGCCGAGTTCCTGCGTGCGGATCCCGAGGTCGAGGCCGACCCGGAGCGGTTCTTCGACGAGGTGATCGACATCGACCTCGACGAGCTCGAGCCGCACCTGGTGGGCCCGCACACGCCCGATCTCGACCGGCCCATCTCCGAGGTCAAGCGGGCGGCCGAGGACGAGGGATACCCGCTCGACATCTCGTACGCGCTCGTGGGGTCGTGCACCAACTCCTCGTACGAGGACATCGGCCGGGCGGCGCACGTCGCCCGCCAGGCGGCTGCCAAGGGCCTCCGGGTCCGTTCGCCGCTCCTCGTCACCCCGGGTTCGGAGCAGGTGCGGGCCACGATCGAACGCGATGGCCTGCTCGAGGACCTCGAGGCGATCGGCGCGACCGTGCTCGCCAACGCGTGTGGTCCCTGCATCGGTCAATGGCAGCGGGACGACATCCGTCCGGGGGAGCGCAACACGATCGTCTCGTCGTTCAATCGCAACTTCCCGCGCCGTAACGACGGGAACGCGGAGACGCTGTCGTTCATCGGATCGCCCGAGACCGTCGTGGGGCTGGCGCTCGGTGGTCGGCTCGACTTCGACTTCGTCCGTGACGAGCTCGAGCTCCCGGACGGCGGGCGCGTACGGCTCCAGGCGCCCGAAGCCGACGAGCTCCCGGCCAAGGGCTTCGACCCCGGAACGTCGGGCTTCGTACCGCCGGCCGAGGACCCCGAGAGCGGCGAGGTCGTGGTGCAACCCGACTCGGAGCGCCTGGAGCTGCTCGAGCCGTTCGCGGCCTGGGACGGGCGCGACTACGAGGGCTTGCGTGTCTTGCTGAAGGCCACCGGCAAGACCACGACCGACCACATCTCGCCCGCCGGTCCGTGGCTCCGCTACCGGGGCCACCTGACCCACATCTCGCAGAACCTCTTCGTCGGTGTGAACAACGTGTTCGCGCCCGCCGAGTCGGGCACCGGAGTCGACGTGCGAGACGGGTCGACCAAGCCACTTCCCGATCTCGCACGCGAGTACCGCGAAGCAGGGATCGACTGGGTGGCGATCGGCGACGGGAACTACGGCGAGGGCTCCTCGCGCGAGCACGCGGCAATGGAGCCGCGGCTGATGGGCGGCAAGGCCGTCATTGCACGTTCCTTCGCCCGGATCCACGAGGCCAACCTGAAGAAGCAGGGGATCCTCGCGCTGACGTTCGTCGACCCCGCGGACTACGAGCAGGTCCGGCACGACGACCGTGTCGACGTCGTCGGGCTGAAGTCGCTGGCACCCGACGAGCCCGTCACGGTCGTCCTGCACCACGGCGACGGCTCCGAGTACTCGTTCGAGACGACGCACACGATGTCGGACGAGCACATCGAGTGGTTCCGGGCCGGCTCGGCCCTCAACCTCCTGGCTCGCCAGCAGGCCTGACCGCTCCGGAGGTGCCACGTGAGGATCGGGCGCGTCCGCCTCGACGACACCGTGTACCTCGCCCGGCTCGAAGCCGAGGAGGCCGTCCTGCTCGCCGAGGAGCCCGACCACGTCGGAGCCGACGTCCTGCGCGCCGCGATCGCCATGGGCGTCGACCTGTCGGGTGGGGGACGGCGGGTACGTCTCGAGGAGACGCGACTCCTCGCGCCGGTCGTCGCGCCCCAGAAGATCCTCGCCATCGGCCTCAACTATCGGGACCACGCGCGGGAGGCCGGGGTCGCGCTCCCGGAGTCGCCGGTCGTCTTCGCCAAGACGCCGAACGCGATCATCGGGCCCGACGACTCGATCACCTTCCGAGCCGAGGACTCCTCCGAGGTCGACTTCGAAGCGGAGCTCGCGGTCGTGATCGGACGGCGCGCCCGCCGGGTCGCGGAGCCGGAGGCGCTCGGGCACGTGCTCGGCTACACGGTGTGCAACGACGTGTCCGCCCGCGACGCCCAGTTCGGTGACGGGCAATGGGTGCGGGGGAAGTCGTTCGACACCTTCTGTCCGCTCGGTCCATGGGTGGTCACGGCCGACGAGGTCGGCGACGTCCAGAACCTCGGGATCCGCGCGCGCGTGAACGGCGCGCTCTACCAGGACTCGTCGACGTCGGAGATGGTCTTCGGTGTGGCGGCGCTCGTCTCCTACGTGTCGCGCTTCCTCACGCTCGAGCCGGGTGACGTGATCGCCACCGGGACACCCCACGGCGTCGGGTTCGCCCGCACGCCGCCGGTTTTCCTCGGTGACGGTGACCTCGTGGAGTGCGAGGTCGACGGCATCGGCCGGCTGGCCAATCCCGTGCGGGTCGTCCCGACCTCCGGTTGACGGTGCTGGTCAGCGGGCGTCGACGACCTCGAACTGCGCGCCGGTCGGCTCGGCGCAGCAGAACCATGCCTCCGTGAGATGGGGGCGTTCGCCCGCCCCGGCGAAGCTGCCGTCGTCGAAGCTCCGGGTGTCCCGCTCCCCGGACGCCGCGAACACCAGGGCTCGGATCGACCGGTAGATGTCGCCGACCGACGCCCCGGCGGCGGTCCCGCGCTCCACGGTCGCGGCGACCTCGCGCTGGAGCACGTCCACCGCGGGATCGGCGGCCCGCCAGGTCCAGGTGTGTGCGGCGTCGTCGAAACCCTCGAGGCGATTCCTGACCTCCGGGAGCTCCAGCAGCAGTGACTCGGGGGGCACCAGGAGGCGGATCGAGTACTGGACGGGGTCGGTCGTCGCCACTAGGTCGTGGTCGGCGACGAAGTCGAGGAGCGAGACCACGTGGTCGAGCGAGGTCCAGGGCAGGAACGGGAGCCAGGATGGGCGCAGGTCGATGCCGTTGGAGCGCAGCAGCCGGGCGGCCGTTGTCGCGTCACGGCCGGTGTGGCCCTTGGCCAGCAGCGCGAGGGTCCGATCGTCGACGGACTCGAACGCCGAGACGACGAAGAGGCAGCCGGCGTCGGCGAGCTCGGGCCAGCGCTCGGCGTGGCGGAGGATGTGCTCCACCTTCACCGTGCAATCGAAGGTGACGTCGGGGAAGGCGGCGTGGAGCTCCCGCACGATCTCGACGGCGTGGCGGGGACGGTTGAAGAAGTCGGGGTCGGCGAGGGTCAGGTGCCGGGCGCCGGCGTGAATCGCTTGTTCGGCGTCGGCGAGCACGACGTCGCGCTCCACGACCCGGGTGCGGCCTCCGTAGACGACGGGGACGGGGCAGTGCCGGCACCGGTGGGCGCAGCCACGCGTGGTCTGGATCGCGGCCGCGGGACGTTCGGCACCCTGCACCGCGAGGCGCGCGTAGTGGTCGAGGGGCGGGACCTCGCTTCGCCGAGGGAGCGGGATCACGCGACGGTCGAGGGCGCGCACCGATCCGGTCGTCCCGCTGTCCGCGTGCAGCGCGTCGGCCCAGGCGACGAGCGCGGGCTCGAACTCGCCGGCGACGAGGTGCACCGGGCCGCGCCCGTCGTTCGGTCCGGCCACGGCGTAGAGCCCGTACCAGCACACGGGGAGCTCGGGACGCTTCGCGCGGAGGCGTGGGAGAGCGGCGGCGGCGAGCCGCCGGGCCGTGTGCATGGGGATCGAGCACGCGACCCCGTCCGCCCACGTGACGTGGTCGTCCGCCCAGGGCTCGACGGCCAGGTCGCGGACTCGCACCTCGTGTCCTGCGGAGTGCAGGGCCGCGGCCGCGGTGGCGGCGTCGAGCGGCTGGTGCCCGAGCTCGTAGAAGGAGAGAACCAGGATGCGCACGTTTCCATGCTAGGGCCGGTCGAGCGGGTCGACCCGCACGCGCAGCTCCCCGTACGCGCGACGGAGCGCCCGTTCGACCGCAGCGGGGCCCTCTCCCCGGGCGAAGAGGAAGCCGAGGTAGCGGTCGCCTTCGGGGAGCGGGACGATCTCGCGTCCGGGTGGGATGGTGACCTCCAGGCCCCACACGCCCGGTACCGCGAGCGCGGCGTCGCGTCCTTCGACACCCCGCAGGACTCCTCGTTGACGGATCGGCAGCATCATGACGCCCGACGCGGCGCGCTCGGGTACGAGGAGCGGGGCGTCGAGGTCGAGCGCATGGCGGAGGATCACCTCTTCCAGGCTGACCCCGATCCCGAAGCGCAGCGCGCGTGAGCAGAGCCCGCCGATCGAACGGGCCGCGATCTCGAGCACGCGCACACCGTCGGGGCCGAGTCGAGCCTCGGCGTGCACCGGACCCTCGTCGAGGCCGAGCGCGCGCGCCGCGGTCGCGACGGTGCGTTCGACCTCCGCGACCGCGTCCGCCGGGTGCCGTGACGGCGTGACGTAGAGCGTCTCCTCGAAGGTCGGGCCGTCGAGGGGATCGGGCTTGTCGAAGACCGCGAGCACACGGAGCTGTCCGCGTCGCAGGATCGCCTCGACGGAGACCTCGGGGCCGGGGACGAACTCCTCGACCACCAACGGCGCGTCCGCGGGCTCGTTCGCGGCAACCAGGATGCGGCGGATCCGATCCTCGACCGACGGCAGGTCCTCGGGTCGGTCGACCCGCAGGACCCCTCGACTGGCGGACAGCCCACGTGGCTTGCAGACGACGGGGAACGTCAACGCGTCGAACGCCGCCCCCCGCTGGGCTTCGCCCGAGCTCGGGAGCGGGACGAACCGGGGCTGGGGGACCTCGGCCGCGGCGAAGGCCTCCCGCATGGCGAGCTTGTCGCGGGTGCAGCGTGCGGCGCCGGGATCGATGTGGTGCAGCCCGAGCCGCCGGGCGGCCTCGGCGGCGACGACGACGCCGGGATCGTCGACCGCGACGACGGCATCCAGCGGCGCGCCACGGTCGTGCTCGACGATCGCGGCCACGGCCCGGTCCGGGTCGTGCAGCGGCAGCACGAGTGCGCGCTCGCCCATCGTGTCCTCGAGCGTCTGGCGAGCGTCGGATGCGACGACCACCTCGGCGCCGAGATCGGCTGCGGCCCGGACGAAATCGGCGGCTCGATACGTTGCGCTCGGCAGGAGCAGAAGGACCCGGGGCATGGCCCCTATCATGGAGGACGTGATGGATGCCGACCCCACCCCCTTGCTGACGCTCACCGGCGCCGCCCGAGCGAAGGTGCTCGAGGTCCGGACGGGCGAGCCCGAGCCCGAGACGCTGGCGCTCTGGATCGAGGTGAGCGGTGTCCAGGGGGGCGCCTACAAGTACGACATGTACTTCCGTCCGCTGGCCGAGGTGGCTGGGGACGACGTCGTGCTCCACGGCGACGACCTCACGGTGGTCGTGGGCGCGGGCAGCGCCGACAAGCTCCAGGGAGCGACGCTGGACCTGACCGAGAACGGCATGGTCATGTCCAACCCGAACACTCCGAGCCCCGCCCCGGGCCCGAGCCCCGCGGTCGGTCGTGAGGGGCCTCCACCCGATCTCTCCGGCGACGTCGCCCAGCGCGTCCTCCAGGTCCTCGAGCAGCAGATCAACCCTGCCATCGCCGGCCACGGCGGGATGGCCGAGCTCGTGGCCGTCGAGGAGAGCGTCGCCTACCTGCGCCTCGCCGGCGGTTGCCAGGGCTGTGGCATGGCTTCCGTGACGCTCACCCAGGGCATCGAGGTCGCGATCCGCGACGCCATCCCCGAGATCACGGCGGTCCGCGACGTCACCGACCACGCCGCGGGCGAGAACCCCTACTACGAGGCGGCCAAGAAGTAGCCGCGTCCGGGGCCGCTCACTCGAAGCGCTGGGCGTCCTGGGCCGCGTAGCGCGCGACCTCGGTGTCGGCGTGAGCGTTGGTCCGGATCCGCTCGATGATCTCCTCGAGACGAGACGCGGGGATCGCGCAGGTCATCTCGCTCGCCGGCATCCCGGTCCGGGCCCGGCTGAGCGCGCAGCCGACGCTCGCCGCCGACGCTCCCTGCTCCTTGGCGATCGCGATGATGTGACACTGCGGCTTGCCTTCCATCCGCAGCTCGGGGATCGCGTCGTGGAGCACCATGAGCTGCTTGCCCTGCACCCGTAGCAGCACGACGTCGGGGTCGATGGGCGTCTCCGAGAGCGGGCCGTAGGTGACGGCGCCCGGGGCCTCCGGCACGACAGGGATCTCCGGGATGGCGTCCATCGTGACCCAGCCCGCGCCGAGCAGCGTGGCGACGTCGCCGTTCTCCGCCACCTCGCCCAGCTTCTTGAACCCGTGCGTCAGGCTGCCGACCGAGCAGTTGGCATGGTCGGCCGCGACGGTCGAGAAGGTCCGGTCGATCGAGTGCATCCAGAACACGCAACCGGCGGGGACACGCCCCGTCCGTCCGTCGTCGAGCGCGTCGGGCATCTCGTGGTCGAACGTCTCGATGCCCGCGGGAGGCGACGACGAGAAGGTGATCGCGATCGGAGGGGCGGAGAGACGCAGCGCGTCGTCGAGATCGGCGGCGAGTCGGGACCAGTCGGGCATTCCGCGCTCCTTCGGGACGGGGGATCAGGGACTCTAGGGGCCGGGTCGTGTTCGCATCGATCGGAGTCGCTCGACGACGGCCGGGAACGCCTCGGCGAAGCGATCGACGTCGGAGTCGATCGTGGCCCAGCCGACGCTGAGGCGGAGCGAGCGTTCGGCGTCAGCTCCCATCGCCTCGAGCACCGGCGACGGCTCGAGGGTCTCGGACGAGCACGCCGACCCCGAGTGGGCGGCGATGCCCGCCTGGTCCAGGCCGAGGAGCACGGGCTCGGCCTCGACACCCTCCACGCTCAACGACACGAGGTGAGGGAGGCCGGCGTCGGGGTCGCCGTGCACGACGACGCCCTCGACCCGTCGGACGGCAGCACGCAGACGCTCGATCCGGGCGCGGTCGCGTGCCGACTCGGAGGCGAGTCGGCCCTCCTCGCTCAACTCCACGGCGACGGCTCCGAAGCCGGCGGTCGCGGCAAGGTTCTCCATCCCGCCGCGACGTGCCCGCTCCTGCTCGCCCCCGAGGACGAGCGGTGGGACACGGAGGCCCCGGCGCACGAGCAACGCGCCGATCCCCGCGGGCCCCCCGAGCTTGTGGGCGGTGATCGAGCACAGGTCGGCGCCGAGCGTGCCGAAGTCGAGGGGATCGTGGCCAACCGACGCACAGGCGTCGACGTGCAGGAGCGCACCCGTCTCCTGCATGCGCGCGGCGACGTCGTCGACGGGCTGGCGGGTCCCGACCTCGTGATTCGCGGTCTGAACCGAGACCAGCGCGGTGTCGTCGCGTACCGCGGCCTCGATCGCGCCGGCGTCGACGCGGCCGAGCTCGTCGACGCCGACGATCGTCACGTCGCGTGCCCACCGCCGGCAGGCCTCGAGCACCGCCGAGTGCTCGACCGCCGAGGTGACGACGTGCCCGCGCCCTCCGTCGAGACCACGAGCGACGGCGCCGGCGATCGCGGTGTTGACCGCCTCGGTCCCCGTGGCGGTGAAGACGACCTCGCGCGGCCGGGCCCCGACGAGGCCAGCGACCTGCTCACGTGCCGTCTCCAGCGCGACGCGCGCTCTACGGCCCTCCTCGTACAGCCGTCCCGGGTCGGCACCGTCGGCCTCGAGCTCCGCGACCATCGCGGTTCGCGCGGCCGGACGGAGCGGCGCGGACGAGGCGTAGTCGAGGTAGGCGCGACGCAAGGATCCGTCAGCGCCGGGTGAGGACTCGGGCGACGCAGTGGTCGTCGCCCTCGGGTCGGCTCTCCTCGAGGTTCGTGTCGGTCTCCCCGTAGAGGCCTGCGAGCATGCCGCGGATGAGCCCGCGGTCGACGGCGCAGACGACGTGCGGGTACCTCGTGGCTGCCCCGCCGTAGGGGCACTGCTCGGCCACGATCCGAAACGATCGGCCCTTGTGCTCGGCGTGCGCCGCGAACCCGTGGGCGGTGAGGGCATCGGCGACCGTCTCGAGCGCCGTCTGGACCGACCGATGTCCTTCGGAGGGATCGATGCGCGCCGCGATGGTCTTGCCGTACTCGTAGCCGACGCGGTCGGCCATGACGGTGGCCTCGGCCGGGTCGAGCATCTCGAGCGCACGCGCCAAGAGGATCGCGAGCAGGTCGTCGCGGCGAGGGGGAAAGGTGAGCGAGCGGTCGTGAGGGATCACCCGGTAGCGCTTGGACGGGCGCCCCGCTCCCTCCTGGCGCTCGAGGTCGACCGAGAGGTACCCGCCCCCCGCCAGCTTCTCGAGATGGTGACGGGCCACGTTGGGATGGAGGCCGAAGGCCTCCGCGACCTCGGCCGTCGTGAGGCCGTCCTCGTGCTCGCGGACCCACAGGTAGACGTCGCGGCGGGTGGCGTCGCCGAACGCGCTGGTGACCGCGGCCACGGCGGCGCTGAACTCGTCGGCGCTGAGGTCGGCCTCGAACCTGGGTGGGCTGGGGGTTCCCGCGGCCACGTAGATATTGTACCTATGTCCGTAGTGGAAATTCTCGAGACGAGGAGGCCCGGCCATGTCCGACGACGCCGACCTGCGGGCGGCGCTCGAAGCGGTCGTCGACCCCGTCCTCGGCCGGCCCCTGGGGGAGCTGGGGATGCTGGGTGAGGTGGCGCACGACGGCGGCGCGGCGCGGGTCGCGGTCCACCTCCCCGGCGACGACTACCCACGGGCAGACGAGCTCACCGGTCGCGTGGCCGCGGCGGCGCGTCGTGCCGGCGCCGAGACGGTCGACGTGGAGCTCGAGGTCATGGCGGAGGAAGCCCGCCGGGCGCTCGCGGCCCGGCTGCGACCACGGGCCACCGTTGCACCCGCGGACGGCCCCGGTGCGGCACCGAACCCGTTCGTCGATGCGCGTACCCGGATCCTGGCGGTCTCCTCGGGCAAGGGCGGCGTCGGCAAGTCGTCGGTCACGACCAACCTCGCCGTGGCGCTCGCCCGGGCCGGCCACGACGTCGCCGCGGTCGACGCCGACGTCTGGGGCTTCTCGATGCCGCGCATGCTCGGGATCGACCGACCCCCGTTCCTCGTCGAGGACGTGATCGTTCCCCCGGCCGCGCACGGCGTGCGGCTCATGTCGATGGGGTTCTTCGTGGGCGAGGACCGACCGGTGATCTGGCGCGGCCCGATGCTGCACAAGGCCCTCGAGCAGTTCCTGACCGACGTGGCGTGGGGCGAGCCCGACTTCCTCGTGGTGGACATGCCGCCCGGCACCGGCGACGTCTCGCTGTCCATCGCCCAGTTCCTCCCCCGCGCCGAGGTGATCGTGGTCACCACACCGCAACTCGCGGCGCAGCGGGTCGCCCAGCGCGCCGCGCACATGGCGCGCCACGTCCACCTCGACGTCATCGGCGTCGTCGAGAACATGTCGTGGTTCCGCGGCGACGACGGCCGGGTCTACGAGCTCTTCGGCGCGGGCGGCGGCGAAGAGCTCGCGAGTGCGCTCGAGGTCCCCCTGCTCGGTCGTCTCCCGCTCGTCCCCGAGCTGCGCCAGGGCGGCGACGTCGGTCGTCCGATCGTCGTCGATGCCCCGGAGTCCGAGGCAGCCCGGGTCTTCACCGCCATCGCCGAACGTCTGACGACCGAGCTCGCGCCCACCAAGCGCTACCGCTCCGAGCTCCGGATCGTCTGAGCCCTCGGCGCACGGCGGTCTCGTTCGCCCTTGCCCCCCGAATTCGGGCGAAGGGTATGATCCCCCCGGACCCGGGTCGGATACCCAGAGGCCGGGCACACGGGCGCGGATCGGAGGGCGGATGCGGGCTTCGGGGCTTCGTACGGGACTGGTCACGGTGCTGGCGGTCTCACTGGCCCTCGGGGGCACCTCCACCGCCGCGGCGGCAGGCGCGACGCAGGACGCCGCGGCTGCGGGCCCTGACGCGAGGATCGACTGCAGGAACTGGCGCTACAGGGAGCCGGATCCGGCCACGCTCCCGCCCGAGTTCGACCCCGACGACCAGTACCAGTTGGACAGCCGCCGGGACTCCGATCGGTCGCTGCACGACTCGCGCCAGCAGCACTGCGGCCAGCGGGGGAGCGCGGTGGATCTCGCGTGGTCGGTGACGCCGGGAGAACCCGACGTCGTGATCGCGATCCTCGATTCGGGAATCGAGTGGCGCGACGCAGGCGCGATGGCGGACCTCGCGACGGAGGCTTCCCTCAACCAGGGCGAGCTGACGCCGCCGCTCGGCAGCGGCGGTTGGGACGCGAACGGTGACGGTCGCTTCGACGTCCGCGACTACGAGGGTGACCCGCGCGTGACCGACGAGAACGGCAACGGGCTGCTGGACCCCGAGGACCTCATCCTCGATCCCGACTTCACCAACGGCCGCGACGACGATCGCAACGGCTACGTCGACGACATCTCGGGCTGGGACTTCCTCTTCGACGACAACGACCCCCTCGACGAGGTGGACTACGGCCACGGCACGGAGCGGGCGCAGGAAGCGGTCGCGGCCGCGAACGGCGAAGGGGACGTCGGAGCGTGCTCCGGATGCCGGTTCCTCCCTGTTCGCGTCGGTGACTCGTTCCTCACCGACGGGGGTCGCTTCGCGGCCGGGGTGCTCTTCAGCCTCGACTCGGGTGCCGACGTCGTCGCCGAGGCCCTCGGCGTGCTCAACGACCCGCCGCAGGCGCAACAGGCCATCGACGCGGCCTACAACCGGGGGGTCCCGGTCGTGGCGTCGATGGCCGATGAGGCTTCGAAGCACGCCAACCTGCCGGGGGCGCTCGAACGGACCCTGTCCGTGAACTCGATGGCGAAGACGCTCCCGTTGCTGCAAGCGCCCGGCTACCTGGAGCTCAACGGGTGCACCAACTACGGAGGCCACGCGTTCGTGAGCGTGCCGTCGGAATCGTGCTCGTCGGAGGCGACGGGGACCGGGAGCGGAATCGTCGGCCTGCTGGAATCCGCGGCACGTGAGGCGGTGGCCGAGGGGACGATCGAGCCCGCCGACGCGTCGGGGAACGCGCTGAGCGCGAACGAGGTCCAGCAGCTCGTCGCCGCGACGGCCGACGACGTGGACTTCGCGACCCCGAGCGCGACCGACCCCGCGAACAACTTCGAGCTGCCGGGGCTGGTCAACATCCTGCGTCACCAGACGCGCCACCCGACCACGCCGGGGTGGGACGCCGCGACGGGCTACGGGCGCATCAACGCCTACGAGCTCGTGCGCCGGGTGAAGGCCGGGGAGATCCCGCCCGAGGCCGAGCTCAGCTCACCGCGCTGGTTCGGCATGCTGCCCACCACCGGCTCGGTCCCGGTCGAGGGGCGAGTGGCGGCAACACGCGCCGAGGGCTTCGTCTATGCGTTGCAGTGGGCCCCAGGGCTCCAGGCACCCGAGTACCCCGGCCGTGACCACTGGCACACCTTCGGCCTGGGCTTCGGGAAGGGCGAGGTGGAAGGCACGCTGGGCAACCTGAACCTGGCCGACGTGGCCGCCGCGCTCCCCGATGGCGCCACGGGATCGCCCGCGACGTCGGAGGGCCTGCCGGATGAAGAACGCTTCTCCGTCCGGCTCCGAGTGGTGGTGCTCGACAACCAATGGCGTGTCGGCCGTGACCAGAAGCAGGTCTTCGTCCACGACGACCCCGACCTCGTCCCGGGCTTTCCGCGCTTCGAGGACGGTGTCGGCAACGCCAGCCCCGTGTTCGCCGACCTGGACGGCCGTCCGGGCGACGAGATGATCGTGTCGGGCGGCGACGGACGTCTGCACGCGTACGAGGCCGACGGTCGCGAAGCTCGCGGGTTCCCGGTGGCCGCCGAGCCCGTTCCCTACTGGCACCGCAGGTCCGCGACCGCTCGCGCCGACCGGATCGCGACACCTCGCAACGGGTTCCTGCACGGCGCGCCGGTGGTCGCCGATCTCGATGGGAGCGGCGATCTCGAGATCGCGGCCGCCGATCTCGACGGGAACGTCTACGCGTGGGAGCACGACGGTCGGCGCCGACGCGGGTTCGGGAGTCGCTGGGAGCAGGGAGACCGGCGTTCGCGCGCCGCCACGAACCCGGCCTTCTCCGCGGAAGCGGCGCGGGACTCCTTCAATCGTATGAAGCGGGGCATCGCCTCGCCTCCGGCGGCGGCCGACCTCGACGGAGACGGCAAGTTGGAGCTCGTCGTGGCCGCGATGGACCGTCACGTCTACGCGTTCGATCACCGCGGGCGCCCGGTGCCGGGCTTCCCGGTGCTGCTCGTCGACCCGAAGAAGGTGGAACGCGTCGATCCCGTGAGCCACCGGGTGACCTTCGCCGGGGACGCCCATCCCGACATCGGCGGCGAGCTCATCGCCACACCTGCGGTGGGCGATCTGGTCGGTGACCCGCGGCCCGAGATCGTCGTCGGCGCCCAGGAGCAGTACGACGAGACCCCTGCCTACTTCCCGCCGATCGGGATTCCCGGGACGAGCGGGAACGCGCGGTTGTACGCCCTCGACGCCCGGGGCACGAAGACTCCCACATCGGCGCCCGACGATCCGCGCCATCCCGCCGAGCAGGCGTACCTCGACGGTTGGCCCGTGCCGCTCGCGATGCTGCTCCTGGACGTCCTGCCGACGATCGGCGACGGCGTGGCGACCCAGGCCGCGTTGGGAGATCTCGACGAAGACGGGCAGCGCGAGATCGTGGCCTCGTCCGCCACGGGGCCCGTCTACACGTTGGAGGCCGACGGTCGGAGCACCTACTCGAACCTGTTCGGGATCCCCGGGACGCTCGGCTTCCTCTACCCGGTGAACGACTCGACGACGACGAAGAACGCCGACGACTTCCCGATCATCTCCTCCCTCGGTGGCCCGACCCTGGGTCGGCTCACGGGTGAGGACCATCCGAACGTGGCCGCACCCCAGACCGGGCTCGGCCAGGCGCTCGACGTGCTGCTCCCCGGACGCCAGGACGGCGATCCCGTCCTCCAGGTCTGGGACGGCAAGAAGCCCCACGACACCGCGAAGCTCACCGGCTTCCCGCGGGTCACGGCCGACCTCGGGTTCTTCGTGAGCCCGGGGGTCGCCGACGTCGACGGTGACGGCCGCCCCGAGGTGCTGGCCGGCAACGGCGTCAACACGCTCGACGCGTGGAACGCGGTCGGGGAGGCACCCACCGGCTGGCCGAAGCTCACCGGCGGCTGGGTGGTGGGCACGCCCGGCGTCGGCGACTGGGACGGCGACGGCACGCTCGAGCTCGCGGTCACGCGTCGTGACGGCATGCTCCTCGTGTGGGACACGAACGCGGGCACCGACGCACTCGGGGAGTGGCCCCGCTTCGGTCACGACGGCCGCAACTCGGCGAGCTACGACTAGGTGGCCGTCGCGCGCCAAGATGAGCACCGTGGAGCCGCGTGCTCGTCGCCTACGGATCCAAGCACGGCGCCACGGCCGAGATCGCCCGGCGAATCGGTGACCCGTTGCGTGCCGACGGGCCGGATCCCTCGGACCGGTGGCAGGACCCGAACAAGGTGCGCGAGTTGGGGGAGCAGCTCCGCGCTCGGGACCAGGTGGTCTTCGGTGGCCGGCTGCCGTCCCATCCGAGGAACTTCATGGAACGGGCGATGCTCAAGAACGTGCCGGAGGACAAGCGCGACCGGCGCGACTTCGGGGTGATCGGGGCCTGGGCGCACGGCATCGCGGACCAGTTGCCGCGCTGAGGCCGCGGCCACGGTCCACGGTCAGAAGGCGCCCCACTCCTGATCGCCGGGGATGTAGTAGCTCGGGCAGAGGAAGCGCATCGCGTGCGCGAGGCGCCGAGCGCGTTCCAGCCGTTCCCCGGTCGGCTGGGCTGCCGCGGCGAGATCGCCGTCGAAGACGTCGGCGAAGTACCCGCGCGCAGCCTCGCGGCGCTCTTCCTCGGACGAGAACTGGGAACGGATCAGGCGCAACTCGCCCACGTCGAGCCACACACCGGCGCACTGCGGGCACTCGTCGAGCTCCACCGCGCGCTTCATCGAGTGGAAGTGGCGCATCATCACGGTGTCACCACACCGGGGACAGGCACCACGTTCTCTAGCATCGGTCGTAGGCGCGGCATTGTTGAGGCGAAGATGCGGATCTTGATAGCCGGCGGGGGCTTCGTGGGGATGTATGCCGCGCGGCGCCTCGAGCACGTGCTGGAGGAATCGGAGCACGAGCTCGTTCTCATCAGCGACGACAACTTCCTCACGTACCAGCCGTTCCTGCCCGAGGCCACCGCGGGCACCCTCGAGCCGCGTCACGTCGTCGTCCCGTTGCGCCAGGTCCTCGAGTGGACCCGTCTCGTCGTGGGCGAGGTGCAGACGCTCGACGTCGGCGAGCGCACGGCATCGATCCGGACCATGGCCGGTGACGAGCGGGACCTGGCCTGGGACCAGGTCGTGCTCGGTGCGGGCTCCGTCTCGCGCGTGCTCCCGGTTCCCGGCCTGGCGGAACACGCCTGTGGCTTCAAGACCGTCGAGGAAGCGATCCATCTGCGCAACCAGGTCCTCACCCGCCTCGAGGAGGCGGTGGCCGCGTCCGACGAGGCGGAGCGCCGTGCTCGCCTCACGTTCGTCTTCGTCGGCGGCGGCTACACGGGCGTGGAGGCGCTCGCCGAGCTGGAGAGCCTCGCTCGGAGCGCCCTCGCCGACTACCCGGAGCTTCGACGCGACGAGATGCGCTGGGTGCTCGTCGAGGCGGCCGACACGATCATGCCCGAGATCGATGCTCGTCTCGCGCGATACGCAGAGCGTCAGCTGAGCAGTCGGCAGATCGAGATCCGGTTGTCGACGACGCTCGAGTCGTTGCGGGACGGCGAAGTCGTCCTCTCCGACGGCGACCGGTTCCCGGCGCGCACCGTCGTCTGGACGGCGGGTGTGAGGGCCGCGCCGCTAGCGGCCGAGTCGGGACTCCCGGTCGACGACCGGGGTCGGATCCGCACGGACGCCTACCTCCGCGCGCTCGACGACGACGGGAACCCGATCCTGTCGGTATGGGCGGCGGGTGACGCGGCTGCGGTCCCCGACGTCACGACCGGCCGCGACTGCCCACCGACCGCACAGCACGCGCTCCGTCAGGCGCGTTGTCTCGCGGACAACCTCGCGGCCATGGCCGCGGACCGGCCGCTGACGCCGTTCCGGTACCGGAATCTCGGGCAGCTCGTGTCGTTGGGGCGCTACCGGGGTGTAGCCAGCGTGCTCGGTGTCCACCTCCGGGGGTTCCCGGCCTGGTGGCTCCATCGCACCTACCACCTGTTGGCGATGCCGACTGCCGGTCGCAGGGTACGGATCGCCCTCGACTGGACGATCGCACTCCTCTTCCCCCGGGACACGACGTCGCTCGGCTCGCTGCGCGACCCCCGTCGGGCGTTCCGTCGGGCATCAGGTTCCACAGGGTGACCGATACCATGCTCGCAGCGAAGCGATCGGGGAGCGTTATGGAAGTCAGGCTGGGTGTCGTCTACAGCCACAGGGAGCTGTCCGTCGAGGTCGACGGCGAGCCCTCGGACGTCCAGGCGCTGGTCGAACAGGCGCTGCGCGACGAGGGCCCGGTGCTCTGGCTCGACGACTCCAAGGGCCAGCGCGTGGGCATTCCCGTCGACAAGCTCGCGTACGTGGAGATCGTCGGCGAGAACGGCCGGAGCCAGGTCGGGTTCGGAAAGGGATAGGCGCGGTGCGCGCCGACGATCTGCTCGGGTGTCGGCTCATCTTCGTCACGGGCAAGGGCGGCGTCGGCAAGAGCACCGTCGCCGCGGCCCTGGCGCTGCTCGCGGCGGACAACGGGCAGCGTGTGCTCCTTGTCGAGGTCGACGGCAAGCACGACCTCACCGATCTCTACGAGCAGCCGGCGGTCGGCTTCGAGCCCCGCCCGGTACACCCCGGCGTCCACGCCATGACGATGGACACCGAGGCGTCCCTGCGTGAGTACCTGAAGCTGAACCTCAAGGTCCCCGTGCTGGGGCGGCTGGGTCCGGTCGCCCGCGTGTTCGACTTCGTGGCGACGGCGGCGCCCGGTGTCCGCGAGATCCTGACGGTCGGCAAGATCTGCTGGGAGGTCCGCGAGTCGCTCGAGGGTCGCGCGGACTGGGACCTGGTCGTGGTGGACGCGTCCGCATCGGGTCACGTCGTCGCCCAGCTCGGAGCACCCGACACGATCAAGGAGCTGGTCAAGGTGGGGCCCGTCCGCCACCAAACCGGGTGGATGAGCGACATCCTCTCCGATCCGTTGCTGACCACGTTGGTGGTGGTCGCCACGCCGGAGGAGATGCCGGTCAGCGAGTCCATCGAGCTGGTGGAGCGGGTCCGCACGGAGCTGAACGTATCCCTCGGGCCGATGGTGGTGAACCGAGTCCTGCCCGAGCTGTTCACGCACGCCGACGAGGCCGCGTTCGACGCCCTGCACGAACCCGCGGCGACCGCCCTGCTCGTCGAGCGCGCCGGCGAGGGTGCGACCGCCGTGCTCGACGGCGCTCGGCTGGCCGTGTCGCTGCGCCGCACTCGAGCGGCGCACCTCGGACGGTTGCGGGAAGCGGTCGAGCTGCCGCTGCTGTTCGTCCCCTACCTGTTCGTGCGCGAGGAAGGGTTTCGCGTCACCCGCATGGTCGCGGAGTCACTAGCCGAGGAGCTGGGCCTGTGAGTGCCTCCGGTCCCGAGTCCGCTTCCTCGAACCCCACCGGGCTCGATCAGCTGCTCGCGACCAGGGAGATCGTGGTGCTCTGTGGCTCGGGCGGGGTGGGGAAGACCTTCGTCGCGGCCGCGACCGGGGTCGCGGCCGCGTCGCAACTCGGCGGGAAGGTGCTCGTGCTCACGGTCGATCCCGCTCGCCGACTGGCGGCTGCGCTCGGCCTGCAGGGGATCGGCAACACGGCGCGCCGGGTTCCCGCCGAGTCGTTCAAGGAGTCGGGCGCGGAACCTCGGGGGGAGCTCTGGGCGGCGATGCTCGACACGAAGCAATCCTGGGACGAGCTGGTCCTCCGGCATGCGCCCGACGACGAGACCGCGTATCGGATCCTGGACAACGCGCTCTACCAGAACATCACCGCCCGGTTCGTGCAGAGTCACGACTACATCGCGATGGAACGGCTCTTCGACATCCATCAACGAGGGGAATACGACCTCATCGTCGTCGACACGCCCCCGACGCGGAACGCGCTCGACTTCCTCGAGGCACCACGACGCATGGCGGAGTTCTTCGGTGGTCGGCTGCTCCGCTGGCTCACGATGCCTTACCGCGTCGGTGGTCGCAGGGGCGCGCGTGTGATCAACTTCGCGAGTCGGCCCTTCTACCAGGTGGGTGACCGCATCCTCGGGAGTGAGTTCCTCCAAGACATCGGCGAGTTCTTCCTCGAGTTCCAGTCGATGTACGAAGGGTTCGCGGCGCGGGCGGCGGCGGTCGAGCACCTCATGCACGACCGACGAACGACCTTCGTGGTGGTGACGACGCTCGAGCCCGCACCGCTCCACGAAGCCGAGGTCTTCATCCGTGAACTGCGGGGACGTGGGTTCTCCCTCGGCGCGCTCGTGCTGAACCGAACGCTTCCGGACTACCTGCGCGACCCCATCGCGGGAGTGGCGGCCGGACGCATGGTCGCCGAGCCCGGGCCGGTCGCCGAGGCGCTGGCCGAGACGGGGATCGAGTCCCTCGGCGACGTCGCACGGACCGCGCGAGTCCTGCGCACGATCGGCGAATCGTTCCGCAACTTCGCCGTCCTGGCCAAGCGGGAAGCAGAGTTGCGCGCGGAACTGGATCAGGTGCCGGACGTCGTCGCGCGGGTTCCCGACCTCGAGATCGACGTGCACGATCTGCGTGGACTCACCGAGATCGGCGACCACCTGCTCGCGAGCTAGCGATGGTCCCCGATCTCCTCGTCGTCCACTTCCACGAGATCGCCCTGAAGGGCCGGAATCGGGGCGAGTTCGTCGCCGCGCTGCGCCGGAACCTGGTTCGGGCCTTGGGGGACACGGCGTCCGGCGTACGGTCCCGCGGCGACCGGCTCGAGGTCTGGAACCCGACCGAGGGCGCGCTGGACCGGGTTCGGCACACCTTCGGCGTCGCGAACGTGATGCCGGCTCGGGTCGTCGAGGCCCGAGCCGAAGCGGTCGAGCGGGCCGCGGTGGGCCTGGCCGAGGAGATCGATGCCGAAGCCGGATTCCGCAGCTTCGCTGTCCGTGCTCGCCGGGCACGCACCGCCTTCCCCCAGACGAGCCAGGAGTTGAACGTCGCCGTCGGCGATCGCATCCGGACCGCGCTCGACAAGAAGGTCGACCTCACCACGCCCGACGTGACGTTCCGGATCGAGATCGTCGAGCGAGACGCCTACGTCTCCGCGCAGCGCATCCCCGGCCCCGGCGGGCTCCCGGTCGGTACCGCCGGACGCGTGGTGGCCTTGCTCTCGGGCGGGATCGACTCACCGGTGGCGACCTGGCGGATGCTGAAACGAGGTGCCGACGTGCTGGCCGTGCACTGCCACGGGCAGCCGTTCACCGATCGTTCCTCCGAGCAGAACGTCGGCCGGTTGCTCGAGGTGCTGGCCGAGTGGGGCTATCGCGGCCCGTGGTGGTCGGTGCCGATCGGCGAGGCGCAACGCGCGATCACGGTCACAGTGGAGGCCCGCCTGCGTGTGCTCTGCTACCGGCGGCTCATGTTGCGGGTCGCGGAGAAGATCGCCGAACGAGAGACGGCGGCGGCGGTCGCCACGGGCGAGAGCCTCTCGCAGGTGGCGTCACAGACCCTCGACAACATGGCGGCCGTGGAGGCGATCGCGAGCCTGCCCGTGCTCCGCCCCCTCGTGGGGATGGACAAGGTCGAGATCATCGACGAGGCCCGCGCCGTCGGCACCTACGACATCTCGGTCCGGCCGCACCAGGACTGCTGCACCCTCTTCGAGCCACGGGAGGCCGCGACCCGGTCGACGGCCTCGATTCTCGACGAGGCCGAGAAGCCGCTCGACGTCGATGCGCTCGTGGCCGCCAGCCTCGAGGCGGGGGAGCGTCGGGTCGTCGCGCCGGCCGGCGTGCACCCCGTCGGTACGATCTCCTCGTGATCACGGTCCCGGCGCTCGTACGTGCCTACACGGCTCTCGGGGAGGGGGATCTCGCGCACGTCGAGCGCCTCACGCTCTCCTGGCAGCCGCTGGCGGATCTCTCCTTCGCCGACCTGCTGCTCTTTGCGCCAGTCCGGGACCGGGCGGGGCGCTCCATCGTGCTCTCCCAGGTGCGGCCGGTCACGGGTCAGACCCTGTATCCCCGCGACACGATCGGCGCTCAGGTCGACGAGCGCGAGCGCCCCCTCATGGGCGAGGCGTTCCGCACCGGTGAGATCGTCGAGGGAGAAGGCACCCTCCTCGGTGGTGACGACCGCGCCCGCTTGCTCTGCATCCCCGTCCGGCGGGCCGGCAACGTGATCGGTGTCGTCACCCGGTACACCGCGCAGGTGGGCCGGCGGCTCGGAGAGCTGGAGCGCAACTACCTCGATGCGTTCGGGCGCTTCGCCGGGATGGTCGCGGAGGGTTCGTTCCCGTTTCCGGCCGAGGAGCTGAACCTCGAGGAGGAGCCGGGCGTCGGTGACGGCGTCGTCATCACCGACACCGATCCGTCGATTCGCTACGCGAGTCCCAACGCGGTCAGCGCCATGCACCGGATGGGGATGCACGCGTACTCCCAGGGCGTCCATCTCAGGGAGCTCGGCTTCGACGACGGTGCCGTTCGGACCGCCATGACCGCGGGACTCCCGGTGCTAGAAGAGGTCGAGCAGGGCGACTCGAGCACGATGATGCGGATCGTCCCGTTCCTCGAGCACGGCGACGCAACCGGCGCCCTGATCCTGATGCGCGACGTGACCGACCTCCGGCGTCGTGACCGCATGCTCATGACCAAGGACGCGACGATCCGCGAGATCCACCACCGGGTGAAGAACAACCTGCAGACGATCGCCTCGCTGCTGCGCCTCCAGGCGCGTCGGATGCGCTCCCCGGAGGCGCGCGAGGCACTCGCCGAGTCGGAGCGGCGCATCCGCTCCATCGCGATCGTGCACGAG
>CAYRHS010000018.1:0-26829 GCA_964424125.1 uncultured Burkholderiales bacterium
CTAACCCAAGGGCACAAACGGCTCCAGCGCCAGCTCCGGGCGCTTCGCTTGCTAGAACGTCTGGTCCCGAAGGTGAGGTGGAACCGATGGCCGACTCCCCGATCGCACTGGGCGGGATGCTCTTCACGCTCGTCGAGCCCCATCGCGGGCACGAGGTCGTCTACAACCGCTGGTACGAGCGCGACCACTTCTACGCCGGCTGCATGGTCGGCGCCGACTGCTTCGCCGGCGGGCGATTCGTCGCGACGAAGGAGTGCAAGCAGCGGCGGTATCCCACGTCGGGCCCGATCACGGACGACCCGACGGCAGGCTCGTACCTGGCGCTCTACTGGATCCTGCGGGGGCGATTCGGTGCATGGATCAAGTGGGGCACCGAGGAGGTGCACCGACTCCATGCCGCCGGCCGCATGTTCGAGCATCGCGACCACATCCACACCCTCATGTACAAGTTCCGCGACGAGCGCACCCCCACGCCCGACGGGATGCCCGTGGAGCTCGCGCTCGACCGCTGCTTCCCCGGAATCGTTGCGGTCATCGGCGAGATGGCCGAGGGGCGGACGATCGAGGACATCGACGCCTGGTTCGCCGATCGTCCCGTGCCGGCCGAGGTCGTGGCCACCTTCACGCCGATTCCGCTCGGTGACGACGCGCCCGGCGACGTGAAAGGGGACGTCGGCCGCGACCGCTTTCTCCAGCTGGCCTTCGTCGACGACGATCCCCTCGCCGCGTTCGACGAGCGCTTCGCCTCACTCGGCGGGGACCTCGAGGCGGCGGGTCTGGCCGAGGTCGTCTTCGCGTCGCCGTTCCTGCGCACGGTTCCCGGCACCGACACCTACACAGACCAGCTCTGGTAAGCAGCACCGGACGTCCGTTGGGTCAGGCGATGCGCGGCAGTACCTCGGCCGCGGTGAGCTCGAGGCTGCGCCAGCCGAGCTCCGGTGGGATCCCGGCCGCGAGCGGGTTGAGGACGAAGGCGCCCATCGGGCCGGCCTGCTCGGCGAGGACGACGGCCTCGTCGGGCGTGACGACCTGGTACGCGCCCGAGGCCCGGATCGCCTCGACGCTCGAGACGCCCTCGACGTGGACCGCCGAGGACTGCCCTTCCACCTGGAACGAGTCGTAGAGCTGGGCCTCGTGGAGCAGGTACGGCCCGATCTCGCTCCAGGTCCGTTCGACGTCGTCGGTGACGAACACGAACGTCGAGCCGCGAGGCTGGATCACGAAGCCCCCTTCCGTCCCGTGCCGAGCGGCTTCCTCCGCGTACCAGTCGTCGAAGCGTTCGTCGACGTCAGCGGGGAAGAACGGCAGCCCGAGCCGCGCGGCACGGCGGCAGGCGACCTCGGTCGAGCCGCCGATCATCACCGTCGGGTGCGGCTGCGTGAACGGCCTCGGCGTCACGCGGATCGTGCGGCCCTGCCACTCGAACGGCTCGCCGGTCCACGCCTGGAGCATCACCCGGACGTGTTCCTCCAGGATGCGTCCCCGCCGGCGTTTGTCCACGCCGGCCATGGCGAACTCCTCCGGCCGGTAGCCGATGCCCGCGACGATCCCGACGCGCCCACCCGAGGCCAGGTCGAGCACCGCGAGCTGCTCGGCCAAGCGCACCGGATCGTGGAGCGGGACGAGCGCCGCCGCGGCCATGACGTTGAGCGAGCGGGTCCGCCCGGCCACGACCCCCGCCATCGTGAGCGGCGCGGGGATCCAGCCGTTGTCGACGCCGTGGTGCTCGGAGAACACGACGAATCCCAGCCGATGCTCCTCGGCCCAGTCACACATCTCGAGACAGGCCGCGTAGTAGTCGCGCGGCTCGACCGGTGCGAAGTCCGGAACCATCAGGTCGAAGCGCATCGTCACGATCGCCACGGTGCGTTCCTCAATCTCGCATGTGACACGTCATGAACGCACCAGGTGTGGGGCGACCTGTTCGCCGAACACCGCGAGCTGGTCGCAGTACTCATCGATGTCCCGAGCGTGCAGCTTCACCTGGAGGTGGCTCACGCCCCAGGTGCCGAACTCGTTGAACGACTCGGCGAGCGCCTCCGGCGGGCCGACCTCGGCCCCACGCGGCACCCGCCAGTCGGCCTCCCCGACGTGACAGCCGACCATCGCACCGAGCTCGATCTGGGCGTCCGGCCGCACCTCGTCACGGTGCCGCAGCAGGTACTCGATCTGTTCGGGCATCTGCTCCCGCGGGGTTCCCTGGGGAATCCATCCGTCGCCGCGCGCGGCCACTCGTCGCAGCGCGGCCTTGGACGACCCACCGATCCAGATGGGGATCGGCTCCTGCACCGCGTGGGGCGCGACACCGAGGCCCGGCCACTCGTCGGCCAGCGCCACCCGCAGCGCGTCGATCGACTCGTCGAGCAGGCGACCCCGAGCCGCGAAGTCGATGCCCAGGGCCTCGAACTCGCCGGGGACGTGGCCCGCCCCCAACCCGAGGACGACCCGCCCACCGGAGAGGCGGTCGAGCGTGACGACCGCCTTCGCCGTCTCGAGCGGATGACGATACGGGCCCACGAGCACGTTGGTCATCAGACGAGTGCGGCTCGTGGCCGCCGCCACGTAGCCGAGCGTCGCGATCGGGTGGTACCAGACCGTCGACATCGACTCGGCCGCCGCGTCCGGGATCGCCGTGTGGTCACAGACCGCCACGTAGAAGCACCCGGCCTGGTCGGCCGCGCGCGCGGCGCGCAGCAGCTCCTCGGGACCGGCGTCGCGCTCCCATCGGGACGCGATCATCCGGCTCTGCGCCACGACCGGCAGCTGGATGCCCCACGCAAGCTCCCCCTCGGGCACGATGCCCACGGCAACCCGCCCCTCAGGCGCTTCCGAGCTGCGCCTCGCGCTGGCGAGCGGTCGAGTGCACGGGATCCTTGTCGAAGCGCGGGATGACGTGCTTCCCGAAGGTCTCGGCCGACTCCTGCACGATCTCCAGAGGAACGTTGTTGTTGAGGAGGCCGAAGATGACCTGATCGGCGCCCGCGTCGACGTACTTCTGGACACCGATCTCGCACTCGTCCGGCGTGCCCGCGACGAGGACGCCGAGCTCCACCGCCTTCTTGATCTCCTCGGGCGTGGGCTCGGGCACCAGGGCGGGCCATTCGGGCACGCCTTCGGGCTTCACCACCGAGTCGAGCCACTTGAACACGAGGCTCTGGTAGTAGCCAGACCCCGCGTCCGCGGCGACCTCGCGAGCGCGGTCACCGTCCTCGAAGCAGAACAGCCGGCTCACGGCCGCGACGTTGTCGTTGACGTAGCCGCCGATCGGATCGTCGCACTCCGCGATCGCCTTCTTGTAGGTCTCGATGAGCGGGGCCAGCTTGGAAGGTGGTCCCATCGCGAAGCACAGCGCACCGACACCGAGCTTCCCCGCCTTCTCGAAGGTGCTCGGACTCCCGCACGCCATCCAGATCGGGGGATGCGGCTGCGTGTACGGCTTCGGGAGCACCATGCGCTCGGGCATCGAGAAGCACTCGCCGTCGTAGGAATAGCGGCCGGGCTTCATCATCTCGAGCACCTGAGGCAGCACCTCGTCGGCCATGGCCCTCGTGGTGTCGCTGTCCGGGATGCCGAAGCCCTTGTACTCAGTGCTCGAGGAGCCTCGGCCGACACCCCACTCGAATCGACCCTCGCTCACGTGGTCGAGCATCGCCACTCGCTCCGCGGTGCGGGCAGGCGCGTTGACCGGCGGGGTGAGGTTCCAGATACCGGAGCCGAGGTGGATGTTCTCGGTGCGCCCGGCGAGGTAGCTCATGATCACCTCGCTCGCCGAGATGTGCGAGTACTCCTCCAGGAAGTGGTGCTCGGTGAACCACGAGTACTTGAAGCCCACCTTGTCGCCGGTGACGCCGATCGCGACCTCGTCCATGAGTCGCATGTGCTCGTATTTCCGTTGCGCCTCGTCGTTCTCTTGGGTGAGAACGTGAGCCGAGTGGAAGATCGCGAATTCCATCCTTCGCCTTTCTGGTCTCGGTGGCCACCGGCCGCCGATGTCGATTCGAGCTAGCTCGTCTTCGATCCGTTTCGTTCCGGTACCGGTCGTACCACCCGACCCGGGAGGGCACCGGTGAGCTCCCCGTCACGCACGATCACCGTGCCGTTGACGATCGTCGCCCCGAACCCCTTCGGACGAGCCGAGAAACGCGACTCGCCTCCGGGGAAGTCGGCGACCAGAGCCTTCGTGTCGAGGCCGATCGCGTCCTCGTCGAAGATCACGATGTCGGCCCAGTTGCCGGGGAGGAGCGTGCCCCGGTCGGAAATCCCGCACAGCGCGGCGGGGACCTGCGTGATCTGGCGGATGCCCTCCTCGAGGCTCCACACGTGGCGGTCCAGCACCCAGCTCCGGAGGAAGTAGGTGCTCCATTCGGAGCCGTCGTCCCGGTCGAGGTGGGCGCCGCCGTCGGAGACGCCGACGATCATGTTGGGGTGGGTCTGGCACTGCTCGACCGCCTCGAGCCAGCCCTCCGTCTCGCTCGACCACCGGAACTCCGTCTCGAGGTCCTCGGCGAGCGCCAGGTCGAGCATCGTGTCGGCCGGTGTCGAGCCGAGCTCGGCGGCGATGTCATCGATCGAGCGGCGGAGGAACTTCTCGTGCGCGGGCTCGCGTACGCGGCTCACCACCACGACGTCCCAACGCGGCGGGGGAAGGGTCGAGCCCCGGTCGGGATCCGTGTTCGGGTGCTCGACCGCGGCTCGGAGCTCGTCGCGCACCGCGGGGTCCCGGAGTGCCGCGAGCTTCTCTGCGATCGGCCGCCCGAGCAGGTCGCGCCACGCGGGGACGCCGTCGTAGAGCGAGGTGCCCGCCGCGAGCGTGAACGGCCGATCGAAGGGCTGGGTCCGGAGGAGCGAGAAGACCGCCGCGCCCCGTCGGGCTCCGTCTTCCAGGAAGGCCTTCGCCTGCAACCAGGTCGCCGTGGGGGCATCGACCTTCGACCGACCACCCAGACCCTGGATGACGATCGGCAGGCGACTCCTACGACCGAGCGCGATCAGCAGCTCCTGGTCGTCCTCGTCGATCCCGCTCACCGCCGACTTCGGCAGGTACGAGATGCTGCCCGCGTTCGCACGCCCCGCCTCCTCGACGAGGGCCACGAGCTCGTCGAGCGACGCGTTGCGACTCGGGACGGGACGATCGTCGCCGTCGAGCTGGGTCGGAGCGTGGGAGGACGAGAAACCCGCCGCCCCCGCCTCCAGCGCCTCCCGGAGGATCCGCCGCATCCGCTCGACCTCGTCGCGCGTCGCGGCGCGCTCGTTGGCGTCGCGCCCCATGACGTAGCGGCGGAGGCTCGAGTGGCCGACGTAGCACGCGAGGTTGACGCCGAGCCTCCCCTCCCGGGTATCGAGGAACTCGGGGAAGGAGTCGAACCTCCAGTCGACACCGGAGAGCGCCACGGGAGACATTCCCTCGACCTTGGCGAAGAGCCGCGTGACGTAGTCGCGGTCCTCGGCGCGGGTCGGGGCGACGGAGAAGCCGCAGTTGCCCGCGACGACGGTGGTGACACCGTGGTAGGGCGACGACGTCGCGTAGGGCTCGAAGGTCAGTTGCGGGTCGTAGTGCGTGTGGGCGTCGACGATCCCGGGCGCCACGATGCATCCCTCGGCGTCGATCACCTCGCGCGCGGTCGCACCGCCGAGGTTGCCCACCTCCGCGACCCGGCCGTCGCGCACTCCGATGTCGGCGCGCCGGCGGGAGAGGCCGGTGCCGTCGACGACGAGCCCGTCCCGGACGACGAGGTCGAAGTGATCCTTCACGCGGGCCACACCACCGACTGGAGCTCGCTGTACGCGTGGAGGCCGAAGGAGCCTCCGTCGCGTCCGACCCCGCTCATCTTCGTCCCGCCGAAGGGCGTCTCGTGGTTCCGCTGCACGGTGTTGATCCCGACGTTGCCGGCGCGGAGCCGCCGGGACAGGGCGAGGCCCTTCCCCGAGTCGCCGGTGAAGACGTAGTCGTAGAGGCCGAAGTCGCTGTCGTTGGCGAGCGCCACGGCCTCGTCGTCGTCCTCGAAGGGCATCGCGACGACCACGGGTCCGAAGATCTCCTCGCGGGCGACGCGCATGTCGTTACGGCAGCCCGCCAGCAGGGTCGGCTCGTAGAAGAAGCCACGGTCGAGGTGGTCGGGCCGGCTCCCACCCGCCACGATCTCGGCACCCTCCTGCCGGCCGACCTCGACGTACCCCTCGACTCGCTTGCGGTGCGCGGCCGTGATCAGGGGACCGACGACGGTCTGGGCGTCGAGCGGATCGCCGACGGTCAGCACGCCGGCCATCTTCGCCAGCCCCTCGACGACCTCGTCGTAGCGGTCCCGATGGATGATCGCCCGCGTCGGCGCGGTGCAGATCTGGCCCGAATGGAACGCCCACACCGAGCCGATCTGCTTCACGGCGTTCTTCACGTCGGCGTCCTCGCGCACGATCGCGGCGCCCTTGCCACCGAGCTCGAGCAGGAGACGCTTCATCATCCGACCCGCGGTCTCGCCGATGCGGACGCCGACGTTCGTGCTGCCGGTGAAGCTGATCATGTCGACGTCCGGTGACTCCACGAGCGTCTGGCCGGTTTCGGGCGTGGAGCCGGTGACGACGTTCACGACACCGGGAGGGAAGCCGACGTCCTCGAGGATGGCGACCAGCTCGATCACCGCCAGCGGGTCCTGCGGTGCGGGCTTGACGACCACCGTGTTCCCCATCGCCAGCGCCGGGCCGATCTTGCCGGCCATGTTGACGATCGGGAAGTTGTACGGCGTGATGCACGCCACGACCCCGACCGGCGCACGTCGCGCCATCGCGCCCATGATGCCGCCGGGCGCGAGTGCAGTCGACGGGATCTGCTGCGGTGGCAGCGGCACGACCGCCGGCTCCAGCGCACCGAGCGCGTAGCGATCGAAACGGCTCGCGGCCACCGGGACCTGCATCGTGCGTCCGACGGTCTCGGTGCAACCGGTCTCGGCGATCACCAGCGGGAGCAGCTCGTCGGCCCGCTCGCGGATCCGCTGCGCGGCCGCACGGAGCAGGTCGTGGCGTTGCTCGGGGCTCGTGCGCGACCAAGAGTCGAACGCCGCCCGCGCGGCGGCCGCCGCGGCCCGGGCATCGTCCGCCGTCGCCTCGGGCGCCGCGCCGACAACCGTCTCCGTCGCGGGGTTCACGACGTCGTACGTGCCCGCGCCCCCGGGTACCCAGTCCGCTCCGATGAGGAGCCGGAAGCCGTCCTCGCTCACGTGTCGAGCCGTCGCCATCTGCCCGCGTCGCCCCCGGAACCCGTCGTGCGGTCACCCGCTGCCGTGGAGCCAGAATTGTAACGTGTTCTAATTCTGGTGTCGAGCCCCGGGGAGGACGCCCCTCGCCCCCTAACGGTCCAGGTCGAGATGGAGCATGCGGATCGCGTTGCCGCGCACGATCTTGTAGATCGTCTCGTCGTCGAGGTCCTTCATGATCCGCTGGGCGACCTCGAGCGTGTCGGGCCACGTCGAGTCCGAGTGCGGGTAGTCGGTCTCGAAGGTGACGGTGTCGGCGCCGATGGCCTCGAGGTTGTTGAGCCCGTGGGCGTCGTCGAAGAAGCAACCGTAGACGTGCTCGCGGTAGTACTGGCTCGGCGGCTTCAGGACCTGGTCACGCACACCGGCCCAGCCCCGGTTCTCGTCCCACACCTTGTCCGCGCGCTCGAGCACGTAGGGGATCCACCCGATCTGACCCTCGGAGTACGCGACGATGAGCTTCGGGTGCTTCTCGAACACGCCCGACATGAGGAAGTCGGTGAGGGACATCGCGGCGTTCATGTAGGTGAGCACCGAGCCGACCCCCGGTGGTGCATCCGGGGAGGTCGACGGCATTTTCGATGACGAGCCGATGTGCATGCACACGACCGTGTCGGTCTCGGAGCAGGCGGCGAAGAACGGATCCCAGTAGCCGTTCGGATCGTGGATCGACGGAAGACCGAGGAAGGGTGGGATCTCGGTGAAGGCCACCGCGTGCCCACCTCGCAGCGCGTTGCGCCGGACCTCGGCCGCGGCGAGCTCGGCGTCCCAGAGCTGGATGATGGGCAACGGGATCAGCCGTCCGTCGGAACCGGCGCACCACTCGTCGAACATCCAGTCGTTGTAGGCCTTCACGCAGAGGTCGGCGAGCTCCCGGTCGTCGGCCTCCAGGAACGTCTGGCCGCAGAAGCGCGGGAAGGTCGGGAACGAAAGGGACGCCTCGACGTGGTTGACGTCCATGTCCTCGAGACGCGCCTTCGGGTCGTAGCAGCCGTCGCGCATCTCGTCGTACGTGATGGCGGTGATCTTCACCTCGTCGCGGTCGAAGCCGACCGCGGCCGAGAGGCGCGTCTGGGGCCAGCGCAGGTCCTCGTAGTACCACCAGTCGCACATCGGGCCCTCGGTGCCGGGCTCGTAGCTGAACTTGCCGCCCTTGAACACCATCTCGCCGAGCGGTTCGGTGACGACCCGGGGCCCGACGTCCCGGTACTTGGCGGGGAGGCGGTCCTGCCAGACGTTGGGTGGCTCGACCACGTGGTCGTCCACGGAGATGATCTTCGGAAACTCGGCCATGAAGGGCAGCCTAGACGTGGGAACTCGCGCCATCGAAGTGCCCGCTAGCCTCGACCGCCGATGACCGAGCCGCGGGAACCCTTCCTCACCCTCGAGCGCGACGACGCGCGTCGCCTGGCGCTCATCACGCTCGACCGTCCCGACAAGCTGAACGCCTGGAACTACGAGTCGCTCCGTCAACTCGTCGCCATCTGCGAGGAGCTGCGGCGAGACGACACCGTACGGGCGGTCGTCATGAAGGCGAACGGCCGCGCGTTCTGCGCGGGAGCCGACCTGGGGATGCCCGAAGATCGGGTGACGGGGGCCTCGGGCTCGCACCGGACCCGCAACTACTACGAGACCTTCCGGCGGGTGCACGAGCGCTTCCACGTCGTGTCCAACCTGCCGCAGCCCATCGTCGTCGCGATCCACGGTTACTGCCTGGGTGCGGGCATCGAGATCGCGATGCTCGGGGACATCCGGATCGCGTCCGAGGACGCGACGTTCGCGCTGCCGGAGGTCCGCGTCGGGGTCTCGCTCGACGGGGGCGCCGATCTCCGCCTCGTCACCGAGATCGGCCCGGGCTGGACCAAGCTCCTCGCTTTCACCGGTCGCCGCATCGACGCCTCGATCGCGGCACGAATCGGCCTCGTGCAGGAGGTGGTCCCCCACGATCGCCTCGTCGAGCACGCGATCGACCTCGCGGCGGAGATCGCCGCCAACGCGCCGCTCGCCGTGCAGGCCATCAAGCGCACGGTCAACTACCGGGCCGAGCAGGGGCTCTGGGAGGCGCTGCGCTTCGAGGCGTCGTCCGCGGCGCCCGTGTTCTGCTCAGAGGACGCGCCCGAGGGCTTCAAGGCCGCGGCCGAGAAGCGCGCGCCTCGTTTCGAGGGGAAGTAGCGGTCCTCAGTCCGGTTCCCGCAGATGGTGCGGAACAAAACGGAGGCGCAGCTCCGCGACCTCCTGCATCTCCGGCAGCTCCGGCATCTCCGCCATCTCCTCGGTCCGCCGTCCGTACCAGCGCGCCAGCGGCGTGGCCGTGAGCCCGTGCACGAAGACGCTGAGAAGCACGGTCCAGGTGACGACGAGGAAGATCTCGTGCCGGGCCGTGACGTCGGCGGACTCGAGAACGACGAGCCCGAAGACGATCGAGGCGAGGCCGCGAGGCCCGAACCAGCCGAGAAAGGCGACCGTGTCGCGACGGAGATGCGTGCCCGCGAGTGAGATCGCGGCCGGGATCATCCGCACGACGGTGAGACTGAGCACGGCGTACAGCGCGACCCGCCACGTGAGGTCACGGAAGACCGCGCCGACGAACGCACCGCCGAAGACCATGAAGGTCAACAGGGCGAGGAGCTGACCTTCGTCCTCGGTGAAGTCGAAGACCCCCTCACAGGCCGTGCGCGTGAGGTTCCCGACGGCCGCGCCCGCGACGAAGGCGGCGATGAACCCGTTCCCGTCGAACTCCTCGGCGAGGAAGAACGCTCCGACGGCGAGTGAGAGGACGGCGAGCTGGCGGAAGATCCCGTCCATCCAGCCCTTCTGGCTCGCGTGCTCCACGATCCATCCGCCGACCACGCCCACACCGATCCCGACGAGGAGCCCGAAGCCGATCTGCTTGGCCGCGAACCTCACCCAGAAGTCGGCCGAACCGAAGCCCTCGGTCGCGGAGGCGCCCGCGATGAACAGGGTGATGAACGGGGCGGCGATCCCGTCGTTCAGACCGCTCTCGACGTTGAGCGTCTGGCGGACCCGTACCGGGATCTCTGGGCTCGACACCACGACCTGCCCGAGGGCGGCATCCGTCGGCGTCAGCACCGCGGCGAGGAGGAACGCAGCCCAGAGGTCCAGATCGAAAAGGCCGCCCGCCACGAGCGCGCCGGCCGCCATCGTGAGCGGCATCCCGATCAGAAGGAGCCGGGTGGGAAGCGTGCGGTTGTCCCGGAGCACTCGCAGGCGGATCCTGGCCGCGTCGGTGAAGAGCACCAGGACCAGGGTCAGCTCGGCGAGCGCGCGGACGAAATCGTTGTCGACGCTAAGCGGGACGACGTCCAGGACGTCCGGGCCCACCAGGAACCCGAACGCCACGAAGACCATCGGCGCCGTGACCCAGGTCCGCGAGAGCCGAGCAGAGACGGCGGCGTAGGCGACAACGAACCCGGCCGCGATCGCGACGCCGCCCGCCTGTTCCACGACACGGAACGGTAGCCAGGGCCCGGACGAGCGGGGCGGTCCCCCGGCGTGGGCTCAGTACAGGACGTGGCCGCAGGAGTAGGGCACGGCGACGTCGAAGCCGCCGTCGACGACCTCGACGAGCGCGCCGCAGGGCACGGGTTGCTCGTGGTCACGGGGCCAGAGCGCAGGGCCCACGGTGCCCTCGGCGACCCATTCGAAATCGTCGTTGGCGCTCTGGAGGAAGCGCTCGACGGTGAGATCCGGTCCCGTCGCCTCGAGCGCGGCCACGAACGCGTCGGCGGCCCAGTACCCGGCGGCGACGTCGTTGCTCAGCGGGGTCTCGGCCAGACCCTCGGTCTCCTCGTACGCTCGGACGTCGTCGATCAGCCGCTGGACCTGCGGATTCTCGTCCGCGGACTCGAAGGGCGCGAAGTCGACGAGCACGGTGAGGCCCTCGAGCCCCGCCTCGCTCGCCGCCTGCGCGAACGTCGCGTTGTAAGCCTGGCGGGCCGTGTGCCGACCCTCGTAGCCCGCGCCGACCAACGCGCGGCCAACTTCGAGCGCCAAGTCGTCATTCCCCGCGTAGGCCACGACGTCCGGGGTCCGGTCCGCGAGAACACGCCGCGCCACGTCGGCGAACTCCGCGATGATGTCGTCCGCGGTCCGGTCCGCGAGCACGAGCTCGACGTCGTAGCCCGCCTCCTCGAACGACGCCACCGCGGCATCGGGCGCGAACGATTCCTCCCCGACGATCGTCACCGACGCGCCCGCCGGGACGCCGTCGAGCTGGAGCAACGAGCCCCAGAGGCTGCTCGCGACCGCCTGGCAGCCGTTGATCGCGAACAACGTCTCCCGATCGCAGAACCCGGTCGTCGGAGCCCAGCCGAAGGTCCCCACCGACTCGCCACCGAGCTCCTCGGGTCGCAGTGGTCCGAGGACGGGGACCCAGGCGAACGGGTCAGGAGGCGGTGCGTCGTGGCGATCCCGGACCTGGGAGACGATCCGCCGGCCGTGCACACCGCCCGCACGGTTCGTGCGCGCGAAGCGCGCGGCCATGCCGATCTGCGCCCCCGCGATCGCCATCGAGCCGTCGACGATCACCGTGTCCGCGGTGACGCCCGTCGTCGTGCGGGTCCGGGGCTCGGCAACGTCGTCACCTCCACCGCCCCCGCTACAGGCCGATACCAGAACGACGAGCGCGACAGCCACGGCGCCCCGACTTCCGAGCATCTTCGGACCCTACGCCTCGGCGACTTCCAGATACGCAGCGGCCAAGCGATCTGCGTCTGCATCGGCGCGGGCACCGGACCACGTGATGTGGCCGAGCCTCATGACTGCGACGTGGTCGGCGACGTCGAGCGCTTCTCGTACCTTCTCCTCGACGAGGAGGACCGCAACGTCCCGATCGCGGAGCTCGAGGACGAGAGCAACCCGGCTTCGTGGCCACGTCGCTCGGCCAGGATCGGGAAGCGCGTGCACGCTTCTTCGCGCTCGTCCGGCGCGCGCAACCACAGGGCCAGATTCTCCTCCACGGTGAGACCGGGAAAGACATCGCGGGCCTCCGGCGTGACCACGCCCCCCGAACGAAACCGTGACGTCGTCCAGCGCCAGCATCGGTTCCGGCGACCGCGGCACCGTGCCCATCGTCACCGCTCCCACACGCTGACGACCTCTCGGGTCGACGACAAGGTGGCCAGCAGCCCGAGCGTGTGCTCCAGGACCGCCTCGGCGTAGTCGGCCGGGACACCCGCGACCGCGTCTCGCGGGATGACGACCTGGTAGCCGCGGTTCACCGAGTCGAAGACGAGATTCGTGACCCCGATGTTGACCGACGCTCCCACCCCCACGATCGTCGTGACACCGAGGTTGCGGAGCATCGGATCGAGCTGCGTGTCGCTCATCGGCCCGATGCCCTGGTATCGAGGCAACACGACGTCACCCGGCTCGACGCCGATCTCCTCCGGTGGTTGGACCGCGGCGCTTCCGGGCTCGAGCTTCACGGGAGACTTCTTCACGCCCGCGAAGAGGCGCGCGTTGCGGTTGGCGCCGCGCCGGTCTGGTCGGTTCTCGGCCGTGCAATGGAACACCGGTACCCCGGCCGAGCGAGCGGCACGCGCGAGCTCCGCGCAGTGCTCGACGAGCCCCACCCGGCGAGCCTCGGCCGCGAGCTGGGGAAGCGCGGCCGGCTCTCCCACGACACCGTTCTGCACCTCCTGGAGGACCAAGGCGCTGTGCGCAGGGTTCATCAGGTCGGCCAGGTCGATGGGCACGCTCGCTCCTATTCCTCGACGAACTGCGCGGGCTCGCCGCCCGTCAGCTCGGCCTTCAGGACCTTTCCCGCCGCGTTGCGCGGGAGCGGATCGCTCCGAACGACCCAACGCGCCGGGACCTTGTAGTAGGCGAGCGCCTCGCCGACCCACGCTTCGAGCGCCTCGGGGTCGACCGTGTGACCCGCGGCCGGCACCACGATCGCCTGGGCGACCTGACCGAGGTCGGGGTCCGGGACACCCACCACGGCAACCTCCTCCACGCTGGGGTGCTCCTCCAACCGCTGCTCGATCTCGATCGGGTAGACGTTCTCGCCGCCGCGGAGGATGAGATCGGTGCGGCGAGTCGCGAGGAACAGCCGTCCCCCCACCAGTCGCCCGATGTCACCCGTGCGGAGCCAGCGGCCCGGTCCGACGGCCTGGGCCGTGTCGTCGGGACGGCGCCAATACTCCAGCATGACCATCGGACCGCGGATGCAGACCTCGCCGTCCTCTCCCTCGGGCACTTCGACGCCCGTGACAGGATCACGGATCTCGAGCTCGACCGTCGGGAGTGGCCGACCGACCGAATCCGGATGCGCCTCGAGCTCGGCGCCGGTGTTGAGCGTGGCGAGCGCGGTGCACTCGGTGCAGCCGTATCCGACTCCCATGGTGTCCCGGAGGCCGGGCAGCACGCGCGTGGCACGCTGCTGGAGCGCACGAGGGAAGAACGAGCCCCCTCCCCCGCCGCTGCGCAACGTCGAGAGGTCGTAGCTACCGACCTGCTCGTGCTCGACCACGCGCCTCAGCATCGTGGCCGTGAACGACCACCCGGTGACCTGCTCGCGTTCGATGAGCCGCATCACGAGCTCCGGATCGAAGCGGCCGACGGTCCAGACCGACTTGACGCCCCCCGCGAGGAAGGGGACGGCCGCGTTGTGCAGACCCGACACGTGGAACAGCGGACTCGATACGAGCTGGCAGTTCGGAGGGGCGTCCGGGTCAGGTGGATGCAGTGCCAGGACGCGCAGGCCGTGGAAGAAGTTGACGCCGAGGAGCGCGAGCACGTTGCGGTGCGTGTGGACTGCCCCCTTCGGTCGACCGCTGGTGCCGCTCGTGTAGAGGATGAGGGCAGGGTCGTCTTCGGTGATGGGTGCTTCCGGCAGCTCGCCGCCCGCGCCCGACCAGATGCCCTCGAAGTCGTCCTCCACGAGGATCGTGGGCATACCGGGGTCGCCCCCGCCGAGCCGGTCGAGGCGCTTGCGGTCCGCGACGAGGACTTTCGGATCCGCGTCTTCGAGGCCGTGGCAGATCTCGGCACCCGTCCACCATCCGTTCAGCCCGACGGCGACGGCGCCGAGAGCAACCGTCGCCCAGAAGGTGATGATCCACTCAGGTGAGTTGGCGCCGAGGATCGCGACCCGGTCGCCGGGTCCGACCTCGTAGCGTCCGCGCAACGCCGACGCGGTGGCTGCGACCAGACCGGCATGTTCCGCGAACGTGAAGCGACAGTCGTGTTCACCGTCGCTGAAGACGAGGTACTCGGCATCGCCGAATCCCCGCGACGATTCGACGAGCGCCCGTAGCGACGGGAGGCGCCGGGCGAACACCTCCATCTCCTCGCCGAGCACCATCTCGGTCGTCGTCTCGAACGGAGCACCCGGGGCCCGCAGATCGGCCTCGATCTTGGCGAGATCCTCGGGAACGTCGACTGCGGGCCGCATGCGTGCCGAAGGATATCGACGGTCCCCGGCTCGATCTCCGCCCGTGGCGCGACACGGGCTCGTCACGCAGGTGTGAACTCGACGGGCATGTGATGGATGCCGCGAATGAACGACGAATGGGTGCGGTCGACCGAGGCCCCCGGCGCGAGTCGGAGGTCCGGCAGCCGCGCGAGCACCTCCTCGAACATCACCCGGATCTCGAGCCGGGCGAGCTGGGCCCCGAGGCAGAAGTGCGTACCGAAGCCGAAGGCCACGTGAGGGTTGGGATCACGGGTGACGTCGAAGCGCTCCGGGTCCTCGAACACCCGGTCGTCACGATTCGCCGACGCGTACATCAACAGCACCTGATCCCCGGTGTGGATGGTCTTACCATGGAGCTGGACGTCGCGCGTCGCGGTGCGGTTCATGTTCAGCACCGGCGACACCCACCGCAGGCACTCCTCGACCGCGCCCGGGATGCGATTGGGTTCGTCGACGAGCAGCCGGCGCTGCTCGGGATTCCTGACGAGCATCTCCATGCCCCCCGAGATGACGTTGCGCGTCGTCTCGTTCCCGCCGATCAGCAGCAGCAACGCTTCGCTGAGGAGCGCTTCGTCGTCGAGCCGTTCGCCCTCGATCTCCTCGTTCACGAGGACCGAGATCAGGTCGTCACGGGGCGCGCGGCGACGATCGCGCATGACCCTGCTCGTGTACTCGACGAAGTCGAGGTGCGCTTGCGCAACCTCCTCGGTCACGTGCTCCGGCCCGTCCGCCCCGCTGATCATCGCGTCGGACCAGCGCTGGAGAATCTGCCGGTCGTCGGGTCGGACGCCGAGCATCTCCGCGATGAGGATCATCGGCAACGGAGCGGCGACCTCTTGCACGAACTCACAGCGACCGCGTGGCGCGACTGCGTCGAGCAGCGATCCGGCGATCGAGCGCACGTGCTCCTCCTTGGCCGCGACAGCTTTCGGAGTGAAGCCCTGCGCGACGAAGCGCCGCTGGACCCGATGGCGCGGGTCGTCACGGTCGATCATCGAGGCGTTCTTCGGCGTGTTGGGGCGGGAACCCTTCAGCTCGTTGCTGAACACCTCGGGGCGACGTTCACACTCGACGACGTCCTCGTAGCGCGAGATTCCCCACACGCCGTCCGTAGCGTCCCAGTAGGCGGGAGCGTGGTCGCGCAGCCAGCGATACGTCGGGCTCGGATCACCCGAGTACAGGTCGCGGTCGAGCAGCTCGACCGGTGGAGCGGACTCTGCTTCGACCACCCTCCGACCCGTCGGTCACGCGCGCCGGTCGCGCTCGAGAGCCTCGACGATCCGGTCTGTCTGCGCGCGCTGCTCGTAGATCAGCCGGATGAGCCAGAAGCGCAGGAACCTCCCGGCCGAGTACCGCAGGTACAGCGCCACCCCGGCGGCGGTGACGCCGATGCCGAAGAGCCCTCCGCTGATGAGATACGAGATCTGATCGTTGAGTGCGGCGGTTCCCGACGCGCCCCACCACCCCAGCGCGATCATCACGAGGCCGGCGAACGCGGCGACGACGCCGATCGTCAACATCCGCGACTCCACGGCGGCGGAACCACCGGTGACCCGCAGCTCACCGATCTCGCGCTCGAACTCCCGGAGCCGAGCGGACGCCTCGGACGTCTCCGCGGTGCGCGCTTCGGCCGCGTCCGCTTCCCGATCCGCGGGCGTGTGTTCCGTCTGCGTCACTGCAACAACCTACCTTCTCTCGGCGCGTTCGCCATCGAGCTGCACACCCAGGTACGCGCGCGAGAGCTCGCGTTCGAGCTCCTCGGGCCGTCCGACCTGCACCATGTGACCAGACAGCATGAGGCCCACGACGTCGGCGACTTCCATGACCGTCCGTGCGAACTGCTCGACGATGAGGATTGAGATCCCCTCGGCCGCGATCTGCGCAACCTGTCCGTAGAGGTCCTCCACGATCTTCGGGGCGAGGCCCATCGAGAGCTCGTCGATCAGCAGGACTGCCGGATCACTGGCGAGCGCGCGCGCCATCGACAGCATCTGCTGCTCGCCTCCCGACATCGTGCCCGCGAGCTGATGTCGACGCTCACCGAGGCGCGGGAAGCGCGCGTACGCGCGCTCCTCGATCTCGCGCAGCGACGAACCGGACCACGTCGCCATTCGCAGGTTCTCGTGGACCGTGAGGTTCGGGAACACACCGCGCCCCTCGGGGATGGTGCAAACGCCGGCGCGCGAGAGAGCGGACGGCGCGACCCAATTCAGGAACCGGTCGGCCACGAGCAACGCGCCCGCCGTCGGGCTCATCTGTCCGCTCGCGACCTTGATCGTCGTGGACTTCCCCGCGCCGTTGGGTCCGAGCAGCGCGACGACGCCGCCGCGCGGCACGACCAGGTCGACGCCGTGGAGCACCTCGATCTTGCCGTACGCCGCCCGCACCTCCCTCAGCTCGAGCGCCGGATCATCGGCAGCAGGGCCGAGCGAGGCCTCCCAGGCCGAACGGCCTGCATCGGGTGGCGCTCCGTCGACCGCGACGCCTTCCGCGCGATCGGTCTCGGAGCCGTCCGCGCTCAGGGGTGACCATTGCTCAGACACGTTCGTTCCCGAGGTAGGCGACCCGGACCGTGGCGTCGTTCTTGATCTCGTCGGGTGCGCCCACCGCGATGATCCGCCCGAACTCGAGTACGTGGATCCGAACGCAGGTGCGCATGACGAGCGCCACGTCGTGTTCGACGAGGAGCACGCCGAGACCTTCGTCGGCGAGCTCGACGAGGAGGTCACCCATCACCTCGGTCTCGGGTCGGTCGAGACCCGACGAGGGCTCATCGAGCAGCAAGACCGTCGGAGACGTCGCCAACGCTCGCGCCAGCTCGACGAGCCGGGCGAGCCCGGTCGGTAGGGCGTCCACGTACTCGCCGGCGATGTGTGCGATCCCCACCCGCTCCAGCACCTCGTGGACGGTCCGCTGCTTGCCACGAGGCCCCCGGATGCGGAGCGGGTCCTGAGCGAGCTCCCATGCGACCATGACGTTGTCGTGGACGCTCAACGAGCCGAACGTCTCCAGCCGTTGGAACGTGCGAGCAAGGCCGCGGCGTGCGCGCCGGTGCGGAGCAAGCTTGCTGACGTCGCGACCGTCGATTCGCACACGACCAGCACGCGTCGACTGCAGTCCACAGATGACGTTGAACAAGGTCGACTTGCCCGCGCCGTTCGGGCCGATGAGACCGGTGACGGTGCCGCGGGGGACGTCGAGGTCCACCCCGTCGAGCGCGAGGAGACCCCCGAAGCCCACCGTGACGCCCTGCACCTCAAGGGCCGACAACGGAGACCTCCTCGAGCGCGAGCTCCCGGTCCAACGCCCGGACCTGGGCGGGCGTCAGGTCGACACCGATCGGCAGCGACGCATCCAGTCCCTCGAGCGGATCGGCTGCTTCCTCCGCACCCGGCGACCAGCGACCGAGCAACCGCTCGCGCACCCGTTCCGCGACCTGCACGACGGCGCCATCGGGGTTGCGCGCCAGCGAGATCCCCACGACGGCCGGTGCGATCGCCGGGAGCCAATCGAGGGCCTCGGCCTCCTCGCCGATGATCGTGATCACCGCGAAGAACAGCCCGCCGACGAGCGCGCCGCTCGCGGTCGAGACCCCTCCGATCACGGCCAGCAGCAGGATCGCGAGTCCGGCCACCATCGTGAACTCCACGTTCGACGCGGAGCCGCGGAAGCCCCAGTAGATCGCTCCGCCCAGCCCCGCGATCGCGGCCGAGACCGCGAACACGATCAGCTTCGTGCGGCTCGTGCTCATCCCGAGGGTCGCGCACGCGGCGGGGCTGTCGCGCATGGCGACGAGCCGCCGTCCGAACGAGCCCCGGCGCATGGCGAGGACGGCCACCGCCACCAGCCCGTAGACGACCGCCATGAACACGAAGTACGTGCGGTCGCTCTCGAGCGACAGCCCGGGGATGTCGAGCCGCGGTACCACGTTCGACGCGGCACCGAAGAAGTCGTCGAGCGGGAAGACCTGCACCTCCATGAACAGCGCGAAGGCGAGCGTCATGAGCGCGAGGTAGAGACCTTCGAGTCGGAGCGCCGGCAGTGCGACGACCACTCCCAGGGACGCGGCGCCCACGACGCCGACGCCGATGCCCAACCAGGGGCTCGTGTCCCCGAACTCGACCATCGCCCACGCCCCGATCCCCGCGAAGGCGAGCTGCCCGAGCGACACCTGACCCGCGTAGCCGGTGAGGGGCACGAGCGAGATGACCACGAGCGCGAGACCGATGCCGCTCCCGATGCGCACGATGTTGCGGTCCGAGAGCAAGGAAGCGGCCAGGAGCGCGGCGGTGACGAGCACGGCGAAACCGATCAACGACGACCGGAAGGACGCCACCTTCACCTTGGTGGCAACGGTATGCCGGGCGCCCCGCAGACGCGCCTGCGGGAGCAGCAACAGCACGACGAAGAGCATGATCGCGGGGATCGCCTGGGGAAGCTGCCCGAGGTACGAGGGCAATGAGTTGTTCGGGAAGGCGCGTGGGAGGTAGCCGATCGTGTAGTTGATGAGCAGGCCGAGGATCATCGCCCCGAGGAAGGTGAGGGGCAGGCTGCGGAGACGGCCCACCACCGCGGCCGCGTAGGCGTCCACCACCAGCAGCGTGAGGCCGATGACCTCGAGACGGGCGAACTCGGGGGCGAGCAGGATGCCCGCCAGCGCCGCGAGCGCGGCGCCGAGCGCCCACGATGCGGCCCCTGCCCACGCGGGACGTGCACCGTTGAGCGACACCAGCTCGCGGTCGTCCACGGTCGCCCGCATCGTCACGCCGAGTCGGGTGTTGAACAGCAACAGGCGCAGCCCGATCGCGACGCCGATCGCGACCAGGAACGTGATCGCTCGTTGCCACGAAACGAACACGCCGAAGACATCGAAGCCCGACTCGCGGCCGAAGAAGGCCGGGACGACCCGCACCTCCGATTTCCAGACCTGGTCGGCCACGCCGATCAGGCCGGCGAGGAGCCCCACGGTGACGACCAGCGTCGTGGCCAGAGGTGCCGTGTCGAGGCCCCGGATGAGGAAGCGCTCGATCACCAGACCCGCGAGTGGCGCGAGGACACCCACCACGATGACGAGCGCGACGAGGGTGGGGAGTCCCGACTCCACTCGCAGCTGCCAGTAGACGAACGCGGCGATCATGCCGACGGCCCCGTGGGCGAAGTTGAAGACGCCCGTGGTCGCGTAGGTGAGCACGAGGCCGCTGGCGGCGACGAAGAAGATGCCTCCCGCCGCCAGACCGAAGATCGTGAAGGCGAGGAACTGCCTCACCTCAGCGACCCCCACTCCCCTTCCGGCACGCTTCCCCCGTTCCGACGCCGATTCCGGGCCCGACCGTCAGCCCGTATGGGTCTCGACCGTGTTGTCGTCAGCGCACTCGAATCCCTCGTCCGGGAACTCGCGCACGAACTCCCCGTCCTCGACCGTCAGGTACATGAAGCAGTTGGTGCCGATGTTCTCGCCGGGGTCCGCGGGCACGTGGCTGCCGAGGCCGTCCCACTCCGTGATCCCGTGAAGTGTGTCGAGCAGTCCGGCCCGCGTCAGATCGCTACCGAGCTCCTTGGCCGCCGTGGCGAAGAGGAGGCCCGACGACCACGTCTGGACGCCCAACGCGTCCGGGTCGGCGCCCGGATTCGTCCTCTCGAGATAGTCGAGGTACAGCATGATCTGCTCGCTCGTGTCGGCTTCCTCGAACGGCACGGTGGTCGCGTAGACGTGGACGCCGTCGGCGGCCGAGCCGGCGGCCTTGAGGAATCCGCGCGTGTAGACCTGCTGGCCCGCGTCGGCCCACTCGACGTCGACGCCCTGGGCCTCCGCCTCCAGGAGGAAGTTCGCGAGGTCGACGTCCTCGGCCTGAACGTAGAGGTATCCGCCGCCCGCGTTCCGATACGCCTCGACACGTGGCGCCCAGTCCGACTGGAGATCTCCGATGCCGATGCGCTCGTCGATGATGAAATCGAAGCCGATCTGCTCGTACGCGTCCACCTGTTGGTTCGCCCGGTCCTCGGCCGCCGAAGGCGCCTTGAACATCACCGCGTGCTTGGTCGCATCGGGCACCTGTTCGAGCACGTAGCGGCCCGGGCCCACGGCCCAGCTCCCTGGTGGATTGGGGATCGGCTGCACCATGATGTCGGTGGCGCCGCCGGCCGCGGGCGAGCCGGTGAAGCCGGGCACGATCGGGATCCCGCACTCGCGGGCCGCCGGGATGCCCGCGTCGTCGAAGACCGCACCCTGGCCGACGATCGCGAAGGACCCGTCACAAGCCTGCTGCACTGCGGCCGCGTGGTCGGTCAGCTTGGAGTCGAAGTCATTCAGCTCCAGCCGGCGGCCGAGGATGCCACCGAGGTCGTTGCAGTACGCGACGAAGGCCTGCATGGCCTGGAGGTTCTGCTGGAACAGCCCCTGCACGCCCGGAACGTCGATGTCCTGGATCGTGGCGATCGTGATCGTGTCGTCGGTGACGCCCACGTCGGTGGCACCCGACGCGTCGCCGGGTCCGCATGGCGACTCCGAGGCCGCGGGCGCCGCCCCGCCGTTCCCGCCTCCGCCCGTGGTCTGGCTACCACCCTCCGACGCAGCCTGCCCGTCGCCGACCTGGGTCACCTCGTCGTCGACGCGGGAGCCGCAGGCCGCGACCGCCAGGGTGAGCGCCACCAGCGTCGCGGCCAACCGGATCCTCATCGTGCCCCCCACGCCATGGGGACCCCGGCGCGCCTCGGCCTCCCGGGATTCCCCCAAACCCCCACGAATAGCCCTGGGGGGAGGCAGCATGGCACGAACCGGAACGCGTTTCAATGCAGCCGGTTAGGGTCCGGGAGCGTGGGCGCCGCCGGAAGCACCTCCCGCCGCGCGTCGGCCGGACTCTTCGTGAGCCTCGGCCTCGTCGTCGCCACGCTGACCTGGGTCACGCTCTGCGTCCATCTCACCGTGCTCTCCGCGGACCGACTCGCGGACTCGGCCTCCGAGCTCCTCGAGGCCGACGAGGTGCGCGACACCCTCTCGGGCAAGCTCGAAGACGAGATCGCCGTGTACGCGCCCGGCGCGGTCGGCACCCCGGAGCTCGACGCCGCCACCGGCACGACCCTGGACGACCCCCGGTTCGTCGCCGCGTTCGAGCAGACGTTGATCGCATTGCACGAGTACGTGTTCCAGGGTCGGGACTCGGCACTGGTCCTCGATTCGGGCGCCGTGAGCTCGGCGACGGTGGCGAGTCTGGGTCAAGTCGACCCTGCGATCGCGGCGCAGCTCCCACCCGACGTGCGCTTCGACGTCTCGCTCGCCGACGTCGACCAGATCCCCGAGCTCTCCTGGGTGACCACGCTCGTGAACACCGTCGTCGTCCTCGGCGCAATCGCGTCGCTCGCGCTGCTCGGCAGCGGGATCGCCCTGGCGTCGGATCGGGGCCGACCGGTGGGACGCATCGGACGCTGGGCCGTCGTCCTCGCCGTCGCGCAGCTCGTGGCCGCGCTGCTCCTGCCATTGCTGTTCCTCGCCGTCGCAGGGAGCGGCTGGCCCGAGGTGGGCGTGCGCACCTGGAAGGCCTTCGCCGCGGGGCTCGTCGTGCCCGCGATCGTCCTGGGGATCATCGGGGTCGGGCTGCTCGTCCTGGCGCGCCAGCTCCGCGCCGCTCCTGTTCCCGCGCCCGCACCACCCGCGTCGTCACCCCCACCACCCCCACCGTCTCCGCCCCGATCGCCGGAACCCCACCCGGGACCGACGCCGCCCGCGACCGACTCCCCGCGTGAGCGCGTCCGCGACTGGGTCTGGCCGGACAGCTAACCCACCTGCGGTGCAGGCGGGGGAGGCGAGATCGGTGGCGCCGAGCTCGCGGGCGGAGCCGCGTCCGACGATCGCCCGCGGCCCGCACGCCACGCCGCAACGGTGAGCGAGCCGAGGCCGTAGACGACGGCCGCGAACGTGACGAGCGGCCCGAGGAACGGGACGAGCTCCGCGACGCGCAGGATCGCCCACCCGACCAGCAAAGCCAGGAACGGGCTCTTCGGCTCGCGGATCATCGTGCGCCCGAGGAAGTACATCGCGGTGACGTATCCGAGTGCGAAGAGCGGCGCGATCGCGAGGAGGCCCACCAGGCCGAGCGGGATGCCGAGCACCGTGAAGAGCAGGAACACCGCCACGATGGGCAGGCCCAACGTCGCCGCCACACCCCAGCCGATGACCGGCCCCACGGTCGTACGCGCCGCGACCAACGCTCCCCGCGCGGCGCGGGGGACGAGTACGAGGAACAGCAACCCGAGGACGAACGTCGACACCGTGACGGCGACCCACCAGATGATCCAGACGATCGCGCCGAGGGTCTGGAACAGGTTGGCGAAGTTGGTGCGCTCCACGTCGCCGTCGACGGTTGCGCCGTCGGCGATCCGGGGCGTGTCCGAGGAGCGGACGTCGCCGCCGACGCTCGCTCCGCCGACCACGGTGATCCGGCCGTTGAAGGCGAGGACATTGTCCTGGACGTCACCGCTCACCCGCACGTCGCCGTTCACCACGACCACGGTGCCGTCGACCGTGCCCGTGATGTCCGTGTCGCCGTTCAGGACGAACACGTAGTCGACGGTCGTGTCCTCCGGCAGGTCGACCCGACCGCTGAGCACGATCCACCGATCGGGGCTGGCGGTGTCGTTGTCGGGACTCCCCGCGGCTGCTGGCGCCACCAGGGCGACGAGCACCAGGCCGACGATCGCCACCAGGAGCACGGCTGCTCTCGCTCGCACGGCCACCTCCCGCGACCCCGCTCAACCGGTTGTGTACCACGCGGCAACGTCGGGTGTCAGGGAACGATGCGGTACACGAGCGAACCGGCCGCCACGAGGCGCCCGGCTTCGTCGCGCACGCGGATCTCCGAGAAGTGGAGGTCCCGACCGCGTCGCACGCACTCGGCCTCGGCGATCAGGTCAGACTCGCGCGCCGCGCCCGTGTAGTCGACCGTCATCGAGATCGTGGCCGCGCGCTGGCCCTTGTCGAAGTCGTGGCCCGCCCAGACCGCGGCTGCGCCCGCGGAGTCCACGAGCGAAGCGACGGCACCACCGTGGTAGCCGACGCCGTCGTTGGTCAGCGAGGGATCGAACGGTACGCGGAGTCTCACACCCTCGGGCTCCCACCGCTCCACGAGCAGACCCAGTCGTTCCATGAAGGGAGTTCCGGGCATCAACGAGCGCATCGCGTCGCGCCGCCGCGCTTGCTGATCGGCGTCGAGCGCCACCGTCTACTCGTCGACGCCGAAGTCGATGCTGACGTTGCCGGCGACGTCGTTGACCGTGACGATCGCCGTGGTCATGTTGCCGTCGTCCGTCGTCACGGCACACTCGATCGTGGAACCGGGATCGACGACGATCACGTCGTTGTCCCCGCAGTCGACCGTCACCGCCGTCCCCTGCTGGCGGAACTCGGTGACGATGAACTCCTCGGCCTTCGCCGCCGGGATCGCCGCCTGCGCCTTCTGGAAGGTGACGTTCCCCTCGTCGTCCTCTTGCGTCACGACGATGTCGAGCTGCTGACCCTCGATCCGGGTCGTGCACGTGAACTCGGCCCCGGCCTCGACCTCGACGTCGTCCGGGCAGGTGACACGATCCACGTCGAATCCGACGTATTCGGTCTGGAGGTTCTCGGTGATGGAGCGCTCGGCCCGGTCGAGGTCGAGCGTCTTCTCGGTGCTGTTGGTCACGACGAGTCCGACGATGGCCCCGACGGCCGCGAGCGCCAGGAGCGCGAGGTTGATCCACGCGAGCACCTTGGCGGCAGTCACCCTGCCGATCCCGCCGAGCGTCCCGCCCGAGGCCTCGATCCGGTGCTGTGCACCCGCAGCGAGGAACAGGGCGACGACGGCACCGACGAGCGGGAGGAGGACGAACGACAGGATCGCGAGGACGAGCGCCCAGGTCGCGCCGCGGTCGGTCTCGGCGTCGGCGGGCGCGTCTCCCACCATCTCGGCCTCGGGCAGCTCGGTCTCCGCGCTGATCGACTCGGGCAGATCCGGGTCGAGGTCGTCGGTCATGATCGGTCCTTGCTCACACGCCCCCCGGAAACGGGGCGCGAGTCAATCACACCGACTCGACATCACGCGAGGCGGACACCGCCGGGGACGCGGGCGCCGAACGCACCCAGCCTCGCCCGGTGACGTGGCGCCGCAGCACCTGGGCCGGGTTGCCCGCGGCGACACAGTGATCCGGAAGATCCGCGGTCACTACGGACCCGGCTCCCACCACGGTGTTGCGGCCGATCGTCACGCCGGGGAGCACGATCGTCCCGTGGCCGAGCCATGCGCCGTCGCGGATCGTGACGGGAGCGTGGCGCCCGATCTGCAGTCCGGGCGGCGTGGCGAGGTCCTCATAGCCGTGGTTGTGGTCGGTGATGTACACGTGGTGGCCGGTCCACACGTCGTCACCGATGTCGATCCGCCAGTTGGCGACGATGCCGCTCGCGCGCCCGAACACGCAGCGATCACCGATGGTGATGAGAGGCTGGGACTCGGGGACGTGGTCCGGGCTCATCCCCGCGGACAAGGTCACGTACTCGGCAACGAGGGTCTCCGACCCGATCCGGATCCACTGCTCCCCCATGAGCCCCGTCACCGGAAAGCAGATCCGGCTCCCCGGTCCGAAGCCGTCGAAGCGATTCGCTCGCCGGGAACCGCCGTCGATGGCACCCAGCGCCGCCGCGCGCTCCCAGACCCAGTGCACGATTCCCGAGGCGACGTCACGGGCGAGGCGGCTCACCATGACTTCAGCGTAGTGGCGCGTCGAGCAGCCGCTCTCACCGCTACGCTCCGCCGACATGGCAGACGTCCAGCCCGTGCTCGTCGGGGCGCTCTTCGATTTCCCACAGCCCGACGACGGTTCCTACGTCCTCGACGCGCTGCAACTCGGCTTCGACCACGACGGCGGGTCGCTCGACCGTCCGATGCAGCTCGTATCGTCGCAGTGCGCTGGCCTCCCGGTCGGCTCCGCCGCGGCGCTCACGGACGCGTTCGAGGAACTGGTCCACACGGACGTCCTCGCGATCATCGGCCCCTCCGTCAGCGACAACGCGTTGATCGCCCGCGACCTCGCGGACGCCGCGGGCGTCCCGTGCATCAATTACTCGGGCGGCGCGTACACGCGCAGCGAATGGATGTTCCAGTACCAGGTGGGCTCACTGGCCGAGGAGCCCGGCCTGCTCGCCGCCGAGCTCTCGGCCCGAGGCGTCAGCTCCGCGGCCGTCGTCCACGACCGTTCGCCGGTCGGCCGTGGATATGCCGCGTCGTTCGAGGAGGCGCGCCTCGAGCACGGCATCGAGACCGTCGGCCTCGCCTCGACGGCGCCGATGGCCGACGATCTCGGTCCCGTCGTCGATCGGCTGCGGGGGGTGGATCCCGACGCGCTCGTCTACCTCGGGCTGGGCGTCACCGCTCACCCGCTCGCGCTCGCGCTCGCCGAGCGCGGCTGGGACGTCCCCGTCGTCGCCAACTCCGCGCTGATGTTCGGCTACGCACGCAAGGACTGGCGCGCAGCCTGGCGAGGCTGGACCTACCTCGACACGGTCGCCGATGACAATGCGGCCCGGGCCGAGCTCGCGGCGCGGGCACCCCGGACCGCCGCTGGTCCGATCGGCGTCGCCGCTTTCGACCTCGGGAGGCTCCTCGCCGCCGGCATCAGCCGCGCGCAACATCTGACGCGCGCCGGGGTGCGCGACGGCCTCGAGCGCGTGAACCTCCGCCCCGCCGCCAGCGGCTACCCGGGAACCGTCATGGGATTCGGGCCGTGGGACCACGGCGCGCTGAAGGGACCCTTCCTCGTGACCCGTGAGTGGCGAGACGGGCGCTCGGTCCAGGTCGGCTCCGGCCCCGGCCGGGCCGACTGACCGCGATCCGCCGATGAGGGCTCCACGGGACTCTCAGCGCAGTCGCGTCTACACCGCGGAATCCGCGCTTACGGACAACCGCCTCGGAAGCCTGGCGGCCTGCGAGGCGGAGATGGTGCGCGTCGTCGCGGGCTCCTGGTGGCTGCGCCGCTTCCCCGAACGGCGGGTCGACGGCTTGCCGAGCCTCCGGCCCGGGAGCGGCGCGCGTCGCGCCTTCTACCGCGACGACAACGGCGCGGCGACGATCACGCTGCCGCGCCGCTACCGGACCGCCGGCGTCGTCCTCCACGAGCTCG
>CAYRHS010000019.1:0-26773 GCA_964424125.1 uncultured Burkholderiales bacterium
TGGCGACCCGCTCGAGGACGGCGAGGACGACCGCGCGATCGGGCCTTGCCTCATGCGCGAGGAGCTGCGCGAGCGTTCGTCCGGTGACCAACCTGCTCGCCAGCCACGGCGAGCGATCCTCGGCGCAACCCGCGTCGAGGCCCTTCACGACGTGGGGCACGCGCCCTTCGACCGCCCGGCGTGCCCGGATCCGGAAGCGTTCCCGAGCGGAGTCGTCCGCGCCGAGGCCGAGCACGCGCAGCGCGACCTCCTCGCCCGTGGCGGCCCGGGCCCGGTGGACGCGACTGCGCGCGCCCCGGCCCAACGGTTGCAGGAGCCGGTACGTTTCCACGTCCTCCGGCATATTGATCCTTTCTTACACAGGATGTGACACTTTGGCATCAGACTGCGACATGGGCAACAGGCAATCCGGGGACGCGTCCGGAGCCCCGCCCGGGATCGGGTCGACCATCCAACGGCCTGGGCGGGACTAGCCTCACGCCGCGCGCTTGTGAACGAATGTTCGCGAGACGGTCGTGACGACCTGGGTCCTGATTCGCGAGAAAGGGTTCTTGGCATGACCGAAGCGCCGCCGCCGGATGAGGCCGGTCTGCGGGCCTCCATTCGCGCTCGAAGCGTCGGCGCGAGCACGAACCGTGAGCTGGACGCGGTGCGCAAGCGGCTCCGCCGCAGTGAGGAGCTCTACCGGGCTGCCGCCCACGGGCGGGTCGAGGCCTTCTTCCTCTACGAGGCGGTTCGGAACGGCGACGGCCGGATCGTCGACTTCATCCACATCGACGTCAACGACGTGGGGTTGGCCGACGTCTCGTACACGCGTGAGCAGGTGATCGGCGCCTCGATCCAGAAGCTCTTCCCCTGGGTTCACGCAATGGGCCTGTTCGACCGCTACGTCGAGGTCGTGGAGACCGGGGTCCCCTTCGAAGGTGAGATCTCCTTCGAGGGCCTCGACCTCAGAGTGTCGTGGGCTCGGATCCGAGCCGTCGCGGTCGGCGACGGTGTCGCGATCAACGCGCTCGACGTGACCCAGCGAAAAGAAGCAGAGCGCGCACTCCGGGCGAGCGAAGAGTGGCACCGGCGGATCGTCGAGACCGCGGACGAGGGCATCTGGGTCCTCGACTCGGAGCTGACCACGACCTTCGCGAACGCGCGGACGGCCGAACTGCTCCGCTGCGAGGCCGACGAGCTGGTCGGAGCGCCGGTCGCGGCTGTCCTCACGGATGAGCCGAGCCGCGTTCGCCTCACCGCGCTGGCCGCTCGGGGCTGGAACCCGACCAGCCACGTCGAGCTGAAGCTCAGCCGCAGCGACGGCACGACGATGCTCGCGCGACTCTCGGCCTCCCCGATCCTCGCCGATGACGGGACCCTGGAAGGTGGCCTCGTGCTGGTCTCCGACATCAGCGAGCAGAAGCGGCTCCAGGAACAGCTCACTCACCAGAGCACCCACGATCCACTGACAGACCTGCCCAACCGCAACCTGATCTTCGACCGGCTGGCTATGGCCCTGGCTCGGGCGCAGCGATCGGGGCACCCGGTCGCCGTGCTCTTCGCGGACCTCGACCACTTCAAGGTCCTCAACGACAGCCTCGGCCACGACAAGGGCGATCTGGCCCTGATGACGATCGCGCAGCGCCTCGAGGGCTCGCTCCGGCCGGCCGACACCGTGGGCCGGTTCGGTGGCGACGAATACGTGATCATCTCCGAGGACCTGCGCGGCGAACGCGACGCCCGGCGTCTCGCTGAACGCCTGCTCGAGGCGGTTGCCGGACCGATCCCGAGTGCGGGTGACTGGGACCCGAACATGTGCATGGGCGTCGCGATCTCCGAGCCGGGCGACACACCCGGCGTGTTGATCAGTCACGCCGACGCCGCCATGTTCCGGGCCAAGGAGCACGGCCCGGGACGCTACGAGCTCTTCCACCCCGCCCTTCGCGACAAGGCCGCGGCCCGCTTCGACACCGAGACGGAGCTGCGCCGGGCCCTCAAACGGGACGAGCTCAACGTCCTCTTCCAGCCCCAGGTCTCGATCGACTCGGGCGGGCTCGTGGGCGCAGAGGCGTTGGTCCGCTGGCAGCACCCCGACCGCGGGCTGGTCGCGCCCGTCGAGTTCCTCCCGGTCGCCGAGGCCACCGGGTTGATCGTCGATCTCGGTGAGCAGGTGCTCGCCCGAGCCTGCGAGGAGGCGGCTCGCTGGCAGCAGCTCAGCCGGCGCCCCGTGAGCGTCAGCGTCAACCTGTCCGCACGTCAGCTCGCCGAGCCTCGCATCGTCGACCGGGCGGCGTCGATCCTCCTGGCGACCGGCCTGCCGCCCGAGCTCCTCTGCCTCGAGATCACCGAGAGCGTGGTCATGGCCGACGTCGCCCTGAGCCTGACCGCGCTCAACGCCCTGCGCGCGCTCGGCCTGCAGCTCAGCATCGACGACTTCGGTACCGGCTACAGCTCGCTCGCCAACCTCAAGCAGACGGTCGTCGACGAGCTGAAGATCGACCGGACGTTCGTCGACGGTCTCGGGAACGACCCGCAGGACACGGCCATCGCCGAGGCGACGATCGCGCTCGCGCACGTCCTCGGTCTGCGGGCCACCGCCGAGGGCGTCGAGTCCGAGGACCAGCTGGAGGAGCTCCGGCGGCTCGGGTGCGACCGGGCCCAGGGCTACCTGTTCGCCGAGCCGCTCACCGGCCAGGTGTTCGAGACCGACTGGTTGCGTCGCCCTCACTGAGCTCGCGCGCCGCTCCCGGAGCGCTCAACGGGAACGGGTGAGAAGCAGGCATCCGGCGATCGGGCCACCCCCCGCCGCCGCCACCGCGACCTCCGGGTCGCCCGCCACCTGACGCTCCCCGCCCTCGCCCCAGAGCTGCACGCACGCCTCGTGCAGGAAGCCGTAGCCGTGCAGGCGCCCGCCGGAGAGCTGGCCGCCGTTCGTGTTCAGCGGGAGCTCGCCGTCTCGGGCGATGCGCTGTCCGCCCTCGATGAACGGTCCACTCTCCCCCTTGGCGCAGAAGCCCAGGGACTCCAGCCAGGTCATCGTGATGAAGCTGAACCCGTCGTAGAGCTCGGCGACGTCGACGTCCCCCGGCACGAGTTCCGTCCGGCTCCAGAGCTGCGGCCCGGCGTCGCGGTTCGCCATGGTCGTCAGGTCGTCGAACTGGTCCCACGACGGTCGGCCGCGCAGCGCGGAGCCGACCGCCTCCACCCGGACCGGTGGCCTGCGGAGATCGGCAGCCCGGTCGGCGCGCGAGACGATCATCGCCGTCGCGCCGTCGGTGGGCGCGTCGCAGTCGAACAGGCAGAACGGATCGGAGATCATGCGCGCCGCGAGGTAGTCCTCCATGGTCATCGGGTCGCGATAGACGGCCTTGGGGTTCAGCATCGCGTTCTTCCGAGCATTGAGCGCGATCTGCGCCATCTGCTCGCGCGTCGTACCGAACTCGTGGAAGTGCCGGCGGGCGAACAGCGCGATCCAGATGGCGGCCGACGGAGCCGCGAACGGCAAGCTCCACTCCATGAAGCCCGACGCGCGATAGCCCCGACCGCCGCTGCTACCGCCGCCCGGCATCACCCCCGCGCGGCCCTGGTCTCCCTGCGCCGTGGCCTCCCAGACAGAGCGGAAGCACAGCACGTGGTTCGCGAGGCCGGAAGCGACGGCGAGGCACGCGTCGATGACCGAGCCGAGCTGGCCCGGCAGCTCGACGCCGCCCGTGTACCAGCCGAGCTCGAGTCGGAGCGCGTCCTGCACATCGGGGATCCCCGCACCGGTGAAGCCCGGTGCCGCGGCGAAGAACCCCGGGTAGGTGGCGAGCCCGTCGATGTCGGCACGGGTCAGGCCGGCGTCCTCGATCGCGTCGAGGCAGGCGTCGATCGTCAGCTCGAGCGGATCACGCCCCAACCGGCGGCCGACGTCGGACTGGCCGACGCCGGAGATGACGGCGCGCCGTTCGATGATCTCGTGAGCGTCCGGTGTCACGACGCTCCTCGCGATCGGAAGAGGGGGATCCACACGTCCTCGTGGTGCTCGAAGACCACCTCGACAGGCATGCCGACCTCGACCTCGTCGACGGCGCACTCGACGATGTTGGTCGTGAGCCGTACGTCGTCCTGCTCCTCGATGCCCACGATCGCCACGACGTAGGGCAGCTCGGGACCGGGCATCCAGTACTGGTGGTTCACCGTGTAGGTGAGCACGGTTGCCCGACCGGACACGGCGTGCGGCGTCACCTCCCTTCCCTCACAGCGAGGACAGAACGCCACCGGTGGGTGGATGAGGTACCCGCAGGCATCGCAACGCAAGAAGGTCAGCTCGCCCCGCTCGCCCCTGGTCCAGAAGTGCCGGTTGCGCTCGTCGAGCGCGGGAAGGATCCGGAACGGCTTCTCGGTTCGCGTTCCGGTCTCGTGCGTCATCGGTGATGGCTCCCCTGGCAGAAGGACGACCGGTACGTCAGTCGGCCTCCGCTTCGGGAGCGGAGTCGAACCCGCGTCGGGCCGCCGGCATCGCCTCGACCGCGGGAAGTAGTCCGAGGCTCGGAACCGAGAGCATGATCGTGCCCATCACCTCGTCCCACGTGGCACCGACCTCGTGGGCGAGCATCGCGTGGCGTTGCACCGCCTCGCGGTTGCGCACCGTCACCGAGTACGCGAGACGCACGAGCTCGTGGGTCTTGCGATCGGGAGCGGGAAGCGAGTCGATCTGGGAGAGGTAGGCGCGCTGGGCGTCGTGCAGCGCGGGGAACACCTCGTGGAGCGGACCCTCGAACGGGAAGTTCCAGTCCTCGGTTGGCGACACGCTTCCTCCCGGAAGGCCCGGAGTCGATAGGTCGCGCCACGATACCGGCCCGCATTCTCAGGCCGCGGCGGGACGGAAGACCGGCACCGTGATGTCCTCGTGGAGCTCCCGGTACGTCACCTCGAGGGGCATGCCCACGGCGAGCGCCTCGACGTCGCAGTCGACGACGTCGGTCATCATGCGGGGACCTTCGTCGAGGTCGACCACCGCCGCGACGTAGGGCACGCGCTCCGGAAACGGCGGCAGGTCGTTCTGGTGGACGACCGAGTACGTGTAGAGCGTTGCCCGGCCGTTCGCTTCCACCCAGTCCACGCGCGCGCCCCAGCAGTGCGCGCAGAACGGCCGAGGGTAGAACTGGTGACGGCCACAATCGGCGCAGTGCTGGATGATCAGCCGCCGGGCTCGTGCTGCGTCCCAGAACGGCTGGGTGTCGAAGTCGGGGGTCGGGAGGTCGAACCGAGGTGCGGCCACGAGCGGTCGGTCGCAGTCAGTGCGTGGGGAGTTCGGCCGTTGCCGTTCCCGAGACCTTCACCTCGCCGTCCTCGTTCACGAGGACCGACTCGAGCTCGACCAGGTGCCGCCCGTCCTCTTCCCGCTTCCCGGTCACCTTGACCCTGGCCGTCAACGTCTCGCCGGGCCAGGTCTGCCTGGTGAAGCGGACCCTGAACGACTCGAGGTTGCCGACGCCGACGTAGTCGGTGAGCGCCTTGCCGAGCAGGCCGGCCGAGAGCATGCCGTGGCCGAAGACGCTCGGCTGGCCCGCCTCCTTGGCCTTGACCTCGTCAGTGTGCATCGGGTTGAAGTCGCCCGACGCGCCTGCGTACATCACGAGGTCGCTGCGGGTGAGCTCGTGGCTGAACTCGGGGGCGGTGTCGCCCTCGCTGACGTCCTCGTAGAACAGCTTCTGCTCGGCCATGGCGGGCGGGACCTCCTGCGATCGCGCCCCTTCTGCTACCCGTTCCCTGACACGCGTGTCAACTTGTCGAGGCGGAGATCACGGCGCGTCCGAGGCAGGCGCCGGGGTCGGCGACACGTTGACGCGTCCCAGCTCGTTGCCGTCGGCGTCGAGCGCGACGACCGTCTCGGGGAACTGGAAGTCCCTGATGTCGCCGAGGTAGAAGCGCACGGGCAGCGCCTCGCCGCCCGGTACGTCGACCGGGTTGATCTCCGTCGTCCGCCCTTCGCGAAGCAACTCGACCGTGGCCGTCGCCTCGGGCACGGTGCCGTAGACGAATCCCCGCTTCTCGCCGACCTGGAACGTGTTCTGCGAGACCCCCTGCGGGGACGAGAAGCCCGTCCCCTCACAAGATCCCTGCGGCGGGATCCCTCGGTCGAGCAAGGTGCACCAGCGCCCGTCCCGCTCTTTCGCAACGAGGAACCACTCGAGCGGCAGAGAGCCCGCCGGGGCTGCCCCGAGCTGTTCGGCCTCCTGCTCGGTCGCCACGTCCTCGACGGAGAACGTTCCGCGTGCGACGAGGAGCGGGAACTCGGAACCGTCGATGGGCACCACGCGCAGGTCCTCGGCGATCCCGAGAAGCTCGTCGACCGACATTCGCTCACCATGCGAGGACGCATCCACGGAGCCGAGCACCCCCGGTGCTTCGCGCCAGAGGATCTCCGCATCGGTGTCGCCGACGATCAAGAGAGCGTCCGAGTCGCCACGAACGCTGACGCGTTCGAAGTCCGGGATCTCTTCGAAGGTGGCTCCGCTCGCAAGCTGGGCTTGCCTCAGCTCCTCGACAGCACCCTCGGGATCATCGAGGAGGCGCTCGGTCCACGCGGCATCCGGCGCGTCGGTACCAAGGCCGACGCTGATGAAGAGCTCCACGTCATCCGGGGGCGCGCCGTGGTAACCGATTGTCGATCCGCCGATCATCTCGTCGCAGAGCGTCTCCTGTCCTCGCACCGCGACACGCGTGCAGACCAGATGGGATTCGTCTTCGTACGGCGTCCGTTCGAATCCGGGCGGGAGGTGAGTGGCCTCGAACGTGAACGGCGCCACGTTCGGTTCGTCGACGACGGTCTGCTCGTCGCCGGCGCGGAGGATCGCCATCACCGCCACGACCAGCACGATCACCGTGGCCGCCGCCGCGACCGGAACGAGAACGGGCTTCCAGCGGCGCCGCGCCGCCTGCTCCTCGATCCGGCTCCACGCGTCGGGGGAGACGACCGCGTGCGCGGCGAGCTCGGGCAGCTCGCTCCGTACACGGGCTTCCAGCTGGTCGGTGTCGTGGTTCATGGCTTCAACACCTTCCGGAGATGCTCCAGCCCGCGGCGCAGGTGCGTCGCCGCGGAGGATTTCGAGCAGCCGAGCGCGTCACCGATCTCGTCGATCGACCGGTCCTCGTAGAAGCGCAGCACGATCGCGGCCCGCTGGTGGGACGAAAGCGTCGTGAGGGCGTCCGCGAGCTCTTGGGCCCCGAGCGAAGCGTGCGGCACCGGGTCCGGCCGGTAGCGGCGCTCACGCGCCCGGTGACGGTGGTGACTCTTGCACTCGTTCACGACGGCCCGGCGGACGTACTGGAGGTGGTCACGGGGCGTGCGCCGCTTCCGCTGGAGGCGGACGAAGACGGCCTGGACCGCGTCCTCGGCTGCTTCCCGGGACCCGGTCACGAGATACGCGAGCCGCACCATCGAGGGATAGGTGTCCCGGAAGAGCGTCTCGACGTCGATCGGCTCGGGGGCGACGTTCTCCGCGCGCGGGGCCCGCTGCGGGGCGGTCGTGGATCTGGCGGTCTCGGAATCCATGCTCACCCGGTCCCACGCTCCACCAGGCTTCCTGTGTGACACGAATCGGCAGATTCTGCGCGGTTGTGAGCTCGCACGGCTGCCCGTACCCTCCCCTGGTCATGGCCGACCGGGAGCTCCGACGTCCTCCGAAGGCCCTGAGGAGGCGCTATCTCGAGGAACGGCTGTGGCGTGACGACACGCTCGGGTCGCTCATCGCCGACCGCACCGCCGCCAACGGGGATCTGGCGTTCAGGATCCATTCCGCGAGCAGGCCGTACGAAGGGAACATCGCCAGCGTGCACGAGCGCGCTCGCAGGCTCGCGACCGGTCTGCGGGGCCTCGGTGTCGGACCGGGGGACGTCGTCGCGTTCCAGCTGCCCAACTGGGTCGAGGCCGCAGTCACGTTCTTCGGCCTCGCGCATCTCGGCGCGGTGCTGGTCCCGATCGTGCACTTCTACGGGCCGAAGGAGGTCCGATACATCCTCGCCGAGTCGGACGCCCGGCTCTTGGTGACGGCCGACGCATTCGGGCGGCTCGACTTCCTCGCGGGGCTCGAGTCGATCCGTCCCGACGTGCCCGCGCTCGAGGAGATCGTCGTGGTGGGCGATCGGGTGCCCGAGGGCGCCCGGCCCTTCGACGCGGTCGCGGCTGCCGATCCGGAGGGAACGCCGCTCGCCTGCGACCCCGACGCGCCCGCCGTGATCGGGTACACGTCCGGGACCACGGCCGAACCCAAGGGCGTCGTCCACACGCACCGGAGCTTGACCGCCGAGGTCCGCCAGCTCGCCGCGATCCAGGCCGCGAGCGATCGCGCCGCGCTCGTGGGGGCGCCCGTCGCGCACGCGATCGGGATGCTGGCCGGCCTCCTGCTCCCGCTCCGCCGCGGTCAGGCCATCCACCTCACCGATCTCTGGGATCCCGGCGCGGTCCTCCAGGCGATGGTCGACGACGACCTCACCGCGGGGAGCGGTGCCACGTTCTTCTGCCAGAGCCTCGTGGATCATCCCGACTTCGGAGAGGCCCATCGGAAGCGCATGCGCTACATCGGTCTGGGCGGTGCGCCGGTCCCCTCCGCCTTCTGCGACCGCCTCACCGCGCTCGGGATCTCGGCCGCGCGTTCCTACGGCTCGACCGAGCATCCCTCCACGACCGGCAGCGCCCACGACGAGCACGGAGGCCAGCGCTGCCACACCGACGGACGTCCGCTCGGCGGCGTCGAGGTGCGGATCGTGGATGCAGCCGGCGCCGACGTCTCGACCGGCGATCCCGGGGAGGTCTGGAGTCGTGGCCCCGACCTCTTCGCCGGCTACACGGACCCCGCGCTCGACGAGACGGCCTTCGCCGATGACGGTTGGTATCGCACCGGGGACGTGGGGGTGCTCGACGAGCACGGAGCGCTCACGATCACAGACCGATTGAAGGACGTCATCATCCGCGGGGGCGAGAACGTGTCCGCCACCGAGGTCGAGGGCCTCGTGCTGCGGATGCCCGGCGTCGCCGAGGTCGCCCTCGTCGCAGCACCCGATCCCCGCCTGGGCGAGCACGGCTGCGCGTTCCTCCGTCCGGCGGCGGGCGCCGTCCCGCCTTCCCTCGACGAGATCCGTGCCCATCTGCAGGCCGTCGGGCTCGCGCGACAGAAGTGGCCCGAGGACCTCCGGGTGGTCGACGACCTCCCCCGCACCCCGACCGGCAAAGTGCGCAAGCACGAGCTGCGTGCTCACCTCCGGGCCGGGACGAGCTAGAAATCACGACGGCAACGTCCGACTGGAGGTCGCAACAGTGAGCGACGACTACCCGGCGATCGGCGATTACGGCTTCATCAGCGACTGCCACTCGCTCGCGTTGATCGGCCGCGACGCGTCGATCGAATGGGCGTGCTTCCACCGTTTCGACGGGGGCCCGGTCTTCGCGCGCATCCTCGACCGCGAGCTCGGCGGCTTCTTCCGGATCGCCCCGGCCGGCCCCTTCGAGGCGAGCCACCGGTACATCGGTGACACCAACGTCCTCGAGACCACGTTCACGACCGCGACAGGCATCGTGACCGTCACCGACTGCCTCCCGGCCCACGAGGACCCGGATCGCCCCCGCCGCGTCTCCCGGCGGGCTCCCTCACACCTGCTGGTGCGCGTCGTGCAGGGAATCGAGGGCTCGGTCGAGATGGCGCTGGAGTTCTCACCTCGCTTCGACTACGGCATGACGACGCCGTACCTGCGACTCGTGGAGGAGGACCTCGCGCTCGTCACGGGCGGAGCCGACGCGCTCCTCCTCCAGAGCGACGTCGGCCCGCTCGAGCGCGACCTCCGGGGCGGTGCGACCGCACAGGTCACGGTGTCGGCCGGCGACGAGGCCTACGTCGCGCTCACGTGGGCGGAGTCGGCGGAGCTGGAGGTGACCCGGCTGAGTCACAACGACCTCCGATCGCGTGTCGACGAGACCGTGGGGTTCTGGACCCAGTGGTCCTCCCGCTGCACGTACGAAGGTCCGTACCGAGACGCGGTCCTGCGGTCGGCACTCGTCCTGAAGGGGCTGACCTACTCCGCGACCGGAGCGGTCATCGCCGCCGCCACGACGTCCCTTCCCGAGGAGATCGGCGGCGTCCGGAACTGGGACTACCGCTACGCCTGGCTCCGTGACTCGGTGGGCCTGTTGGTCAACCTCGCCCGGGTCGGGTACCTGGAGGAGGCCGAGGACTTCGCGGACTGGATGATGCGCACGACGGCGGGACGAGCCGACGAGCTCCAGATCATGTACGGGATCGGAGGCGAGCGGCTCCTGCACGAGTTCGACCTGGACCACCTCGACGGCTACCGGGGGTCGAAGCCGGTCCGGGTCGGCAACGGGGCCTGGGACCAGTTCCAGCTCGACACCTACGGCGAGATCATCGCCGCCGCCTGGTACCTCGCCGTCGAGCGCATGGCCCGCCAGCGCGAACGCGAACGACAACCGATCATGGTCGACTTCGCCCGCGACGTCGTTCTCGCGGTCGTCGAGAAGTGGCAGGAGCCCGACGAGGGCATCTGGGAGGTCCGTGGAGAGCGGCAACACTTCACGTTCTCGAAGCTCATGGCGTGGGTCGCGCTCGAGCGGGGGATCCAGCTGGCCGACATCATCGTCCACCCCGACCTCGCACAGCTCGAGGATCTTGCCCACGTTCGTGACCAGATCCGGAAGCGGATCGAGGAGGAGGCGGTCGACCCCGAGACCGGGTCCTTCACCCAGGCCTTCGGGTCGAGGAACCTCGACGCCTCGACGCTCCAGATCCCGATGCAGGGGTTCGTGCCCTTCGACGACCCGCGCGTACTCGCCACGATCGACCGAATCGACTCCGAGCTGTCGAACAACGGGATGGTGTACCGCTACCTCGACGAGGGTGACGGGCTCCCCGGCGGTGAGGGCACGTTCGTGATCTGCACGCTGTGGCTCGTGGTCGCGATGGCGCTGAGCGGACAGGTCGAGCGGGCCGAGGAGCGGTTCGGTCAGGTGTTGAGCCACGCCAGCGACCTCGGGCTGCTCGCAGAGGAGATCGATCCCGACACGGGCGAGCAGCTCGGCAACTTCCCCCAGGCGTTCAGCCACATGGGCGTGATTGCGGCGGCGCTGGCGATCGAAGAGGCCCGGTCTATGGATCCTTCGGGAGACCGAGGACCCGCTCCCCGATGATGTTGCGCTGTACCTCGCTCGTGCCACCGGCGATCGTGAGCTGACGATTGAAGAGGAACTGGCGCGACCAGTCCCCGGGCACACCGGCCGCGACCGTCCCGTCCGGCCCGAGCAACGCGAGCCCGACCTCCTGGACGTCCTGATCGTGCTGGACCGACAGGAGCTTGCGCACCGCGGCTTCCGAGGCCCCGGGGTCGGCGCCTCGCAGCGCGCTGAGCGTGAGACGGAACCCGAGGCAGGCGAGCGCGTGACTCTCCGCCGCGAGACGGCCCACGCGTTCGAGCACCAGATCGTCGTCGGCGAGGTCACGCTCGTCGAGCAGCTTCACGATCCCGCGCACCCCCCGACCGACCGTTCCCCCGCTCCCCATGAAGACGCGCTCGTTGGCGAGCGTGGTGCGGGCGACCCGCCAGCCGTCGTTCTCCTCGCCGACGAGACAGTCGGCGGGCACAAAGCAGCCGTCGAAGAACACCTCGTTGAACATGGCGTTCCCCGTCAGCTCGCGGAGCGGGCGGATGTCGATCCCCTCCGAGCGCATGTCCACCATGAAGCACGAGATGCCCTCGTGCTTGGGTGCATCGGGATCGGTGCGGGCGAGGCAGATCCCCCAGTCGGCCCGTTGGGCCAGTGACGTCCACACCTTCTGACCGTTGAGCCGCCAGCCGTCGCCGTCTCGCTCTGCCTTCGTGGCCAGACCCGCGAGGTCGGAGCCTGCGCCCGGCTCGGAGAAGAGCTGGCACCACTCGACCTCGCCGCGCAGTGTGGGCATGATCCAGCGCTCCTGCTGCTCGACCGACCCGTAGACGATCAGCGTCGGCAGCGCCCACGCGGCGATCGAGATCGTGGGCCGCCGTACTTTGGCCCGGCGGAACTCCTCCTGGATCACGAGCTGTTCGACCGCGTCGGCGTCGCGGCCCCATGGCTCGGGCCAGCTCGGGGTGAGGTAGCCCGCGTCGGCCATCCGGACACGAGCGGCGGCGGCGTCGAGCCCGTCGAGCTCAGAGAGGAAGGCTCGAACCTCGGCGCGATGCTGCTCGGCTTCCGGTGGCAGGTCGACGTCCAGCCCCCGGCGGGCGCCGTCGCGCACGAGGCGGGCGACGCGTGTCCGCCACCGGTCGGTGGACCCGACGAGCTGGCGCAGCGCCGTCGCCCGTCGAAGGTAGAGGTGCGCATCGTGCTCCCAGGTGAACCCGATCCCGCCGTGGATCTGGATGCAGTCCTTGGCGTTGTCGACCGCGGCGTCGAACGCCAGCGCCGCCGCCGCAGCCGCCGTGAGGGATCGTTGCTCGGGACTGGCGGCCTCGTCGTCCAACGCTCGCGCCGCGTCCCAGGTGGCGGCACGCGCGAGCTCGAGACGGGCGAGCATGTCAGCGCAGCGGTGCTTCACACCCTGGAACTGTCCGATCGGCCGACCGAACTGCCGGCGTTCCTTCGCGTACGTGGCGGCCGCGTCGACGCACCACTGCGCCACACCGATTGCCTCGGACGCGAGCAACACCGCCGAGACGTCGCGCGCGCGCTCACTCCCGAGCGCCTCCAGGCGACGCTCCGGCGACACGATCGCACCGTCGACGGTGACGGTCGCGACCCGTCGGGTCGGGTCGAGACTCGGCTGCTCCTCCGTCGCGAAATCGGCCCCCTCGAGCACGCACCAGGTCTCCGCTCCCTCGACGTCCACCGGCGCAACCAGTACACCCGCGAGGTGTGCCGACGGCACCGCCGCAGCCGCGCCCGAGACCACGAGACCTCGGTCCTCCTGGACGCCGGTCAGCTCGCTCTGGAACGCGACCGCGCCCGCGAGCTCTCCGGCGACGAGCGCGGGAAGCAGGGCCTTGGCCGTCGCCTCGTTCCCGCCCTGATCGATCAGGGTCGTCGCCAGCACCGTCGGGAGGAAGGCTCCCGGTGCCATGGCGCGACCCAGCTCCTCCAGCACCACCGCCAGCTCCCCGACCCCGGCGCCGGTCCCCCCATGGTCCTCGTCGACGTGGAGACCGAGCCACCCGAGCTCGGCGAGGGAGCCCCAGAACGGGGCCGGGACCTCGGTCTCCGCCTCGAGCGCCGCTCGCGGGAGGGCAGGCGGGCATTGGGAGTCGACCCACCGCCGGGCGACCCGATGCAGCTCCTCGTGATCCTCGGTGACACCGATGGGCATGAAGGGCGGAGCTCCTCGGAAGGGACGGGTCGGTCATGATCCCACGCCGCTGACGGGGGCGTCAGGTTCTGGTCGGACCGGTCTCAAGTCCGCCCCGACGATGCCGATCGCGCGCGGCATGAGGCGCATTCGTGACCGGCGGTCGCTCCGGACGGCGGTGTGGACGCTGCTCCTCGGCGCCGGCTTCCTCGTCGTCGCCGCGCCAGTCGTCGGGAACCCGCCGGATGCGGTGGACGACACCGCGACCACGAGCGCCGGCTCCCCGGTGGTGATCGACGTGCTCGCCAACGACTCTCCTGGCTACGCGGGCCCGCTCGATCCCTCGTCGGTGTCCGTGACCAGCGGGCCCGCGCACGGCGGCACGTCGGTGAACGCCACCACCGGCGCCGTCACCTACACGCCGGCCGCCGGCTTCAGCGGCCCCGACTCCTTCGACTACCAAGTGTGCGAAGCCCTCGAAACCGGGAGCGTGGGGGCCCAGGCGTGCGCGAGCGCAACTGTGAGCGTGGCGGTGAACGGCGCGGCGGCACCGGCGCCGCCTGTTCCCCCGTCCGCGGGGAACGACTTCGCTCAGACGCCGATGGGGACACCGATCGCGCTCAACGTGCTCGGGAACGACAGCGACTCCGACGGAACGCTCCAGCCGGGCAGCGTGCACGTCGTGTCGCCACCGGCACACGGCACGACCTCCGTCGACCCCTCGACTGGCGTCATCACGTACACGCCGTCGTTCCTGTTCGTCGGGATCGATACGTTCACCTACCAGGTGTGCGACGACCAGAGTGAGTGCACGAGCGCCACGGCATCGGTGGAGGTGGCCGCGACCGCGACCGACGACACGGGCAACGGTGGAGGTGGCACCGCCGCTGCGCCCGCGCCCTCGAACCCCACCGGGGCCTCGGCCGGTTCGAATGCGGGAACCGACCCCGGCCGCTCCGATCCCCTGCCGACCACCGGATCCACCACCGGTCCGCTCGCGCTGGTCGGACTGTTGCTCGTCGCCGCAGGCCTGGCCTGCCGCCGCGCGGCAGCCGCGCTGAGCCCGACTCGCTAGCGTCAGCCGAGCTTCTGGCCGTCCTTGAACACCGAGATCGCCTGCGTCGGGCAGCCCTGTGCGGCGAGGATGATCTTGTCCTCGGGTGCCGCTTCGACATCGACGACCACCGAGATCCCGTCGTCGTCGAGATCGAAGACCCCGGGAGCCCAGAACGAACAGTTCCCCGAGCCCATGCACGCCTCGCGGTCGATCTTGATCTCGAGTGCCACGCTTCGCTCCCCGTCCGTCGTTCCCCGATCATCGTGACACACGACCAAGTGGACACACCCGCCGACGCGGGGTAACCGTGGACGGCGTGCCCGACCCGACGCTCGTCGTCGACGCCGACGCCCATGTCAACGAGGACCCGTCGGCCTGGGCGTCCCTCGAAGCCGCACATCCCGGCTGGATGCGCATCACTCGCTCCGGCGGCAAGGCGGTGCTGGAGATCGAGGGCAAGCCCTACCCCCGACAGGAGGGCGCCGGTCTAGGAGCACCGGTCGACGCGGCTCTGAACCCGGCCGCGAGGGAGGGGGCGTGGGACGTCGCCGCCCGCCTCGCAGACATGGACGCCGAGGGGATCGACGTGCAGGTGCTCTACGGCGGGCTGGTCATCGGCGTCACCAGCTTCGACGACGCCGGCTTCGCCGCGCACTTCGCTCGCGCCTACAACGACTGGCTGCTGGACGACGTCTGCGGGCACGATCGCGACCGGCTGAAGGCTGTCGCCGCGGTCCCGCTCCAGGACGTCGACCGGGCCATCGACGAGCTCCATCACGCCGTCGAGCGCGGCGCGGTCGGCGTCACCATTCCTGCGGCACTCGGCGAGACGAACCTCGACGACCCGAGCTTGCTCCCCTTTTTCGAGGCCGCCGCCGATGACGACGTCGCCGTTGCCGTGCACGGTGCGCCCGGGATGAACGTGCCCCTTCCCGCGGCCGAGCGCTTCGACAACTACGCACAGGTGCACACGCTGTCGTTTCCGTGCGACCAGATGGTCGCGTTCACGGCGCTCGCGATGGGTGGGGTCCTCGACCGGCTCACCCGGCTGCGGGTCGCGTTCCTCGAATCGGGGGTCGGCTGGGTTCCGTACTTCGTGCACCGGATGCACGAGCACTTCGAGAAGCAGGGCGACCTGCTGCCCGCGATGCGGACCGATCCGCGCGAGCTCATGGCCCGCGGCCAGTGTTTCTTCTCGTTCGAGGCCGAAGAGCCCTTGCTCGCGCCCTACATCGAACACCTGGGCGCCGAGAGTCTCGTCTTCGCCTCCGACTACCCGCACTGGGACAGCGACTTCCCCGGGACCGTGCGGGAGGCGCGCCGTCGCGCGTCGTTCCTCGGTGACGCGGCCGTCGCCAAGGTCCTGGGAGGGAACGCGATCCGCCTCTACGGGCTCGGCTGACCGAGACCCGCCCGCTCCGAGCCGAGCTCCCCGATCCGACTGCGTGCGGCGCCGGGCTCGCGCGCGTCGGATCAGATGGGGAGCAGGTCCTCGGCTTCGGTCGGGGCGAGCGGCGCGGCGACCACAAAGCCCTGCATCGCGTCGCAACCGAGCTTCCGGAGCGCCTCGGCCTGCTGGGGTGTCTCCACCCCCTCGGCCACCACCCGGAGGCCCAGCGCGTGGGCGAGCGCGACGGTTGCCTGGATCAGGTCGGCGGAGAGGCCGTCGACCAGACCCGCGACGAGGTCGCGGTCGAGCTTCAGCGCCGCGAGCGGGAGCCGGCCCAGGTCACGCAACGCGGAGTAGCCGCTCCCGAAGTCGTCGACGTTCAGCCGGACACCGGCGGTCGCGAGGCGACCGAGCCGCTCACCCCGGTGTTCCAAGCCCATCAGCGTGGCCTCCCGAACGTCGAGACGCAGGTTCGCGGCGGGGAGTCCGGTCTCGTCGAGCACGGCGGCGACGCCGTCCGCGAACGCGGCGCTCGCCAGCTCACGAGGCGAGACGTTGATGGTCAGCGTCAGCTCGTCGTCGATGAGGTCGTCGCGGCGCCACGTCCGGAGCTGCCGGCACCCGTCCCGCAAGACGAACCGTCCGAGCTCCTCGATCAGGCCGACACGCTCGGCAAGGGGCAGGAACTCGGACGGCGGGATCAGACCGCGAATGGGATGCTCCCACCGGACGAGGGCTTCGAAGCCCTCGATCCGCTCGGTCGTGAGGTCGACGACGGGCTGATAGTGCACGCGCAGCTCGCCCCGTTCGAGCGCCGCGCGCAGGTCCGCCTCGAGCCGCTCCCGCCACACCCCCTGGCGGTGCATGGCCTCGTCGAAGATCGTGACGCGGCCGCCTCCAAGGGCTTTGCCGTGGTACATGGCGCGGTCGGCGTCCGCCAGGAGCTCGTCGGCGTGACGCTCCTCCGGGCCCCCGAAGGCGACGCCCACGCTCGCCCCGATGACGACCTCGGTGCTCCCGACCTGAACGGGCTGCGTGAGGGCGGCGAGGATCCGCTCCCCCACGCGTCGCGCCCCCGCGCTGTCGTCACAGCGCTGGAGGACGACCGCGAACTCGTCTCCACCGAGCCGACCAACCGTGTCCCCCGGCCGGACGCAGTCCACGAGACGCTGTGCCACCGATCGGAGCGCCTCGTCACCAGCATGATGGCCGAAGTTGTCGTTGATCTCCTTGAAGCGATCGAGATCGACGAACAACACCGCGCAGCCGGGATGCGGTGGCCGGCGCGCCTCGGAGAGGGCGTGCTCGAGCCGGTCGACGAACAGTTCCCGGGCCGCCACGCCGGTGAGTCGGTCGCGCAGGGCCTGGTCGGCCAGCCGTTGCTGGGCACGCACCCGCGCCGATACGTCGTGCAGCGACACGAGCCACGCCGCGGCCCCCTCCCAGACCGTCTCGACCGCCTGCATCTCGGCCACGGCCCGGCTGCCGTCGCGGCGCCGGACCTCGACCTCGACGGGGGCATCGGGGGCCAGGGGATACGGGAACGCTGCGCCCCGGAGCTCGTCGACGGGAACGTCGAGCAACGCCACCGCGGCGGGGTTCGCGTGGCGGACGGTGCGCTCGGCGTCCACGATGAGCATGCCGTACGCGTTGCGGTCGACCGCCCGCACGAAGTCGAGCTGGTGGCGATCGCCGTGGAGGTCGAGACGGGCGAGGTCGCGCGCGGAGCGCAGGGCCGCCTCACCGGCTGCGCGAGCAGACTCCCACGCCTCCCACGCTGCGTGGCGGATACCGCCGAGCTCCTGCGCGTCGATCGCGGCAGAAGGGCGGTCGAGCTCGTCCGGGGAACCCATGCCTGGGCCAAGTTTACGCCGCCTGACGGCACGCTTCGTGATGGGAGGCCGACGAAGCGTGTCAGGCTTCGGGCCGGGACGGCAGCGGGTCGAGCGCCACGAATCGCTCGAAGCGTCGGGAGGCCGGACCGACCCAGGCCGGATCGGGGTCGACACGGTGCGCCGTGCGAGCCCAGCGCGCGGCGTCGGTGGCGTTGTCCTCGAGGCCCGCCGCGACCCGGGCGAAGAACGCCGCGCCCAGCGCCCCACCTTCGGGAACGGATGCGACGTCGACCGGAAGCTCGGTCACGTCGGCGAGCGCCTGGATCCAGCCGTCCACGCGGGTGCCGCCGCCGGTCGCGACGATACGCCGGCCGGTGACACCGGCGGCCTCGAGCGAACGTCGGACCACGAAACCCGCGGCTTCGAACCCCGCCCGCAGGACGGACTCCGGCCCCTGGGTGAGATCGAGATCGAAGAGACGACCGCGGAGCTCGGGTGCGTGGTGGGGCACCCGTTCGCCGCGGAGATACGGGAGCCACACGGGGATCGCGCCGGGGTCGGGAGCCTTCCCCTCCCCCGGTCCGAGCAGGCGTCGGAGCCAGTCGAGGAAGAGACCGCCCGCGTTGCTCGGGCCACCGAAGAGCCACAACCCGGGCGTCGAGTGCGGCACCGAGAAGAAGCCGGGCACGACGAGCTCCTCGGGTGTCACGACCCACGCGAGCAGGGTCGTCCCGCAGATCACCAGCACGTCGCCGACCCGATCCGCGCCGGCGACGATCTGCTCCCCGAAGGCGTCGATCGTTCCCGGCTCGAGCACGGCGTCACCGACCCGTCCTGCGGCCGTACCGCTCGGCACGATGCGCGGCAGTTGCTGCGGACGGGCGCCGACCTCGGCGAGGAGGTCGGCGTCCCACCCCTCGAAGTCGAACAGCGGGTACGCCGTGACCGCGGTCGTCGTGTCCAACACGGCTTCGCCCGCCAGCGCGTGGTTGGCGACCGCCTGCGCCGGCCAGTAGCCGTGGGCCTCCGGGGCCGAGCGCGCCGTCCACTCGAGGAACGCGCGCAGCTCGCCGCTCTGCGCCGGTGACGCCATCCCGCCCGTGTGCCCCCGTTCGTCTCCGTACAGGAGCCCGGGCGTCATCGGGTTGCCGTCGGCGTCCACGGCCGTCAGCGAGGGCACCATCGCCGCGACCGACAGAGCACGGAAGGGCACGTCGCCCAATCGACGCAGGGCTTCCCGGGGGCCGCGACGCCAAGCCTCGTCGGCGTCGTGGAAGAACTGATTGGGCTCGGGAACGTGCAGCGTGTGCGGCACGCGAGTCCGGGCGACGACGTTGCCGTCGTCGTCCGCCGCCAGCGCCTTCACGGACGTCGTACCGATGTCGATGCCGACCGTGACGTCACCCACGAGCGCCACCCTCCCCGAACGCGGCCAGGACCTGATCGTGCAGGACGCCGTTGGTGGAGACGATGCTGCACCGGTCGCTGAGGGCGGCCCCGTCGAGCGTGCTCAGTCGCCCGCCGGCCTCCTCGACGATTACGCTCGGCGCGGCCCAGTCCCACCGGTTCACCTGGGACTCCACCGCCGCGTCCATCGCCCCCTGGGCGACGAGAACGTGGCCCCAGAAGTCTCCGAGCCCACGTGTCCGCCAGCACCGGCGAACGAGGCCCAGGAAGGCCTCGCCGCAACCTGCCTCCTCCATGTCGGGGACGCTGTCGTATGCGAGGTGCGCCTGCTCGATCGCGGACACCCCCGAGACCGACACCCGCTCACCGTCCCGAAACGCGCCCTGGCCCCGCGCTGCCCACCAGCGGGCACACAGCGCCGGCGCGCTGACGACGCCGACCTGCGGCGACTCGTCGATCTCGAGCGCGACCAGCGTGGCCCAGACCGGCACGCCCCGGATGAAGTTCTTCGTCCCGTCGATCGGATCGAGCACCCAGCGGCGGGAGCCGGCACCCGTCGTCCCCTGCTCCTCGCCGAGGATCCCGTCCTCGGGGCGAGCGCGGGCGAGCTCCTCGCGCAGGACCCGCTCCGTCTCCCGGTCGGCTTCGGTGACGGGAGTCAAGTCGGGCTTGGTGTCCACGACGAGGTCGCTCACGCGCGCAAAGTGGTCCTGGGCGACCGCGTCGGCGGCGTCCACGAGCGACAGCGCCAGCTCGAGGTCGGCGGAGAGCGTGTCGGCCGGGACCGTGGACATCGGCAGAGTATGGCCGAACGTGCGCTTCGACCGGTTGACTACACCGCCTCGACGACCGTTGCGGACCCCATCCCGCCGCCGGCGCAAAGGCTCGCGACGCCGAGCGAGTCGCCGCGCCGCCGGAGCTCGTAGAGCAACGTCGCGACGAGCCGGGCGCCGGTGCACGCCACCGGATGGCCGAGCGAGCAGCCGCCGCCGTTCACGTTCACCACCTCGTGGTCTATGCCGAGGATGCGACTCGATGCCACGGCCATCGATGCGAACGCTTCGTTGATCTCCACGAGCTCCATGTCCGCGAGCTCGAATCCGCCCCGGCGGAGCGCCTTCGGGATCGCGAGGGTCGGAGCAGTGCCCGTCTCGGCGGGAGGGACACCGACCGATGCCCACGAGCGCACGACGCCCAGGGGTTCGAGGCCGTGTGCTGCCGCCCACTCGGAGTCGGCGAGCACGAGTGCGCACGCACCGTCGTTCACGCCCGACGAGTTGCCGGCGGTGACCGTTGCCCCCTCGAGGTCGGGGTTGAGGACGGGCAGGGCGGCCAGCTTCTCGAGCGACGTGTTACGGCGCGGATGCTCGTCCACCTCGAAGATCCGCGTGCCGTCCTCGCCATCGCTCACCTCGAGCGGGAAGATCTCCTCCGCCAGGTGCCCTTCGTCGATGGCCGCCACCGCCCGCCGGTGCGAGTGGTATGCCCACTCGTCAGCCTCTTCCCGAGTGACGCCGCAACGACGCGCGGTGTTCTCGCCCACCGTGATCGACATGTTGAACGCGGGCGCATCTGGAGTCTCCGGGTGGCTCGGCGACATCCACATCTGAGGCTCGTCGTTGCCCGGGAGTCGCTTCATCGCGGTGGGCATCGTCGAGAGGCTCTCGGTGCCCCCGGCGATGACGACCCGGTCCATCCCGGCGCGGATGCTCGCGGCTGCGCTCTGGACCGCCGCCATCCCCGAGGCGCAGTGGCGGTTGTTGGCGAGACCCGGGACGTCGGCGAGCCCGAGGTCCACGGCCGCGTACCGGGCGATGTCCCCACCGCCCTGGAGCGACTCGCCGAGCACGATGTCGTCGAGCTCCTCGGCCGGGATCCCGGAACGCTTCAACGCTTCACCGACCGCGGCCTTGGCGAGCTCGAACCCGTCGACCCCGACCAGCGACCCCTTGCGCGCCGTCCCGATCGCGGTGCGGGCCGTGGCGACGACGACGGCATCTCCCATGACGACTCCCCGATCGATTTGTGCCCACGAAACGGCGCGGCGATGCTACCTGACACCGGTGTCAGCCCACGGAGGACACGATGGGATTCCTCGACGGCAAGGTCGCGATCGTCACGGGCGCGGGTCGCGGGATCGGCCGCGGCGAAGCGCTCCTGCTCGCCTCCGAAGGCGCCCGCGTCGTCGTCAACGACCTCGGTGGCGAGTGGGACGGCACCGGGCGCGACGAGCGCCCCGCGCAGCAGGTCGTGGACGAGATCACAGCCGCGGGCGGCGAAGCGGTCGCCAACTACGACGACGTGGCCGACTGGGAAGGGGCGAAGCGCGTCCTCGACCAAGCGCTCGACAAGTTCGGCGACCTCCATGTCCTGGTGAACAACGCCGGGATCCTCCGCGACGGCATGAGCTTCAACCTCGACGAGGCCGCCTGGGACTCGGTGATCCGCGTCCACCTGAAGGGCCACTTCGCGCCGTCGCACCACGCGGCGAAGTACTGGCGGAACCAGTCGAAGGACGGCAACGACGCGCCGCGACGCATCATCAACACGGCGAGCGAGTCCGGCCTGTTCGGCAACGCCGGACAGGCCAACTACTCGGCAGCCAAGGCCGGGATCGCCTCACTCACGATCGTGCTCGCCCGCGAGCTGGCGAAGTACGGCGTCACCGTCAACTGCATCGCACCACGGGCCCGCACCCGCATGACGGCCGGAACCTTCGAGGGCTTCGGCGAGCCCGAGGAAGGGGCGTTCGACGAGTGGAACCCCGACAACGTCGCCCCGACGGTCGGGTTCCTCGCCACCGATTCGGCCGCCGACGTGAACGGGCAGGTCTTCGTCGTGTGGGCGGACCACGTGTACCTGATGCGGGGCTGGGACCTGGCGATGGACCTGGCGCGCGGCGGGGAGCGATGGACGGTCGGCGAGCTGGTGGACCGTAGGGGCCACCTGTTCGCGGACCGGGACCCGGGGCTCCCCCCCATGGGCTTCGGGCTGTAGAGCTCCCCTACCAGCCGATCTCCTCGAAGAAGCCCCGCACGAGATCGACGGTCGTCTCCGGGTTGTCGCCCGCGGCGTGGTGGCCGGCTCCGTGGACGCGCGCCAGACGGGCGTCGGGGATGAGGTCGGTGATCTCCCGTGCGCCCTCGTCCGAGAGCAGGTCGCTCTGCTTGCCCCGCAACACCAGCGCCGGACAAGTGAGCCCCCGGGCCTCGTCGGCCATCCCGACGACCATGTCGCGCCAGCGACCGGACTGGAACGTCACCCCCTCCGCCTCGCGCTGGCGGATGCGCCGCCCGAGCTGGTGCTTCCACTCCCAGCGGCCGTCGGCTCGCTCCCGCAGGTTGCGGCTGAGGCTCTCGAGCCGCACGTCTTTGCGCTGCGGGAGGTACTCCGCGACCGCGACCGCGGCCTCTTCGAGGTCGGCGAAGGACTCGTGCGCCTTCATGAACTCGATGATGCGGCGCACACCTTCGTCCTCCATGCGATGGCCGATGTCCACGAGCACGACGGCGGCGACGTACTCGGGCCGGTCGGCGGCGAGGGTCAGGGCAGTGATGCCTCCGAGTGAAGCGCCGACGAAGGCGCCGCGATCGACACCGAACTCGACCAGGAAGGGCACCAGCGCGTTCGACAGCGCCCGCCGATCGAGCAGCTTCGTGACCTCGACGTCGGCCAACGGATCCGAGTCGCCGTGGCCGGGCAGGTCGGGGGCCAGCACGTGATGGTCCGAAGCCAGCGCGGTCCCGAGCTCCTCCCACATATAGGCCGTCTGCCCACCGCCGTGGAGGCACACGACGGGTGGCGCGCTGCTGTGACCCCACTCCAGGTAGTGGATCTGGCGGTCGTCGACGACCACGAAGCCGCTGCGCCCACCACGGGGGACGTCGTGGCGCGGAACGAGCTCCTCGATCGCTTCGGTCACGACGTCCCGACCTCCGCGTCCTGGCGCAGCAGCCAGGCGACGTTGCCACCGAAGAGCCCGGGGGCGTCGGCGGGCGTGGACGACCTCGGGCAGTCGCGGCGGTAGTCGGCGAGGGGCGTGGCGGTCCCCTCCGCGTGCGGGTAGTCGCTGCAGGCCATGAACAGGTCTCCCACGTGCTCTGTCAGTCGATCGGGTCGTTCCTGGCTGAACGCCGCCACCCGCACGTGCCGCCGGACGTACTCGCTCGGGCGCGCCGTGAGCTCCGACAGCGGGGCACCGTTGAAGCGGGCGTGGAAGTCGTAACCGCCGTCCAGGTTGAGGAGGAAGAGCGGGAGCCAGACGGCCGAGAGCTCGAAGACGCCGATTCGCAGGTCGGGGAGCCGATCGAACACACCGTGCACCGCGAGGTCGGCGATCGCCATCGCCGGAGCCGTCCAGAGGAACACCGAGGACATGACGGGGTTCACGTCGTCGGCGTCCTCCTCGTACCAGGCATCCTCGAACGGCCGGCGCTGCGCGGCGACGTGGAACACGGGCGTGATCCCTTGGTCGCAGCACGCGGCCCAGACCCGATCGTGCACCGGATCGGACAGTCGCCGCCCATCGACGAGGGCCGGGGCGATCATTGCCAGCCGGATGCCCGACTCGGCGAGGAACGGGAGCTGGGCGACGAACCACTCGGCGTCACGCAAGGTCAGATGCGCGACGGGATGGAGCCGACCGCCTCCCGCGGTCGCGACGTCGGCCGCCCACCGGTTCCAGGCGACCATGTTGGCCTGCGTTGCCGGGAGGTCGTCGGCCAGCGGGCGCTCCCACAACAACCCGAAGTTGGGAAACAGGACCGTCGCGTCGAAGCCTTCCTCGTCGAGACGCCGCAGCCGAACCGCAGGATCGTGGTAGTCGGCGTCGACCGTCTCGTCGTAGGGCCGAGCGGGCGCTTCGCCCCGCGCGAGGCGGCGGCGGTCGCGACCGATCTCGTCGACTTCGCCCGGGCGGTGACGGTCGGCGACGTGGAGCCGGCGATCGCCGTGCATCAGCCACGTCCACCCGAGCTCGTCGTCGTCGAGCCTGAGGGCGGCTTCTCGCGTCTCGGGATCGCAGTACGTGCGCCAGAGGTCCCGTGTCTCGAAGAGGTGCGTATCGGCGTCGATGACGGTCACGCCGCCCATTGTGCCCGGAACCCGCGCTCGCGTCAGATGCGCGCGAACATGCCGCGGGAGGTCACGATGAGCGAGTTCACCGACGAGTCGGTGATTCGGCGACTGCTCGCCGAGTACTGCCACGCCTACGACGACGGGCGGGCCGACGACTTCGCCGAGCTGTTCGCGGTGGACGGGACGTTCACGGTCTTCGGGACGACCCGTCACGGACGAGGCGAGATCCGCGAGCACGTCGGTGCCTGGGACCCGAGCACACCGCCCGGCCAACACGTCACCTACAACACGGTCATCGATCTCCACGGCGACCGGGCCTGGGCCTGGACCGACTTCCTCTACCTGCGCCAGGAGGACGGCGAGTACAAGGTGAGCACGGCCGGCAGGTACCACGACGAGCTCGTGCGCGATCCCGACCGCTGGCGGTTCCACGCGCGCACGATCCGATTCCTCGGCGAAGGCCTCCGGCCCGGCGCGTGACCTATCGGCGCCGGATCAGGCTGGTCACACAGGAGCCCGGGGTCGTCGTCGGCGACCTCGAGGACGATTTCCACCGCTTCCGCGTGACCCTGCGACACGACGGGACCCGGGTGACCGCGGTCGTGGGTGAGGCCCGCCGGTTCCCCTGGGCGACGTGTCCGGACGCGGCCGCGCCGTTGCGGGAACTCGAGGGTGCACCGCTCTTCGAGCGGGTGACCCACGCCGCTCGCTTCACGAGCCCGCGCGACAACTGCACCCACATGTTCGACCTGGCCGCGCTGACGATCACCCACGCGGCCGCCGGGCGGGTCGAGCGCTCGTACGACGCCACCCTGCCTCCGCTGACGGAGCGAAGGCAGCGAGCGACCCTTGCGCGCGACGACGAGCCCTGCATGGAGTGGACGCTCGAGTGGGGCTCCGACGGCGAACGCCGTTGCATCGACCCTCCGCCCTTCTCCGAGACCCAGTGGCGGGGCGGTTTCATGCGCTGGGCGGACCACGCGCTCGACCCCGAGCAGGCCGAGGCCGCGATCGTCCTTCGCCGTGCGTGTGACATCGGCATGGGACACGGGATGGACCTCGACCGGTATCCCCGGGCGGCAGACCTCGAATACCCCCTGATCGGTGTGTGCTACACGATGCAGCCGGAGCAGATGGAGATCGCGTTCCGGAACCGGGGGACGATCCGAGACTTCAGCGACCACCCCGAGGCGCTCCTCCAGGACCTCGAGGACGCCGACGCCTGAAGGCGACGCGACGCACGCGTTGCCTCGCTGTACCGTGCGGCCGTGGAGCGCACGACCGGACCGTTCCGGCACCTCGCCGTGGCCGCGCTCGTGGCCGCGCTGTTGGGCGCTTGCTCGGGTGGCGGCAGCGATGCTCCCGACAACGGAGCGGACGCGAGCTCACCCACGAGCTCCGAGCCCGATCAACAGTCTTCGGCGGCGGAGGCCACGACGACGACCACCGAACCGGACGACCTCGATGAGGTCGCGTTCCCCGCGATCCCCGGCTTCCAATACGCGCTCCTCCCGCAGGAGGCGATCGACTTCTTCGCCGCGGGACTCTCGGCCGAGCCCGGAAACCCGCTCGTCGAGGCGGTCGACGCCCGCGTGGTGCAACGAGAGAACGGGTCCGTCGGCGTCCTCGTCGCCTACCAGTTCGGCGAGCAGCTCGACGAGGCGAGCGCGCGGGACGCGTTCGTGGCCGGCGTGGGCCTTCGCGCCGGCGTAGCACCGCAGGCGATCGAGGTCGGGAGCAGGTCCATGTTCCGGATCGTCGATTCGACGACCGACACGGTCGGGATCCTGTGGTGGGAAGACGACGGCCTGGCATTCCTCGCGCTCGCCCCGGCAGAGGCCGACGCCGAGGAGATCGCTGCCGCGCGCGTCGCCGTCCAGTAGCGGCGCGGCGCCGCTCAGCCGCCGAGCCCGACGAGCTCGGCCAGGCGCTCGAGAGCGTCGAGCGCATCGCGCGACCGCTCCCACGGAGCGACGATCAGCCGGGTCACGCCCAACTCCGCGTAACGTTCGACCGTCGCGGCGTGGTTGATTCGTGCCCCGATGCAGATCTCGAAGTCGTCGTCGCCCGCGTGATCGCCCAGGAGGCTGCGCAGCCGCAGGACGAGGGCGCGAGCCGACCCGAGGTCGTGATCCATCCCGATCCAGCCGTCCCCGGCCGTCGCGGCGCGCCGGAACGCGGCATCACTCTCGCCGCCGACGAGGATCGGCGGGTGGGGGCGCTGCACCGGCTTCGGCTCGAACGCCACCGGCTCGAAGTCGAAGAACTCGCCGTGGTGCTCGATCTCGGGTTCGGTCCAGAGTCGCTTGCAGACCGCCAGCGCCTCGTCGAGACGGCGACCACGGGTCCGAAAGTCGAGGCCGACGGCCTGCCACTCCTCGGCCAACCAGCCCGCGCCGATGCCGAGTTCGACTCGTCCGCCGGAGACCGCGTCGAGCGTCTGGACGGCGCGCGCCGCGACGAACGGATGCCGCAGCGCGAGGTTGTACACGTGCGTGCCGAGGCGGACCCGCCGCGTCCGCCCGGCCAGGTAGGCGAGGTACGTGAACACGTCGTAGACCGGAGTGGTCGGTGGGACCGGCGGATGCTCCGCGCCATGGTGGGGCGAGCCACTCATCCCCACCGGGAACACGAGGTGCTCCGGCAGCCAGACCGACTCGTAGCCGAGACGTTCGGCGGCGTCGACGACGTCGAGGAAGTACTTCGGGTT
>CAYRHS010000020.1:0-26491 GCA_964424125.1 uncultured Burkholderiales bacterium
CGGTCTACAGCACCGCCACCACATCCGCCTGGGACCGCGGGCGGACGATCGCGCTGCCGTCGGCGTCGAGCGAGCACTCGCCCGTCACCGTCACGAACGCAGCGGATGGGATCGCTATAGCCGTCTTCGCACCTGTTAGAACGACCTTGACGCCGCCCGGGGTCGAGCCGTCGTTCACGTAGAAGTACGCTCCTCCGGGATCCGGGTCGGAGGCACCAGAGCGCATGGAGTGGGAGTGCAGGTCGCAACGCGGCCGCTGTGACCGATCTGTCGCCAGCTGTGCGTCATGGTGCCCGCCGGCCCAGGCCCACCGCGCGCGCGCCGCCCTCGCGTTGATCCTCGCCGCACTGGTGGGCGTTGCGTCGTTCACCGTCGTGCTGGCGTCGCCGAAGCCCGCCGCCGCGGAGGACCCGCCGATCCCTGACGGTGTCGAGGACTGGCTCCACCTCACCCATCCGGACTACGCGCTCGCCGGCTGGGCCTCACTCGTCCCGAAGGAGGCGAGCGGGGTGTGCACCGAGGGTCCCGTGGGGTGCACGCGCACGGCCCGGTGGGTCGAGCTCGGTCCCCCGGCGCCCACCTACGCGGGACCCTCCGACGGATCGCTCGGGGCGTGCATGCTCTTCATCTGGCCCTCGGACGGAGGGTTCTTCCCCGAGGGCGGGAACTTCGGAGGGGTCAGCCCCACCCACTTCGCCCTCGGTCCGGAGGGGGAGGTGCCCGAGAACCTCCCGTTCGTCCTGCCGAGCCTCTCGCACAAGCGCATGCAACTCGGCGGCGGCCCCTACTTCATCACCTACACCTCCCTCGACTCCGCGGCGACCGTCCAGGAACGGATGGACCAGTACGACGCCGCCCTGGCGGAATTGCAGAGCAAAAGCTGGCTGGTCCTCTACCGGGAAGAGGGCAACCTGTGCGGGGGCGGCGGACCGATCGGTCCCGGGCCGGAAGCCGTCTGCGCGGTGCGCCCGTCGGCGACGGTACCGGGGGTGGTCGAGTTCGACGCCACTGACTCGGTCGACAACGTCGGCGACGGGCTCGTCACCGAATGGGACTTCGGCGACGGCAGCACGATCGCGCCGCCGGCTCCACCGCTGACGAACCATACCTACACGCTCCCGGGTAGCTATACGGCGACGGTCACGGTGACCGACGTCAACGGCAGCTCCGACAGCGCCGAGTGTCCCGTCGAGATCGACGCGCCGCAGTTGGGGGTGGGGTTGTCGTTCCCGGGTGCTGCGTCGGCGTTGTTCTCGCCCGGTGACACGGTGCCGGTCCGGGTCACGTTGAGCGCGACCGAGGGGGTGGGGGACCTGACGAACGTGTCGTTCGTGGGGGATCCGCTCGACGTGGTGCCGGATGCGGCGTTGACGCCGGTGTCGGAGCCGGACCCGGGGGACCTGCCGGGTCCGGATGGGTTGACGTTGGCGCCGGGTGAGGAGGTGAGCTTCGACTACGAGTTCGAAGCCGCGCAGCCGGGCGCGTTCTCCGTGCGCAGCTCGGCGACGGGGATGGACGCGGCCGGCCGGCCCATCGGGCCGGTGGAGAACGAGCGCAACGGGCGGGTCGGCGCGCTGGACGTGGAGGTGACGGTCGATCCCGACACCGTCGACCTTGAGGAGAAGCCCGACCAGAGCGGACCGCAGCCCGAGCCGGCGACGGTGACGGTGACGGTGACGAACCCGTTCGCGGATCCGGTCGACGTCACCTTGGACGCATTCGAGCCGCAGCTGGTGACCGAGGTGGCGCCGCCGCCCGGCTACCAGGCGTTCAGCTACAGCGAGCTCGACGAGAACGACAACGAGGTGCCCACCGACCCGCCGACGTCGGTCGACGTGGGCACGATCCCGGGTGCGGTGGAGGGCCAGCCGCCTCCGTCGGTGACCCAAGAGTTCACCGGCCTCGCGCTCGACGCCGGGACCGTGGACCTGCGCGTGCAGGCGAACGGGTTGATCGCCCAGGACGGCGCCCCGCCGCTGGCCGTCTCGGGCGGTGACACCGGCCGGATCGAGATCGCCGAGGGCACCGAGCTGTTCTTCGACGCGGAGATCGACGAGGGCACGGTCGAGCAGCGAGTGGCGCCCGGTGGCGGGTTCGAGCCGTGGGTCGACGGCGGCGAGTCGTGGGAGATCCACGGGACGCTCGAGAACCGCACCCTGGACAAGACGATCGAGGTCACGGTCGTGCCCGGCCTGGAGGGCAACGCGTCGTACGGGATCCCGATCCCGGAGGGTTCGACCCCGCCCGACGAGGAGTGCGGGATCGGGGTGCGCCGGGTGCTCGCGCCGGGCGAGCAGATCGACTTCGTCGCGCCCGTGCACACGATCCTCGACGGTGGGACTCGCGGCACGGTGACCTACGCGCCCGAGGCCTACGAGCTCGACGGCGAGGACCGCACCGCGCTCACCGCCGACCAGATCCTGGTCGCGACCGGTGCCGACGAACACGTCGTGCGCGTCGACACGCGGGACCGGCCGCCGGAGAACTTCGCCACCCCGAGCGAGGTCCTCTACCGCTTCGGCGCGTCGTTCCTCGACTCGGCCACGCAGTGGGCCAAGTCGCTCGTCCAGCTCACGACCTTGCCCCTACAGCTTGCCGACACGATCGCCGGCTTCCCGGAGAAGTGGGACGAGTACGTCCTGACGGTGTGGGCGAACCTCGACGACGCCGAGCGCGAGCAGTTCCTCACGTCGTTGGCCGAGACCATGGTCTCCGACCTGGGGTACGGGATCGCGCAGGCGCGCGACCACGTGAACGACGCCGTGTTCGCCTGGTTCAACGAGATGCTCCGCTCGTTCCGCGAGGGCGATCTCGCGGCCCAGGCTGCGCTCGCGGGAGGGATCGCGGGCCAGTTCCCCGACGTCGTCCTCGCTCGGGCGGTGGGAGTGTGCCGGCTGATCGGAACGACCGGGCGCGCGTTGTGGGCGGAGCGGGCCTTGGCACGCGCCGAGACCACCCTCGCTCAGGACGGCGACGCGCTGGTGGGGGCCGCGGCACGCGACCTGCCCGACGGGGCACCGCTCGACTACGAGACGCACGGGCGCGGCATCTTCGGCATCGACCGGGAGATGAACCGCAAGGCCCAGGAGTTCGTCGACGAGACCGGCACGATCCTCGTGGTGCGTCGCCGTGGCGTGGAAGCCCTTCCCAAGATCGAGGATGGAACGCACTATCCGAAGGAGTTCTACGTCAAGGCCAAGAACGGCTCACCGACCGACGTCGATCGCCTCGGCGTCCCCGCCGAAAACATCGACGAGGTCATCATCAAGCAGCCGCCCCCGCTGAGCGAGGTGGAGGCGTCGCTCGCCGGCGCCGACGCGGACACGCGTGCACTCGTGCTCGCCCGCTGGAAGAAGCGCCACGAGGAATGGTGGGGCAAAGGCGCCGATCCCGAGACCGGCGCGGGCGGTGACATCGCCAAGAGCGAGCGCGCCAAGTGGCTCACCGACTACAAGGTGAACGGCCTGCCGATCCACAAGAAGAGCGGCACGCTCGACTGGCGCACCAACGTCGAAGAGGGGCGAGCCGTGCCGCCCGATGCCTTCGACCACTTCTACGAGCGGGTGCCCTTCGACCCGATCCTCACCGAGGGCACCGACGGCCGTCCGATGTACATCGCGCGCTGGGACGCCGGAGAGGGTCTGAAGCGCGGGACCGGCGACATGGACGCGATGGCGGTGATCCAGGCCGACTTCAGCCCGCTTCCGGAGGCGGCCCGGCTCGAGGTCTACGAACGGATGGAGGAGATCGGCTTCAAGCACGTCGAGTCCGCGAGCTGGAACGACCCTGCGGGCCGCAACGGCTACCTGCAGGAGTTCTCGACCAACAACCCGGACTCGGAGGCGATGTGGGCGTGGATCCCTCACGACACGCCGCGCGCGGTCCGCTACGACCCCCAGGCCAGTTACCTCGACCCCGTCGACGCCCTCAACAGCGGCTGGCTCTACCTACGCGGCGCCAACGTCCAGCTGCGCAGCGAGCCGACCTCGCTCGACGTCGACCTCTCCGAACCCGCGCCCGTGGCGCGACCCGACTACCTCAACCCCAAGACGATCTTCCTCGTGAACCCGGCCTGCGACCACAGCATCGACAGCATCGATGGAGGCGGGCTCACCGTCGGGCTGCGGACGGTGCTGCGTCCCGCGCAGGAGGCCGCCACTTGCGACATCGTCTTCGACCGCGGCCCCGACGCCCTCATCCTGCGCGAAGGAACCGACGGCACGATCGAAAGCTGGACCGAGGACGACGGTTGGGCGCCCTACGACTTCTCCATCACCGGCGAGATCCCCGTCCTGCCCCAGAGCGTCAGCACCCAAGGTGCCGACGCGGGCGCCACCGAGGTCGAGATCGCTTCCCAAGACGACCTGCACCTCGTGGCCGGCGTCGACGAATGGTTCGCGGTCGGTGACAAGGTCGTTCTCGACCCCGGCGGCCCCAACGAAGAGACCGCCGCGATCGCCGGATTCGGCTCGCTCGTCTTCGAACAGCCCCTCCAGCACGACCACGACCCCGGCGAGATGATCAGCGTCGTCGACCCCGCCGACACCACCAACACCGGCGGAGGTGGAGGAGACGGCAGTGGTGGCGGCGGAGGGAGCGGTGGCGGCACCGGCACCCCCGGCGGCTCCGGGAATCAGCAGGCCGGCGCCGGCAACGGCACCTCCCCCGGCGCCTCCGCGCCGGGCACGCCCGCCGGCACCTCCGCCGTCGCCGGTGAGCAGGTCCAGGCCGCGACCGGCACCGAGACCACCGGCACCGAGACCACCGGCTCGCTGCCCTTCACCGGCGCGGGCATGCTGCGCTTCTTCGCCGTGCTCGGCATCGCCCTCCTGCTGCTCGGAACCATCCTCGCCCCCCACAGCCGGAGATCACGACGCGCAGCCGCCCGACCCCGGGCTCCCTAAACGCGCGCCCGGCCGTCGGCCGGGTGCCGGTCACGTCGCGGTCGGGGACGGCTCCAGGGGCGGGCCGAGGATCTCGACGCCGAGCTCGGCCGCGCGCTGCACGATCGCCGCCATGTCGGGACCACCCTCGGCGGCGAACATCGGTCCTACGGTTCGCTGGAGCTCCTCGAAGCGCCCGCCCGGGTGGTTGAAGCCGACCGCGCGAGCGGTGTCGGTCTCGATGACGTAGGTGTGGACCGCGTTGGGCGGCGTGTAGACGAAATCGCCCGCCGAGAGCAGGTGCTCCTCGTCGTCGATGACGAAGCGGATCGTCCCTTCGAGCACGTACTCCCACGTCGCCCAGGGATGACGGTGCAGCGGCGCGCTGTCGCCCCGGGCCCCGGACTCGTCGAAGAAGTCCGGTGCGCCGTCGATGTCGCCGAACATGAACCGCATGCGGTCGGTCGGCGTGAACGAGTAGGCGCGAGCCTCGTCGGCGCGCTGGATCATCGTGGTCGTAGGCAGGCTCGCGGTCGCGGCCGTGACGTCCAAGGGCATGTCACCATTCCTCCCAAGCAGTGAACTGTACGGTACGGTACGGGTACGGACCGCCGCGGTCAAGAGAGCAGATGACGACGACGAGTACGGACCGTCGCGCCCGCTACCTGGAGGTGGCCCAACGGCTCTTCGCCGAGCACGGCTTCGTCGGGACCACGATGGACATGATCGTGGCCGAGGCGGGGGGCTCCAAGGCCACCCTCTACCAGTACTTCCCCGAGAAGGACGCCCTCGTGGCGGGGTTGATGGACCAGGTCGCGGCGTCGGTGAGCTCCCGCACGCCGTCCCTCGCGGTCGACGACGTCCCGCTCGAAGAGGCCCTCACGATCATCGGGCGTCGCGCGCTCGAGGGGGTGGTGAGCCCGCGTGCGATCGGGCTGCTCCGCCTGTGCCTGGGCGAGTACGGGCGCTTCCCCGAGCTCGCCCGGGTGGTGTGGGAGCATGGGCCTGCGGTGACCTACGCCAACTTCCGCCGGTTCCTCGAGGAGCGGCAGGCCCGGGGTGAGGTGCGCGTCGAAGACACGCAGCTCGCGGCCGAGCATTTCATCGCCGGTATCGTCGGGCACCTCCAGCTGAAGGTGGCGATGGGGATGGCCGAACCGCCCTCGTCCGACGAGATCGACCGGCGGGTCGCGGCCGCGGCCGCAACGTTCCTGGCCCGCTACGGCACGGAGACGCCGTAGGCGGCGACGGGCCGGCTCGGGGGCGACTCAAGGGCAGGCGCCGGATGGACGATCCTGGTGAGGTGAGCAGGACGCGAGTCCGCCGACGCGTCGCGCCCGCGACTGCGGTCCTGGCCGCGCTCGCCCTGGTGATCGGGCTCGCCTCGTGCCTGCCCGGCAGCGACCCGCCACCCGCGAGCCCACCCCCGCCCCAGCCTCCCGACTCCTTCACCACCGACGCCGGGTTCGTCGCCTTCGGCGACTTCGGTGGTGGGCCCCACCAGGACGACGTGGCGGCGGCGATGACCACCTGGGCGTCGTCCCACCGTGTCGACGCCCTCGTCACGACTGGCGACAACGTGTACCCGAGCGGCGAACCGAGTCTGTTCGCGGCCGACCTCGTCGATCCCTACGAGGCGCTGCTGGAGACGAGGCCGCTGTGGGTGACCCTCGGGAACCACGACGTCCTCGGCGGGTACGGCTACGAGCAACTCACGTTCCTCGGCCTCCCCGCGCTCCCCTACGCGAAGACGCTCGACGGGATCCAGTTCCTGTTCCTCGACGCCAACCATCCCGACGACGCCCAGGCGGCCTGGCTGGACGCGCGCCTCGCCGAGCCCGGACCGCCCTTCCGCGTCGTGGTGTTCCACCAACCCGCCTACTCGTGCGGGCCCCACGGCTCGACCGACGCCGTGGTCGACCACTGGGTCCCCGTGCTCGAGGAGCACCGGGTCGCGTTGGTGCTCACCGGTCATGACCACCTGTACGAGCGCTTCGCGTCGGCGGACGGCGTCACCTACGTCGTCACCGGCGCGGGCGGCAAGAGTCTCTACGAGGAACGGGACCCGTGCGACGACGCGTCGATCGAGCAGGCCGCCGCGGTCCAGTACCACTTCGTCGCCGGTGAGCTCGCGGGGCACGAGCTCACGATCCGCGCCGTCGCCGAGAACGGCGAGGTGCTCGACGAGACCATCATCGAGCGCTGATCGAGGGCGATGCCCTCAGGCAGGAATGAGCACGAGCTCGGCGCCGGCGTCGGTGGTGCCGGCGGTCACGATCACGAGATTCCCGTCCTCACAGCGATATGAGGCGTTGTCGAACGGGGTCTGCGTGAGGCTGCCTCCTTCGCCGAACAGGACGAAAGGATCGACCGGCTGGCCGTCGATCGCGATCATGACCTCGAGCCCGCCGTCGGTGACCTGCATCTGCAGCGTTTCGCCGTCGGTGGTGTAGGTCCCCGACGAGGTGCCGCCGAGGCTGATCTCGGTCACCGTGCTCGCCTGCTCGACGGTCAGCGACAGGTTGTCGGGCACGTAGGTGAACGTGCCGTCGGTCCGGACGTCGAGTTCGACGCGCCCCGAAGCCTGGAACGCGACGCCGGACTGAGCCCCGAGCGCGTCGTACTGCGCCTGGACCGCTTGCTCGCCGAGCTCCCAGGTACCGACCACACAGTCATCACCCGACATCGGGCCCGACGAGCTGCCGGCGGTCGTCTCGCTCCCGCTCGGCGCGGTGCCGTCGCCGGTGGCGGGAGCGGCATCCGACGCGTCGCCCGCCTCGTCGTTCCCGCCACTGGAGCAGGCACCGAGCACGAGCAGGCCGAGCGCGGCGAACGCCAGGAGTCGCCGCCCCCGGGATCTCATCTCGGCTTGTGCTCGGTTCCCAGTCCCGGGGTGACGAAGAGCACCCAGCCGGGCTCGACGACGTCGGCAGTGTGCCAGACGCCCTTCGGGTTGATCGTCGCCATCGACGCGTGGAGCTCGACGCGCTCCGCTCCGCCGTCGACCTCGCGGATCAGCACACTCTCGCCCGTGAGCTGGGCCACGAGCTCCTCCCCCGCCGGATGACGCTCCCACGTGTCCCACGTCGCCGCCTGGCGGATGAGGCAGACCATGCGCCCCTCCTCGCCGTCGGCAGCGGCGAGACGTTCGTAGCGCTCGAGGAACTCGGGGCTCCACTCGAAGTCGGCGACCGGGATCGCTCTCGATCCCAATCCGAGGTGGACGTAAGTGCTCGTGAAGTCGAACGGGTCGCGCATCGCGAGCAGTCTCGCGCGGCTGACGAAACGCTCCGACGCCGCGAGATCCGTCCCCGGGTGCCACCCTGGTCGCGGAGCGACCCGGAGCAGGATCCATGAGCGCCACCTTTATCCCCGACATCGCAGCAGAGGTCGAGATCCCGGCCGACGGGATCCTCAGCCGAACCGTTTTCCGCGACGGTGTCCGCGCCGTCGTCTTCGGCTTCGACGCGGGCCAGGAGCTGAGCGAGCACACCGCCGCAGCCCCGGTCATCATCCAGGTCCTGCGCGGTCGGATCGCGCTCACCCTCGGCGCCGGCGAGGCGGTCGACGCGGGCCCGGGCTCCTGGGCCCACCTCCCTCCAAGGCTCCCCCACTCGCTCGTCGCGAGCGAGCCCTCCGTCGTGCTACTGACGCTGCTCCGGGAGGAGTGAGCGCCGTCCCCCTGCGGGCGCCGTCGGTACGCTGAGGTCGATGCGATCACTTGTGCACGACGCCCGGATCGCGGGTGGTGACCGCTTCGTCCTCGACCACTTCGAACCTGCCTACCGGTCCACGGCCCAAGAGGGGCGCCTCGCCGGGAAGCTCGAAGCAGCCCGCCGGGAGCTCGCCGACTGCCGGGCGTGCCCGCGGGACTGCGCCGTGAACCGCGTCGAGGGCGAGCTCGGCACCTGCAACGTCGGACGCCACGCGATCGTGGCCTCGGCCTTTCCCCACTTCGGCGAGGAGGACTGCCTGCGGGGCTGGAACGGCTCGGAAACGATCTTCTTCGCGCTGTGCAACCTGCGCTGCGTCTTCTGCCAGAACTGGGACATCGCCCAGCAGCGCGCAGGCGTCGAACGCACCGCGGACGAGCTGGCGGCGATCATGCTCGGGCTCCAGGAGCGGGGCTGCCACAACGTCAACTTCGTCACGCCCGAGCACGTCGTCCCGCAGGTGGTCGAGGCGATCGCCGCCGCGGTCGACCGGGGCCTGCGCGTCCCCGTCGTCTACAACACGAGCGCCTACGACTCGGTCGAATCCTTGCGCCTGATGGACGGGCTCGTCGACATCTACATGCCGGACTTCAAGTTCTGGCGTACGGAGACCGCACGCTCGCTCGCACGCGCCACCGACTACCCGGCGTGGGCGCGCGAGGCGATCGTCGAGATGCACCGCCAGGTCGGCGACCTCGTCTTCGGTGAAGACGGCCTGGCCCGACGCGGGCTGCTCGTGCGCCACCTCGTCATGCCCGGTCAGCAGGACGAGGCCGCGGCGATCTTCGACTGGCTCGCCGACGAGGTCTCGCCCGACACGTACGTGAACGTCATGGGCCAGTACCGACCCGCGCACCGGGTGGGCGCCGCGAATCGGGCCGGGCAGACGCGCCACGAGGACATCGACCGTCGCCCACGCCCGACCGAGCTCGAGGCCGCGTACGCGGCCGCGGCGCGCGCCGGCCTCTGGCGCTTCGACGAGCGCCGCTAGACCGCGCCGACCGTGCGCATTCTCCTCGAAGGACGCCCGGGCGTCGGCAAGACGACCATCGTCCGCCGGCTCGTCGAGCTCCTCCGCGAGCGGGACGTACCACTGGCCGGCTTCACGACCGAGGAGCTCCGCGAGGGGCGACAGCGGGTCGGGTTCGCGATCGAGACCGTCGCGGGAGCCCGCGCCACGCTCGCCCGCGTGAGCTTCCCCGGCCCTCCCCGAGTCGGGAAGTACGGCGTCGACACGGACGCGTTCGAACGCCTCGCGCTCCCGGCCCTCGCGGTACCGGCGGGAGCGATCGTCGCCGTCGACGAGCTCGGCAAGATGGAGATCGCGTCGCCGGCGTTCTGCGCCGCGGTCGACGAGCTCTTCGCCGGCGATGTCGACCTCGTCGCCACAGTGCATCGCCACCGGCACCCCCGCACGGACGGATGGAAAGGACGACCGGACGTCGAGCTGCTCGAGGTGACCGAGTCGAACCGCGAGCGGCTTCCCGAGCAGCTTGCCGCACGCGTCACCGATCGGTACGGCTAGGTTCCGGGGCCATGGGGGATCTGGGCGTGGACACGGAGGTCAACGGGGCCGACGGTGAGTACCACGCGCGCCTGTCACCGGACTGGGAGATCTGGGGGCCATGCGGCGGCTACCTGGTCGCGATCATGCTGCGGGTCGCGGGCGAGCACGCCGGGTTCATGCGGCCGGCCAGCATCACGTGCCAGTTCCTCGGGGTGGGCGACTTCTCCGAGGCCGAGGTCGAGGCGCACACCCTGCGGGTGGGACGCCGCGGCGAGGCCGTACGGGTCCGCATCTCGCAGCACATTCGCGAGATCGCCGAGGCGTTGGTGTGGATGGTCGACGAGGACCTCGAGGGTCCGGCCGCCGACTGGACGGTTGCGCCGGACGTGCCGCCGCCTGCCGAGGTGCCGACCATCGAGGAGCAGGGCGACGACCCGTCCGAGCGGTACCGATTCTGGACCAACCTCGAGTACCGGCCCGTGGACTGGCTACCGCACGACGAGTGGGGCACCCGCGCATTCGAGCCCCGCTGGCGAGCCTGGTTCCGGTACCGGCCGACGGCCGTCTTCGACGACCCGCGCCTCGAGGCCGCCCGAGTGGCGATGCTCTGCGACATCGCGGCCTGGCCGGCGATCGCGCGCGGCCTCCCACCGGAGGAGTCCGACCGCTGGATCGCGCCGAACCTCGACGTCGCGGTCACCTTCCACCAGCTCCCGCGCGGTTCCGAGTACCTGCTCCTCGAGGCCGAAGCGCCGGTGGCCGCCGACGGCCTCGCCGGAGGTGTCGCCCGGGTGTGGTCCGAGGACGGCCGACTGCTCGCCTCGAGCACCCAACAGCTGCTCTTCCGGCCCAGCTCCCCCACCGGTTAACCCGTGATCATCCAGCTCCATCGACGAGGAGCGGAGCGCTTCTCCGAGGCCGTCGCCGCGATCGGGAACGACGACTGGCACCGCCCCACCCCCTGCAGCGAGTGGGACGTCACCGCGCTCGTCGACCACAACGTCGGCGAGAACCTCTGGGTCCCGCCGATCCTCGAAGGGCGGACGATCGAGGAGGTGGGCGACCGGTTCTCGGGCGACGTGCTCAGCACCGACCCAAAAGCCGCGTGGCGCTCTTCGGCCGAGGCGGCCTGCACGGCGGCGGAGGCGCTCGACGACCTCGGCCGGGTCGTCCATCTCTCGTTCGGCAACCTGCCCGCCGAGGAGTACCTGTGGCAGCGGTACGCCGATCTCGTCGTGCACGCCTGGGATCTCGCCCGTGGCATCGGGACCGACGACCGGATCGACGACGACCTCGCCGAACCGTGCCTGCGCTGGGCCGAGCCCTACGCCGAGATCTTCGCGTCGATGCCCGACTACTTCGCCCCGCCGATCCCGCCGGCACCCGACGACGACGTGCAGACGCGGTTGTTGAAGCTCTTCGGCCGCGATCCGGCGACCGCCACCTGAGCGGAGCGCGCGTCAGGCGCTGACGGCCGGGGACAAGCCCCACCTCTCCAGCACGCGGGTGATCTCCTTCGCGAGACGGTCGGGGTGCACGCGGAAATCGAAGAACGTCGCCGTCGCGATCAGCGTGGAGTCGGGGAGTCGGTCCGCCACCTCCTCCACGTCGGCGAGCACGTGCAGCGGGTCACCCTTGTGGCCGACGAGCAACGTCGGGACGTCCACACGCGCCAGGGTCTCGGCGTCGGATGGTGGCGGCTCCTCGCGGAGCAGTCCGCGCGCGATCGCGGCCAGGGCCCGGTGATCACCCGTGACGTACTCGGTCGCCTGCTTGATCTCGGGGGCCACGCCGCGAGGCAGCGGGACCCGGCCGAGCACCGGCCGCAACGCGTCACCGATCGGAGCCACCCCGAGGAACATCAGGTTCAGAGCACGGAAGAGGAGGCGCGCGGCCACTTCACCCCGGCCGAAGACGGGCATCTCGAGGATCAGGCCTCGGACCCGGTCCGGGTGGTCGAGGGCGAGCTGGAAGGCGACGTTGGCACCGAGCGACATGCCGCCGACGACCGCGCGCTCGAGGCCGAGATGGTCGAGAAGCGCGGCGACGTCGTCGGCGAACTCGTGCATCGTGTACCGGTCGGGATCGTTCGGCCGCGACGACTTCCCGTGCCCGTGCAGGTCGAAGAGGACCACCCGGTAGCCGGGAAGCAAGCCGGCCAGGCGCTCCATCGAGCGCGACGACAGGGTGAGACCGTGCATGAGCACGACGGCCGGCGCCCCCGGCCGGCCCCGGACGCTGTAGTGGAGCGTGAGGTCGCCCCGCTCGAAGCTGGGCACGTCGCCCGTCCTCCCCCGTTCGGGGGCATCATGGCGCGAACCGGCGAGGACTGCACGGGCCAAAGGACACTGGCCCGAAGGCCCCGGGACCCGTAGGGTCCAAATCGGAGCTGCCGGGGCGTCGAGGGGGAAACATGGCGCAGCGGCCGACCACCACGGAACTCGCGTTCCCGGACCGGATGACCGACTCCGACGCGCTCATGTGGAACATGGAGCGTGACCCGAAGCTGCGCAGCACGGTCACCGCGATCATGGTCCTCGACCGCAGCCCCGACTGGGATCGGATCGTCGACCGGACCCGGCGCTTGACCCGCCGGTTCCCCCGTCTCCGCCAACGGGTCGTCGAGCCGCCCCGGCTCCTCGGTCCCCCTCGCTACGAGACCGACCCCAACTTCGACCTCGCCTACCACCTGCGCCGGGTCGCGGCACCACCGCCGCACGACTTTCGCACCGTCCTCGACTTCGCCCAGGCATCGGCCATGGCCGGGCTCGACCGCCACCGGCCGCTGTGGGAGTACACGCTCTTCGAGGGCCTCGAAGACGGCCGTGCCGCGCTGGTCCAGAAGTTGCACCACTCCCTCGCCGACGGGGTCGGCGGCATGCAGCTCGCGCTGTTCACGGTCGACCAGGAACGCGAGCCGGCCGACGAGGGACCGATGCCCGAGGAACCCGCGCCCGAGCAGTTCGGGCTCCTCGGCCTCGAGCGCGACACGCTCGTCCGCTCGGCGCGCGCGCTGTTCGACACGAGCGCACACGCGCCCGGGCTGGCCGGCCGGGCGGCGTCGAGCCTGCGTCATCCGATCCGGTCGATGGAGGGCCTGGGGCGGGTCGCGGCCTCGACGTACCGGCTGCTACGGCCCGCGTTGCAGACGTGTTCACCGATCATGACGGGGCGCAGCACTCGCTGGCGCTACTTCACCTTCGACGTCGCGCTCGACGACCTCAAGCGTGCAGCCAAGAAGAGAGATGCCTCGCTCAATGACGCGTTCGTCGCCGCGGTCTGCGGCGGCTTCGACCGCTACCACCGGCGACACGGCCACCCCGTGCCCGAGCTGCGGATGACGATGCCCATGAACCTGCGTGGTGACGAGGAGCCCCTCGGGGGGAACCGGCTCGTGCCGCTGCGGATGTTGGTGCCGACCGCCGAGCGGGATCCGACCACCCGCATGGCCCGGATCCACGACATCAGCGAGCGTGTCCAGCACGAACCCGCGGCGGCCGTGACGACGTCGATCGCGGGCGTGCTCAACCGGCTCCCCACCGCGGTCATGACGCTGGTGTTCGAGGGAATGCTCGAGCACGTCGACTTCCTCGCCAGCAACGTCCCCGGTCTGCCGTTCCGCTGCTACGCCGCCGGAGCCGAGATCCTGCGCTGGTACGGGTTCGGCCCCTGCGAGGGAGCCGCCGCCAACGTCACACTCATGTCCCACGGCGAAACCTGCTGCATCGGCGTGAACTGCGACGTCGCGGCCGTGCCCGACCCGGAGGTGCTCGTCGACTGCATCGACGAGGGCTTCGCCGAGGTGCTCGCGCTGGGCACCGCCGGTCGCGCGTAGCCGACGACGGCCGTCGCCTACCCGGGCCGGCCGACCGTGTGGTCCAGCCAGTCGAAGACTCGCTGTCCGCGCAGCTGCGGCGCCAACGGCTCGCAGTGCCAGTTCCCGCCCTCTTCGGCGGTGAAGCGCACGAGCTCCTTGCGCGGCTCGGTCACGAGGTCGTAGAGCTGACGCGACTGGCCGGGCCAGAACTGCTCGTCATCGGGATCGGTGACGAGGATCGGGCAGGTGATCGACGCGGCGACGTCGGTGAGGTCCCAGCGTTCGAGCTCGTGGAGCACCGCTGCCATGGAGTCGGTCCCGTAGGGCTCCATGCGCTTCGCGATCGTGAAACGCGCCTTGCGGTCGTCCTTCAGCGCGTCGCGCATGATCGCGTCGAACTGCTCGTCCTCGCCCGCGTCGAGCATCTGGAGCAGCTCGTCGGGGATGTGGGCCACCCACGAGGTCCTGACCTGTACCACGCCCGGGTCGGCGACGGCCGCGGCAAGACGGTGCTCGAACGCGGCCGCACGCGGCACCCAGTAGCCCGCCTGGCTGTTCCCCGACAGCACGATCTTGTCGGGGTCGACGTCCGTGCGTCCACGCGCGTAGTCGACGACCGGCGTGATCACCGCCTCCCAGTCGTGGCGGAAGTACAGGCCCTGCTCGTAGAGCGCCTGGCCCTGGCCGGGACCGTCGAACACGAGCGCGTGCCAGCCGCGGGAAACCGCGTCGACGACGCCCATCTCGATCATGTCGCTGACCGGGCCGTCGCTGCCGTTGTTCAGGACGACGAGCGGCCGCTCACCGTCGGCCGCCTTGTAGAAGTAGCCCTGGAGCGCGGCGTCCTCGTAGGGGATCTCGACCCGTTCGACGGGCGTCGGCCAGAGCTGCATCGAGCGGTCGAAACAGTCGCGATGGCGGCGCCAGGTCGAAAGCGACCGTGACGGGTCGCTTGTGCCGAGCACGAAGAAGAACGCGATCCCGAGGTAGTGCGCGGCGCGAAGGTACGCGTCGCACGCACTCTCGCGGTGACCGTGAGCTTCGGCACGCTCGGCGTCGGCCCGGACGCGTTCGGCCGTCGCCACCCACGTGTCGAACCAGGAGTCGTAGTCCCCGTCCGCGATCCGGTCCGCGGTCGCGAAGACCTCACCCACCTCCGCCAGGCGGTAGGGCGCGCCGCCCAGCGCGATGAGCGCACTGAACTCGAAGTCCGTGTCCTCGAAGAAGCGCTGCTTCGCCATGCCGGTCCCCCCTCGTCGTCGGCCCTACATCGGCGTCCACCCCGCGCGCTTGAGCCGACTGCAGGCGCCGAGCCGGTCCCGCAGCGTATGTAGCACGACCTCCGGCCGCCGCACGCGACGCCCCTAGGATCGGGTGATGCGTGCGGTGGTGTGCCGGGAGCTCGGTCCCCCGTCCGGGCTCGTCGTCGAGGAGCGTCCGACACCCGAACCCGGCCCCGGGGAGGTCCGCATCGCGGTCGGCGCGGCCGGCGTGAACTTCGCCGACTCGCTCCTCGTCGAGGGCAAGTACCAGGTGAAGCCGGCACCGCCGTTCGTCCCCGGCATGGAGGTCGCGGGCGTCGTCGAGGCGATCGGCGAGGGCGTGCAGCGAACCGCCGTCGGGGACCGGATCGCGGCGCTCTCGATCGGGGGGGCATTCGCGGAACGCGTCGTGACCGGCGCGGACACCGTCGTCCCCGTCCCCGACGGCGTCTCGCTCGGCGTCGCGGCCAGCGTCGTCCAGGCCTACGGCACGACGCTGTTCGCTCTCGAGCGACGGGGCGCCCTCCGGGCCGGGGAGGTCCTGCTCGTCCTGGGGGCGGGCGGCGGTGTGGGCTCCGCCGCCGTCGACGTCGGCCGCGCGCTGGGTGCGACCGTGATCGCGGGAGCATCGTCGCCCGAGAAGGTGCGAGCCGCGGCGGCCCGCGGCGCGCACCACACGATCGACTACGGGACCGAGGACCTCAAGACCCGGGCGCGGGAGCTGAGCGGCCGGGGCGGCGTGGACGTCGTCTACGACCCCGTCGGCGGGGAGCTGGCCGAACCCGCGCTGCGGGCGCTGACCGACTTCGGCCGCTATCTCGTGATCGGCTTCACCGCAGGGATCCCCCGGCTCGCGACCAACCAGGTGCTCCTGCGCAATCGCAGCGTCGTGGGCGTGGACTGGGGCGCCTGGGCCTTTGCCCACCTCGACGAGTCCGGCGCGCTCCTCGCCCGGACCTTCGAGCTCGTCGCGGCCGGCGAGCTCCAGCCGGTTGCGCCCACGGAGCACCCGCTCGCCGAGGCGCCGCAGGTCCTCGCCGACTTCCAGGCCCGCCGCATCGTGGGCAAGCACGTCCTCGTACCCTGAGCCCGTGGACACCACGACCGACTCGACCCGGCCGATCATCGTGCGCAGCCCGGCCGACGCGGCTGCGCTGGGAACCGTGCTGGGCGTCTGGGCGCACCCCGACGACGAAGTCTACCTCTCCGCGGAGCTGATGGCGTTCGCGCGTGAAGCCGGCTCACGCGTCGTTGTCGTCACCGCAACCCTCGGCGAGCACGGCACCCCCGAACCAGAACGGCTGCCGCCACACGTGCTCCGCGAGATCCGCGCGGACGAGCACCGCGCCGCGCTCGCCGTGCTCGGCGTGGACGAAGCCCATGTGCTCGGCTACGAGGACGGCACGTGCGACGCCGCTTCTGAGGCTGAGGCCGTCGCGCGCATCGTTGCGATCATCGACGAGGTCCGCCCGGACACCATCGTCACGTTCGGCCCCGACGGCATGACCGGTCACCCCGACCACCGGGCCGTGAGCGGCTGGACGACGGCCGCGGCCACCAACGCCGACTTCGCGGGCCGGCTCCTCTACGCCACCCAGACGGAGTCCTGGGTCGAACGCTTCCGTGACGTCCACGACCGCTTCGAGATCTTCGGCCCCGAGGGTCCGCCCTCGACCCCGGAGGACCGACTGGCGGTGTGGGTCGACCCGACGGACGAGGTGCTCGACCGCAAGCTCCATGCCCTCGGGGCCCACACGAGCCAGACCAGCGCCCTGATCGACGGGTTCGGCGGTCCGCTCTACCGGGAATGGGTCCGCGACGAGTGGTTCGTCGAGCCGGACCGGGACGGCTCCGCACCGCACGAGACGCGTTCCCGCGCCCGCTGAACGATCACGTCGCCGAGTCGCTGGGGGCCAGGAGGAAGTTCTCGCGAGCCTCGAGGGCGGCAGCCGCACCGACCAGCATCGCCGCGAGCGGATCCGCCCACCACCAGTCGAGGGCGGCGTCGAGGGCGAGCGCGGCCAGCACGGACGCGGCCAGGAAGGCGTCGAGGAGCGTCATCCGTGCCTCCGCTCCGAGCGGCGTGTCACCGAGGTCACGGCCGACCGCAGCCTTCGCGCGCGCCAGGCCCAACATGACGAGGACGGTGACGGCAAGGTAGGCGATCCCGATCGGCGAGCCACCGGGTTGCGCGCCGGTTGCGAGCCGGATCGACGCCGCGGTCAGCAGGTACGCGGCCAGGATCGCGAAGGCAGCGGCCACGAGGCGGAGCGCCGGCGCAGGAGAGTGCGTTGCCGAATGCGTCCTGGTCCGCTCGAGGTGGCGGATGACGACGACCGACGCCCAGATCTCGACCAGGGAGTCGAAGCCGAACGCGACCAGCGCGAGCGATCCGGCCGCGACCCCCAGGCCGATCGTGACGAAGACCTCGACGGCGTTCCAGGCGATCGTCGTCCATTCGAGGCGCAGCGCGCGGCGGAGCCCGTCCGCGATCGTCCGGTCCCCGGGATGCACGGGGCCACGGTAACCATCGGAGCGGGCGACGCCCCCAGCCCGGGACGCCACTACGCTGCAACCGACCGGAGGGGACGAACGGGGCAGGCCGGGCCGTGAACAGCACGTACGTCCTTGCCGTCGATCTCGGCACCGGGGGGCCGAAGGTGGCCCTGGTCTCGACCGACGGTGAGATCGCCGGCTCCGAGTTCGTCGAGACCTCCCTCCACCTCCACCCCGGCGGCGGTGTGGAGCAGGACCCACTCGAGTGGTGGGACGCGATCCTCACCGGCGCCAAGCGGGTCCTCGCGCGGAGACTGGTCCCCGTCGACTCCATCATGGCCGTCGGCCTGACATCGCAGTGGTCGGGAACCGTCGCGGTGGACGGCGCGGGCAAGCCGCTGATGAACGCGCTGATCTGGATGGACACGCGAGGCAGTCGCTACATCCCCGAGATCACCGGCGGCCCGCTCGCCGTCCAGGGCTACGACGTCCGCAAGCTCCCGCGCTGGATCCGCCTCACCGGCGGCGCACCCGGCCACGCCGGCAAGGACCCCACCGCGCACATCCTCTACCTCCGCCACGAGCGCCCCGAGATCTACGACGCGGCCGAGCTGTTCCTCGAGCCGGTCGACTACCTGGGCTTCCGCCTCACGGGCCGCACGGCGGCGTCGTTCGACTCGATCACCGCGCACTGGGTCACCGACAACCGCGATCTCACGAACGTCCGCTACGACGACCAGCTGCTCGAGTGGTCGGGACTCGACCGAGCCCGGCTGCCCGATCTGCGCCCGACGAACAGCATCCTCGGCCCGCTCGACGACGACGTCGCCCGCGAGCTGGGCCTCCGCAACGACGTGCCGGTGGTCATGGGGACGGGCGACGTGCACTCCGCCGCGGTCGGCTCGGGCGCGGTGGGCGACTTCGAGGGCCACCTCTACATCGGCACGTCGTCGTGGGTGACCTGCCACGTCCCGTTCAAGCGCACCGACCTCGTCCGCAGCATCGCCACCATCCCCTCGGCGATCCCCGGGCGGTACCTCGTCGCCGACGAGCAGGAGTGCGCGGGTGTGTGCCTGACCTTTCTGCGCGACAACGTCTTCTTCGCCGACGACGAGCTCACGACCGGTCGGCCCCACGACGCCTACCAGGCGTTCGACCGGGTCGCCGCGGAGGCGCCCGCGGGAAGCGACGGGGTGATCTTCACCCCGTGGCTCCAGGGCGAGCGCACCCCCGTGGAGGACGCCGACGTCCGGGGCGGCTTCTTCAACCTGTCGCTGCGCACGACGCGCACACACCTCGTGCGGGCGGTGCTCGAGGGCGTCGCCTACAACTCGCGCTGGCTCCTCCAGGCCGTCGAGAAGCTCACCCGGCGGCGCCTCGACCCGCTCAACTTCGTCGGCGGCGGCGCCAACTCGGACCTGTGGGCCCAGATCCACGCCGACGTGCTCGGACGTACCGTCCGCCAGGTCGAGGACCCGATCCAGGCCAACGTCCGGGGCGCGGCCTTCCTGGCCGCGATGGCGCTCGGACATCTCCGCGTCGGGGACATCCGGTCCCGGGTCCCGATCCGCAAGACCTTCACGCCCAACCCCGAGCACCGCGCACGCTACGACGAGCTCTTCGGCGAGTTCACCAAGCTCTACAAGCAGAACAAGAAGACGTACCGGCGGTTGAACCGGCGATGAGCCGACCGCAGGACACGCGACCGACCAGACCGGGAGAACGCTGATGGAACCGAGCGACCTGGACGTCGTCCTCGACCTGCTGGAAGCGTCCCTCAAGCCCTACCGCGAGCAGTTCCCGACCTACTCACGTCTACCCGAGCACGGCCGGCCCCGCGCCGAGGTGCTCGACGAGATGCGGGAGCTGACCGAACAGGAACGGGCGGCCTGGCACGAGGGTCACGTGTCCGGCGCCGTCTACCACGGCGACGACGAGCACATCGAGTTCCTCAACGAAGTGTACGCCCTGAACTCGCAAGTCAATCCCCTGCACGCCGACTTGTGGCCCAGCGCGACGAAGTACGAGGCCGAGATCGCGGCGATGACCGCGGCGATGCTCGGTGGGGGGACGCCCGGGGCCGAGCAGGTGTGCGGCACGGTGTCCTCGGGCGGGACCGAGAGCATCCTCCTCACCATGCTCGCCTACCGCGACCGCGCCCGGCAGGAGCGAGAGATCGCGAACCCGCACATCGTTGTCCCGTCGACCGCGCACGCTGCGTTCGACAAGGCGGCCCGGTACTTTGATCTCGGCATCACCCGCGTGCCGGTCGGCGCCGACTACCTCGCAGACGTGGCCGCCACCGAAGACGCCATCACCGACGACACCGTCGCGCTCGTCGGCTCGGCGCCGAACTTCCCGCACGGTCTCGTCGACCCGATCGAGGACCTCTCGGAGCTCGCGCGCGCGCGGGGCATCGGGTTCCACACCGACGCCTGCCTGGGCGGGTTCCTGCTCCCCTGGGCCGAGCGGCTCGGCGCCAAAGTCCCGGCGTTCGACTTCCGGCTCCCGGGGGTCACGTCGATGTCGGCCGACACGCACAAGTTCGGCTACGCGGCGAAGGGCACGTCCGTCGTCCTCTACCGGGACCGCGACCTGCGCCGCTACCAGTACTTCCGCACGGCCGAGTGGTCGGGCGGCCTCTATCTCTCCCCGACGTTCGCGGGGAGCCGCCCGGGCGCGCTCTCGGCCGAGTGTTGGGCGGCCATGGTCGCGATGGGCGAGGACGGGTATCTCGCGGCGACGCGCAAGATCCTGGACGTGGCGGAGACGATTCGCGCCGGGATCACCGCGATCCCCGAGCTGGAGATCATCGGCGACCCTCTGTGGGTGATCGCGTTCCGCTCCGACGCGCTCGACGTGTACCGCGTGATGGACCACATGAGCGGGCGCGGATGGAGCTTGAACGGCCTCCAGCTCCCGCCCGCGGTGCACATCTGCGTGACGCTGCGCCACACCCAGCCGGGGGTCCCCGAGCGCTTCGTCGCGGACCTCGAGGCGGCGGTCGCCCAAGCGCGCGGCGAACCCGACACGAACGGCGCGATGGCGCCGGTGTACGGCATGGCCGAGCGGGTCGAGACCCGCGGGACCGTCGAGGAGCTGCTCGAGCGCTACACCGACCTGCTCTTCAAGGTCTGAGGTCCGCGTGAGGATCGTGCCATGACCGACCTGACCGGCGCGCACGCAGTGGTGACGGGTGGATCGAGCGGCATCGGGCGGGCCACGGCCGTGCTGCTCGTCGAACGGGGCGCCCGCGTCTCGCTCGTCGCGCGAGGGCACGAGCGGCTCGACGAAACCGCCGCGGAGCTAGGCGTCGCGGGCGGCCGGGTCGCGACCGCGCCCGCCGACGTCGCCGACGCCGGGGCGGTCGTCGCCGCCATGGAGGCGCTGACCGCGGAGATGGGGCCGTGCGACGTCCTCGTCGCGTCAGCGGGCCGGTCGCGTCCGGGCCACTTCGAGCAACTGGACGACGAGGTCTTCCACCGGCTCATGGCGGTCAACTACTTCGGCACCCTGAACGCGATCCGCGCGGTGGTGCCGTCGATGATCGAGCGCGGCCGGGGCAGCATCGTCGGCGTCTCCTCGGCTGCGGGCCTGATCGGCGTGTTCGGGTTCGCCGCCTACACGCCGACGAAGTTCGCGGTGCGGGGGCTGCTGGAGACGCTGCGGGCCGAGCTCGCGCCGCACGGCATCCACGTCGGCTGTGCGTTCCCACCCGACGTCGACACACCCATGCTCGCGGACGAGAACCGGTTCAAGCCCGAGGAGACCAAGGCCATCTCCGCCGCGATCCGACCGATCTCCGCCGAGCGGGTCGCGGCCAGCATCGTGCGCGGCATCGAGCAGCGTCGGTTCTCGATCATCCCTGACTGGCAGACCCGGCTCCTCGCCCGCACGGCGGGCCTCGTGCCCGAGGCCTTCGCCTACTCGTTCGACCGCACGGCGCGCCGAGCCCGCGCGGGCCGTTGACGGTCGCTAGCGTCTGCAACCCGATCGGAGAAAGAGCGGACATGGGAAGACTCGACGGGAAGGTGGCGCTCGTCACCGGCGCCGGCGGCGGAATCGGAGGTGCGATGGCCCGGCTCTTCGCCGCCGAGGGTGCCCGGGCCGTCGTCGCCGACGCGGCCGAGGCCGCGGGTGCCGCGACCGTCGCGGCGATCGAGTCGGACGGAGGTCAGGCGGCGTTCGTCCGCGCCGACGTCTCACGCGCGGCCGACGTCGAGGCGATGGTGCGCTTCGCGACCGACACCTTCGGCGGCCTCCAGGTGCTCTGCAACAACGCGGGCATCTTTCCCGCCGACGACGGCGGCGTCGTCGAGACGCCCGAGGACGTGTGGGACCAGGTGATCGCGGTCAACCTGAAGGGCGTCTGGCTCGGGTGCAAGTACGGGATCCCGGCGCTGCTCGGCTCGGGCGGCGGCGCGATCGTCAACACCGCGTCGTTCGTGGCGCTCATGGGCGCGGCCACGCCCCAGATCGCGTACACCGCGAGCAAGGGCGGCGTCCTCTCGATGACCCGAGAGGTGGCGGTCGAGTACGCCCGCAGCGGCATCCGCGCCAACGCGCTCTGCCCGGGCCCGATCGAGACGCCGCTGCTGGCCGAGCTCATGGCCGATCCGGCACGGCGTGAGCGGCGCCTGGTCCACATCCCGATCGGGCGCCTCGGGCAGGCGGACGAGGTCGCCCGGGCCGCGCTCTGGCTCGCGTCGGACGAGTCCTCGCTCATCACCGGCGCGGCGCTCGTTGCCGACGGCGGGATCACCGCCGCCTACACGACCCCCGAGTAGCGCGACACGCATGGACCTCGATCGCTGCACCGAGCTGATCCGGGCGGGCGAGATCGACACCGTGCTCGTGGCGTTCCCCGACCTGCAGGGTCGCCTCATGGGCAAGCGGGTCACCGGGCACTTCTTCCTCGACAACGTCGTCGGCGGCGACGGCGGGATCCACGCCTGCGACTACCTGCTCGCGGTCGACGTCGAGATGACCCCGCTCCCCGGCTACCGGTTCACGAGCTGGGAGACCGGCTACGGCGACTGCAAGGCCGTTCCCGACGTCGCGACCCTGCGCACGGTCCCGTGGCTGGAGAAGACGGCGCTCGTGCTCTGCGACCTCGTGGACGAGGAGGCGGGGGCGCCGATCGACGTGTCGCCGCGACGGATCCTCCAGCGCCAGATCGATCGTGCCCGCGACCGCGGCTACTCGGTGAAGATCGGCTCGGAGCTCGAGTTCTACCTCTTCGAGGAGTCCTACGAGGAGGCCGCGTTCAAGCGCTACTCGGATCTCACGCCCCACGCGGCCTACATCGAGGACTACCACATCCTCCAGACGACCAAGGACGAGTACCTGATCCGCCAGATCCGCAACGGCATGGACGGCGCGGAGATCCCGGTCGAGTTCTCCAAGGGAGAAGCCGGGCGCGGGCAGCACGAGATCAACCTCGTGTACGCGGACGCGCTGGAGATGGCCGACCGCCACACCATCTACAAGAACGGCGCCAAGGAGATCGCGGCGCTCAACGACCGGGCGATCAGCTTCATGGCGAAGTGGTCCATGGCCGAGGGCGGCTCGTCCTGCCACCTGCACTCGAGCCTGTGGGACTCGGCCGGCGAGGAGCCACTGGCGTGGGACGGCGCGGCCGCCGGCCATCTGCGCGAGCCGTTCCGCCACTACCTCGGCGGGTTGCTCGCCGCGACCCGCGAGCTCGCCTGGATGTACGCCCCGTACGTGAACTCCTACAAGCGATTCCAACCCGACTCGTGGGCGCCCACCGCGATCGTCTGGGCGCACGACAACCGCACCTGTGGGTACCGGACGGTGGGCCACGGTCCTTCCTTCCGGGTGGAGTCACGGATCCCGGGTGCCGACTGCAACCCCTACCTCGCGTTCGCGGCCACGATCGCCGCCGGGCTCCACGGCATCGAGCACGGGATCGATCCCGGCCCCTCGTTCGACGGGAACGCGTACGAGGCGACCGATGTCGCGCGGCTCCCCTCCACCCTCGCCGAGGCCGCCGACGAGCTGGCCGGAAGCAACCTCGCGGTCGAGGCCTTCGGCAGCGACGTGCACCACCACCTCGCGAACACGGCGCGCCAGGAATGGGTGCTCTCCAACCAGGCGGTCACCGACTGGGAGCTCGCCCGCTACTTCGAGCGGATGTGACGGACCCGCCCGCGATGCGTCCACTCGTCGCCGTGAGCGGCAAGCGGTTGGCGATCGGCCGGGTCGAGGGCTGGCGCGAGCCCGCGTGCGCCACCCCCACCTACTACCTGGAGGCGCTCGGGCGGGCAGGTGCCCAGGGCGCGCTCCTGCTCCCGGTGCCGCTCGACACGGACGAGGCGAAGCGGGTCCTGGCCCGCTTCGACGGTCTGGTGCTCACCGGGGGCGACGACCTCGACCCCGCCACCTACGGCCAGCAACCGCACCCCGAGCTCCTGCCCGTCGACGCGGACGCCGACGCGTTCGAACTCGCGCTGATTCGCGCCGCGATCGACCACCACGTACCGACGCTCGCGATCTGCCGCGGCGTGCAGGTGCTCAACGTCGCGCTCGGCGGTTCGCTGGACCAGCACATCACCGGGCGCGAGGGGCTCATCAACCACGGGGTCCCCCACGTCGGCGGGGCCATGCACGACGTGCGGATCGAGCCCGGCTCGAAGCTCGCAACCGCGATGGGGACCCTCTCGCCGGCGTGTCACTCGCACCACCACCAGGCCCTCGACCGCATCGGCGAGGGCCTCCGGCCGGTGGCCTGGGCCGAGGACGGGATCGTGGAGGGGCTCGAGCTCGACGACGGCTGGATCGTGGGCGTCCAGTGGCATCCGGAGGACACCGCGGCCCGGGACCCCGACCAGCAACGGCTCTTCGACTCCTTCGTGGAGCAGACCGCGGCCGCACGCACCTCGACCCGGTAGGGCGCGCGCGATCAGTCGGACGCCAGGAGCGGCGCGACCTCCGCGGCGAAGCGCTCGAGCTGCGGCACCGGGTCCCGCACGGGCCAGAGGATGAGCCGCTGGACGCCGGCGTCCGCATACGCGCCGAGCAGCTCCGCGATCCGGGCCGGTGATCCGATGGGAAGCCGATCTCGCAGCAACTCGGGGTCACGGCCGAGGGCGGGACCCAGCTGCTCGACGAGGACGTGCTCCTCCTCGCGGGGATCGTCGGTGACGTGGAGGAACGTCGAGGCGAGCGCGTTCGGGAAGTCGTCGAGGTCACGGCCCCGGACGTGCAGCGCCTCCCCGAGCCGGCGCCAGCTTGCGGCGAAGCCGGCCGGGGTCGTGTTGTAGGCCGACGCGAGCCAGCCGTCGGCACGCCGGGCGATCCGATCGAGCGCGGCATCGGACCCCCAGCTCCCCACCCAGATCGGCACCCCGGCTCCCGTCGCCACGGGCTCCGCCGGCGCGTCGACCCGGTAGTAGGTGCCGGCGAACGGTCCCTGGGCGCGTCCGAGCAGGACCTGCAACGTGGCGACGGCTTCGTCGAAGCGAGGCCAGCGCTCATCGAAGGGGACGCCCACGAGCTCGTAGTCCGCCGCCGAGGAGCCCGGGCCCACCCCCGCCACGACCCTCCCGTCCGCGAGGTTCGCGAGCGCCACGAGCGCCTTGGCGAGCGGCGCCGGGTGGCGCACCACGGGAAGCGAGATCGTCGTCATGAGCGTGAGCGTTCCCGCTTCGGGCAAGCAGGCCGCGAGCGCGGTCGGGCCGTCGAGCCACGGGCGGCGGAACACCAGATGGTCGTTGGCGGCGAGGGTCGAGAACCCGAGCCGCCGGGCCGTCGCGGCGACCGAGAGGAGCGACGCGCGCTCGAACCCCTCGCCCGAGAAGTCGATCAGCGGCAGGTGCGCACCGAATTCCACGCCTGCGCCTCCCCGGACCGCCCGCACCGCAGCGAACCGGACGAATCCTCGCACGTCTGACGACTCCGCGCCCGTCGCTGGGGCCGCCGACTCCGTCCGGTTCGGGCCCTCCGGCCCTTCCGATCGCCCGGCCGGACTCGTAGCGTCCAGGGCGAGGGGTCCCGACGACGGCGGGACGCGACGAGGAGGGATCTCATGGCCGATCCCAGACGACAAGCCCTGGCAGGATTCATCGTCGGCGCGGTCGGGATCGTCGCCGCCATCGGCATGGGGGTGGCCTATGCCGTCGACAGCGGCGACGGTGGCGGCGCCTACCAGGCGACCGAGGCCGGCTTCATCGAGGAGCCCTCCGGCGAGATCGGCCCCGACGCGTTCACCCCACCCGTCAACACCGACGACAGCCAGATCTGCGACAAGAACAAGCTCGTCCAGGAGCTCCAGAACCGGCCCGAAGCGCTCCGGGCGTGGGCCGAGGTGCTGAACGTCCCCGAGGAGTCGGTGCCCGACTACGTCCAGACCCTCCAGCCCCAGGTGCTCGACACCGACACGATGGTGACGAACCACGGGCTGCACGACGGCGTCGCCTACGCCCGTCCGTCGGTCCTGGAGGCGGGCACGGCGGTGTTCATGGCCAACCTGCCGCCGCAGGAGGTCGATGGCGAGCAGCCGCCGGTGGACTCCCAGCCGCCGGTGGACTCGCAGCCGACGGTCGAGACCACCCAGACGACGATCGTCACCGAAACCACCCAGACGACGGGGCCCGGGACGACGACGGTCGCGCCCGGCACGCCGGTGACACGCTGCAAGTGCGGCAACCCGCTCCTGCCGCCGTACGCGTCGAGCACGCCGAGCGAGACGACGAGCACGAGCACCACCATGACGACGACCACCGAACCGACCACGCAGCCCACCGAGCCACCGACCGAATCGAGCGAGCCGAGCCCGCCGCCGGACTCGG
>CAYRHS010000021.1:0-14016 GCA_964424125.1 uncultured Burkholderiales bacterium
CATGGTGTGCGGGCTCGCGTCGATCATCGCCTGCGTCTCCGCCGGGAGCTCCTCGTCCGGGTGCTCCGCTCGGAACCAGGCGAGCCACCGGTCCACGGCCGCCCGGCTCAGCGCGTAGTCGGCGACGATTGCCTCGTCGGCGACGCGCAGTACTCCGAGCAGCACCGCCGCGAGCACCCCCGTGCGGTCCTTGCCCGCGGTGCAGTGGAAGACGACCGGGTAGGACTCCTCGAGCGCGAGCAGCTCGAACGCACGCGCGAAGCGCTCGGCCCCGGTGTCGAGCATGTCCAGGTAGAGCGAGGCCACCAGCTCATGGGACGGCGCGTCCGTGACCTGCTCACGGGACCACGTGCGATCGAGCAGCGGCAGGTGGTGGCGGTCGATCTCGACCGCCACCTGGTCGACGACCCCGTGGCGGTCGATCTCCCCTCCCGTCCGCAGATCGAGCACGGTCCGGATCCCGAGGCGCTCGAACGCCTGGAGGCCCTCCTCGCTCATGCGTTGGAGCCCGTCCGCCCGGTAGAGCCGCCGCCACGACAGGAAGTGGCCGTCGCACGTGCGGTAGCCACCCAGGTCCCGGAAGTTGAACACACCGTCCAGCGCGACGTGGCGGGTGGCTGCCTCGATCACACTCGCACGGTACCGGCGCCGCCCGGTGGACCGGGAAGCAATGGCAAGCTCGACGGGTGCACTGGGTGGTGGACGGGAACAACGTCATGGGGTCACGCCCGGACGGTTGGTGGCGAGACCGGGTCGGCGCGGCGCTCCGACTCCACGGCCGGCTCGTGGCGTTCGCCGAGGATCGGGGCGACCCGGTGACGCTCGTGTTCGACGGCGCCCCGAACGCACGTCTCCCGGAAGGGGAACGGGACGGGATCGGGGTGCGCTACGCGACCCGCGGAGGTCGCGACGCAGCCGACGACCGGATCGTCGAGCTCGTCGAGGAGCTGCGCACACGGGGCGAGGACGACATCCGGGTGGTGACCTCGGATCGCGGGCTGTTGGCGAGGGTCGAACGGCTCGGCGCGACGACCGTGGGCGCGGGCCCGTTCCTCGGACGTCTCGATCGGCTCGACGGCGGCCCGACGAACTAGACGCCGATCCGCCCCATCCGGCCCGCCTGGTAGTCCTCCACCGCCTGCACGATCTCGGCGCGGGTGTTCATGACGAACGGCCCGTAGCGGGCGACGGGCTCCCGCAGTGGCCGTCCGCTCACGACGATCAGATCGGCTCCTCGTTCCGCAGGCGCGGCGAGCACGACGTCGCTCGTCTCCGTCGCGCCCTCGCGCGGAGGCGAGAATCGCACCAGCGTCCCATCTACGACGTGATGCGGGCGGGGTCCGACGTCCGCCGCACCTTCCATGACGTAGGCGAAGGCTTCCTGGGCGTCACGAGCGGGGAGCGCGACCCTCGCACCGGCATCGAGGGTCAAGCGGACGTACTGGAAGGGACTGTGCGTCTGGGCCGGGCCCTCGACGCCGAACGCCCGGCCCGCCACGACCCGCGCCCGAACTCCCGGCGCGGCCTCCGCCACGGGGATCTCCTCGGCGCGCACGTCCTGGTAGCGCGGCGGGACCATCTTGTCCGCGGCGGGGAGGTTCACCCAGAGCTGGAGGAACTGGAGGCGCCCACCGTCGCGGCGGATGCGCGCCGAGGGCATCTCGGAGTGCACGACGCCGGCACCTGCGGTCATCCATTGAACGTCACCCGACGCGAGCAGCCCGTGGTTCCCGGCCGAGTCCTTGTGCTCCGCCTCGCCTTCGAGGATGTACGTCACGGTCTCGAACCCGCGGTGTGGGTGGTCGGGCGCGCCCCTCGCCTCTCCCGGGCCGAGATCCTTCGGCCCGTGGTGATCGAGGAGGAGGAACGGGTCGGGCGCCTCCGCGCGGGGCGTCGGGAACGCACGCCGGACCTCGAATCCCTCGCCTTCGAAAGTGTGGACGGCCGGGGCAGTGTTCCGAACCGCTCGCTCGCCCATGGGGAGACCTCCGATCACGGTGGGGAACGGCCCACGCCGCCCGAAGCTTCCCACCGCTACGGTGACCGGGCATGACCGCCACGGCGGAACCCGTCGAGCCCCCGGACTTCCTCTCGCCGAGCTTCTTCGAGGACCCCTACCCCGTCTACCGCACCGCGCGGGAGGCGACGCCGGTGCTCCGGACCGACCTCGGGCCGTGGATGGTCTTCCACTACGACGACGTCGTCCGCCTGCTGCGGGACCAGAGCCTCTCGGTCGAGGACCGCAACGCGGCGATCACCCAGCGCAGCGAGGCCTTCCTCGACGCGCTCGACGGTCGTGAGCCCCGCGGCCGTACCGCGATCCTCAACCTCGATCCTCCGGGCCACACCCGGATTCGCCGCCTCGTCCAGCAAGCGTTCACCCCACGACGAATCGAGGGGCTCGCACCCCGTGTCCGGTCGCTCGTCGACGAAGCGCTCGATGCAGTCGCGCCGACCGGTCGCATGGACGTCATCGCCGACCTCGCGTTCCCCCTCCCGTTCACCGTGATCACCGAGATGCTCGGGATGCCCGGCGGCGACACGGAGCGACTCCGGGAGTGGTCACACACGCTCGCGGGAACGCTCGACCCGATCGCCGATCCCGAGCTCGTCCGCGCCGCGGTGACGGCCTCCGACGAGATGGCGTCCTACGTCCGTGACGCCATCGCCTGGAAACGCGCCCGCCTCACGGACGATCTCCTGAGCGCCCTCATCGTCGCCGAGGACGAAGGCGAGAAGCTGAGCGAAACCGAGCTCCGGGACCAGGTCGTGCTGCTCTACATCGCGGGGCACGAGACGACGGTCAATCTCATCGGCAACGGCACGCTGGCGCTGCTGCGTAACCGCGACGAGCTCGAACGCTGGCGAGCCGATCCCGGCCTCGATCGCGACGCGGTCGAGGAGCTCCTGCGCTACGACTCCCCGGTGCAGTTCTCGCGCCGGATCGCGGTCCGCGACCTCGAGGTCGGCGGTGTGTCGATTCCCGCGCGCAGCTTCGTGCTCACCTGCCTCGGTTCGGCGAACCACGATCCCGCACGCTTCGGGAACGACGCTGACCGGCTCCGACTCGGGCGATCGGAAGCGGGCCAGCACCTCTCGTTCGGCAGTGGCATCCACCACTGCCTTGGCGCGGCGCTGGCCCGAGTCGAAGGACGGATCGCGCTGAGCAGCCTGGTGCGGCGATTCCCGCACATCGAGCTCGCGACCGAGCGGCCGGCGTGGAACGGACGCTTCGTGCTACGGGGCCTCGACGAGCTGCCCGTCACCCTCGCCTGAGCAGCTCAGCGCCGGCGGTAGCGCAGGAAGAGTGAGCCGTCCTCGGTGAGGACGTGAGCGAGCTCCAGCTCCACCGGCACGTCCGGTCCCGGGCCGTCCACGATTCCGGGGCCGTCGCCGCCGACGAGGATCGGCGACACCGTCAGGCACACCTCGTCGACGAGTCCCGCTCCGACCACGGCGGCGTTGAGGCGGGGACCGCCTTCCAGAAGCGCGACCCGTGCGCCGAGCTCGCGGAGCTCGCGCAGCGCGCGTGCGGGCTCGACGTTTCGGTCACCCGCCACGATCACGTCCGCGACCCGCCGCGCCTCGGCCACGCGCCCCGCCGGTGCAGCCTCGCCCGTGACCACGATCGGGCGTGAGGCCTCGTCGTGGAAGAGCGGGGCGTCGAAGTCCAGATCGACGCGGCCGGTCACGATCGCGAGGCGAGCCACCGGCCACACCCCGTTGGCGCGGCGCCGCGCCCGCTCCCCCTCGTCGCTCGCCGGTGGACCGTACGACTCCGCCCGCACCGTGCCCGCGGCGACGAGGATGACGTCCGCGACCGTGCGCAGCGCATGGAACACGCGCCGGTCCGCCGGTCCGCTGAGCGGACCCGAGACGCCCCCGACGCTGATCCGACCGTCCACCGAGGCCGCCATGTTCATCATCAGCCAGGGCCGTTCGTCGGTCGGCGAACGTGGCTCTGCGTAGGCATCGTCGACGCCGACCGTGACCACCGGTGGAGGGAACAGGCGCTGCATCAGCTCACTCACATGAGGCTCGAGCTCGCCCCGCCGTCGACGAGGACGCTCGTCCCGGTGACGAAGCGAGCCTGCTCGGAACAGAGAAACGCCACGACCGCACCGAAGTCGGCCGGATCGCCGAGCTTGCGGACCGGGATCGACGCGACCAGCTCGCCCGGATCGCGGCCGAGGCCCCGGAGGCGCGGCGTGTCGTGCAGTCCCGGCTGGACCGAGTTCACCGTGATGCCGGACGACGCGACCTCGCCCGCGAGGACCTTCAGGAACCCGGTCACCGCCGTGCGCGCCGCGACCGAAGCAACGAGCACCGGGCTGGGCTCGCGGACGACGGACGACGTGATGGCGACCACCCGCCCCCATCCTCGTTCCTGCATCGAGGGAACGGCGGCCCGACACATCGCCACGGCCGAACGGAAGTTCAGATCGAGCGCTTGCTGGTAGGCGGTGAGCTCCGTGCTCGCGAACGTACCGGGCGGCGGCCCGCCGGCGTTCGTCACCAGGACGTCGACGCCGCCGAATGCCTCCACTGCGTCTCGCACGAAGCCGGTCGCCCCGTCCTCCGCGGCGACGTCGGCGACGATCGCGACCGGGTCGCCGGCCACGGTCGCGGCCGCTGCGTCGATACGAGCACGGTCGCGGCTGCACATCGCCACGCGCGCGCCTTCTTCGGCGAGCGTGCGCGCCACAGCCAGGCCGAGCCCGCTCGATGCCGCCGCGACTGCGGCCCGACGGCCGTTCAGTCCGAGATCCACGGTTCCCTCCAGAGGTCGCCGGGGAGGCGTGCCCTAGATTCGCACCTCGTGCACCCCCGCCGCCGTCTCGCTCCGTGCTGACCTACCTCGTCGCCTTCGCCGGCGGCCTGATCCTGCTCGCCCTCGCCGCCGACCAGTTCGTGATCGGCTCGGCGCGCCTGGCCCGGGCGCTTCGGATCTCGCCCATCGTCGTCGGCGTGGTCGTGATGGGTTTCGGCACGAGCGCGCCCGAGCTCGTCGTCTCCGCTCTCGCGGCCGCCAACGACCAGGTCGAGATCGCAGTCGGCAACATCGTGGGGTCCAACCTGGCGAACCTCTCGCTGCTCCTCGGGATCGGCGCGTTGGTGACGGAGATCCGTGTCGCGTCGCTGACGGTCCGGCGCGAGGCGCCGCTGGTCTTCGGGGCGACCGTCGTCTACTGGGTGCTCGTCCAGGGCGACACCACGCGGTGGCGGGGGCTCGTCCTGGTGCTCCTGCTGTTCGTGTCCCTGGGCGGGATCCTCCGCACGGCGCGCTCGACCGACCCGCTGACGGGCGAGATCGAAGAGCGAGTGGGCACGGGACCGGGCGCGGGGAAGGAGACGCTACGAGCCGTCGGCGGCCTGGTCGGCACGCTCGTGGGCGCACAGGTACTGCTCTACGGGGCCACGAACATCGCGGACGAGATCGGCCTCTCCGAAGGTTTCGTCGGTGTCACGCTCGTCGCGATCGGGACATCGCTCCCCGAGCTCGTGACCGTCGTGCAGGCGGCGCGTCGGCAAGAGGTCGACCTGATCGTGGGGAACCTGCTCGGCAGCAACCTGTTCAACCTCCTGGCAGTGGGCGGGGTCGCGATGCTGGTCGGCCCGGGGCGGGTCGGGGACGCGTCGCTCACCGGGCTCGGCATGGGACTCGTGCTCGCGCTCACCGCGCTGGTGTGGCTCTTCATGAGCACCGGGCTGCGAGTGAGCCGAGGCGAGGGAGTTGCCCTGGTCGTCTTCTATGCGGTGAGCATCGTGCTCTTGCGGTTGTGAGCAGCCGAGCGGCTCAGGGGACGACCGTCATCGCCTCCACGACGTGCTGACCGAGCTCCGCGTCGCCGTCGAAGGTCACCCGCCCGCTGTCGAGCGTCCGGTCCGCGGCCCAACGGCCGCTCGCGAGGCGCGTGAACACCTCAGCATCGAGGTGGATCGTCACCGTCGGATGGTCCGGGACCTCGTCGACTGCCGCGGCTCGCCCGTCGACCGCAATGGGGAGCACGAACCCGGCCGGGCCGCTGATGTCCAGGACGACGCTCGCACCCTGTGGTGCGGCTGCGCGTTTGCCCACGACCATCGGCATTCCGCGCGCGAGCCACCGGACCGAGTGCTCGGCGATCGGGCCCTCGAAATGGCCGGGACGATCGGTCGCGATCCGCATGTCCTGCTCGTGCGTCCAGCAGTCGAAGACACGGATCTCCATGAAGAGTCGGTAGGGCCCCTCGCCGATCGGAGTGAAGCCCAGCCGGTCGAAGTCTTCGGTCGTCATCGCTCGCAGCGCGTCGAGGCGCCGTGACGTCGCGTCCCGGAACTCGGAGAGCACGTCGGGACCGGGCCGGGCGCGGCTCGCCTCGACCCATTGCTCGTTGAGCTCGCCGATCGCGTCGCGGACGTGGGGGTAGTCACCCGGAGGAAGCTCCGGCGCTTCGTCACCCAACAGCATCCGCTCCGTCCCGACGATGTGGGACAGGTGGTCCCGCACGGTCCACCCGGGACAGTCCGTCGGCCGATCCCAATCGGGATCGTCGAACTGCGCGCACAGGTCGCCGATCGTGTGCCACTCCGTCTCGAGGAGGTCGATCACCGGCTCGGGCATGTGCACTCCTTCACGTCGTCACGCCACGGGGCGCTGGATGGTCTCCCACGAACGGGCATCGAGGTACGGCGCGAACAAGCCCGCCAGATGTTCCCAGTCCGCGGCCAGCTTCGGACGGCGGATCTCGTAGAGATGATCGAACTCCCGCCACCCGATCACAAGGTCCCAGAGCCGAGCCGCCGCGTTGCCCCTCGGCGCGGGCGCGACGTTCGGGCCGAAGATGATCGTCTCGTCGGGAAAGGCCAGGATCGGAACGCCGAAGCCCCCGCGCTCGACCGCCCACTCATGGTCGGCGCGGACCTCGTCGGTCGTCGACGGGTCGGCGATCGCCTCCGCCACCACGTCGCGCGGAAATCCCGCATCCACGACCACGCGCTCGTGTACGGCGCGTTCCTGGGTCGGCTCGCCACGTTCGAAGAACGCGGCCCCGACGGCCCGGTACCACCGATCGATCGCGTCCTGGCTCTCGCGGCGCAGCAGCGCACCGACGCGCATCTGCGACCAGCCCCACGCCCAGGGGCGCTCCCATGGGTGACGCTTGCCCTCCGGCCGGTTGACCTCCTCGAGACTGAAGAACCGCCAGTGGATCTCGACGCCACGACGGGTCCGCACCTCGCGGATCCACCGTGAGCCCTGGTAGGCCCACGGGCACATCGGGTCGAAGAAGAACTCCACGGTGTCGACGGCGGGAGCGGTCTCGATCGACTCGGTCACGGTTCGTCGACGCTACGGTCGCGGCCTCCGACCCGGCAAGCCACGGAGCGGGACGAAGAATGCCCGCTCCGCGACAACGAAGGAGCAGGACGTGGACGCGGCCGAGTTCTTCGGGCTCGAACCGACCGAGGAGCCCCTTCACTGGCGGCTCCCCGTCGTTCCGCGACTCTGCTCGGGTATCGGCGCCCTCTTCGGCGGCATCGGTCTCGGAGCTTCGATCGAGATCGTCGAGCACACGCTGGAACGCCCGATCGTGTGGGCAACCGCCCAGTACCTCTCGTTCGCGCGACCGGGGGCCGTCGTCGACCTGGAGGTGACCGAGGCCGCACGCGGCCACCACGTCTCGCAGGTCCGCGTGGTCGGCCACGTCGGCGACGAAGAGATCTTCACCGTCAACGCCGCGGCGGGCCGACGACCCGACGAGGCGGTGGGCGCGTGGGCCGGTCGCCAGGACGTCCCACCGCCCGAGGACTGCCCCCCTCGTCGGATCCCGCGCGAGCAGCGCGGGATGTTGGCCGACCACCTCGACATGCGCCTCGCGAACGCTCGCCCGCCCGAGGATCTCCCCGGTCCCCCGGGGGGCGGCCGCAGTGCGCTGTGGGTGCGGCTACCCGACGTCCCGGTCGGAGCCGCGACGCTCGCCGTCTTCGGCGACTACGTGCCGTTCGGCATCAGTCAGACGCTTGGGCAGCGCATCGGGGGGAACAGCCTCGACAACACGCTCCGCGTCGCGGCCCGGTCCGACCCGCAGTGGGTCCTCGCGGACGTGCGCGTCCACGCGGTGGCGCACGGGTTTGCGCACGGGCTCGTCCACCTATGGGGGGCTGACGGTCGCTTGCTCGGCACCGCGAGCCAGTCGACGATCGTGCGAGCCTGGAAGGACCAGCCACGTAGCTAGCGAGAGGAACCCCGCATGGAGCCCCGCTACGGCCTCACGGTCCCGTTCGATCCGGTGCCGCTCGCCCAGCACCGTGAGTGGTACGAGGAAGCCGCCGAGCTCGGCTACACCGACCTCTGGTCCGCCGAGACCCAGGGCGCCGATGCCTTCACTCCACTGGCGCTGGCAGCGGCCTGGACGCCCACGCTGCGGCTCGGCACCGCCATCGTGCCGTCGTTCACCCGGGGCCCGGCAACGATCGCCCAGTCGGTGGCGGCCATGGCGAGCGCCGCACCGGGACGCTTCGCCTTCGGCCTCGGATGTTCCTCCAACGTGATCGTCGAGAACTGGAACGGCATCCCGTTCGAGAAGCCGTACCAGCGCAACCGCGACATGATCCGGTTCCTTCGCGCCGCGTTGAAGGGCGAGAAGGTCACCGAGGAATACGAGACCTTTTCGGTGCGGGGCTTCCGGTTGACGGTGGACCTCCACGAACCGCCACCGATCCTGCTCGCGGCGCTCCGACCGGGGATGCTCGGGCTCGCCGGCCGCGAGGCCGACGGTGCGATCGTGAACCTCCTCGCACCCGCCGACGTCCCCAAGGTCACCGCGCACGTCGGCGAGGGCAAGGAGATCGTCGCCCGGGTCTTCGTCCTGCCGGGTCCCGACGCCGAGGTCGCACTCCCGCAGGCGAAGTTCGCGCTGGCCGGCTACCTGACCGTCCCCGTCTACCGTGCGTTCCAGGAGTGGCTCGGCCGGGGGCCGCAGCTCCAGGAGACGTGGGACCGTTGGGAGGCCGGCGACCGCGCCGGGGCGGTGGCCGCGATCCCCGACTCGGTCGCCGACGACCTCTTCGTGACGGGCTCGATCGACGAGTGCCGCGCCCGACTGCGCGAGTACCAGACGGCCGGCATCACGACCCTCGCGCTGGCGCTCTACCCGCTCGCCGGCGTCGACGTCCGCCAGGCGATACGGGACCTGGCCCCCGGCTAGCGGCTTCAGCGCAGCCGGGCGAGTGCCTCGCCGGCGAGCGCGACGCTCTCGGCGTCGGCGGTGCCCGGCACCAGGTTGACGATGTGGCCGTCGAGACCCACGTCGAGGAACGCACCGAGCTGCTCGGCGATCCCGTCGGGGCTCCCGACGGTCACGAATCCACGGAACGTCTCGTCGTCGACGCCGAGGCGCTCCCGCGCCGCCGCCGCTCGCTCGTCGGCCTCCTCCTCCGTGGGTGCGACCAGGAGGGAGCCGAGGCGCGTTCGGGTGATCGCACTCGGGTCACGGCCGACGTCGTCGCAGTGACGATCGAGCACCTCGAGCAAATGGCGGATCTGCTCGACGTCGCCGAAGAGGTTCGAGTAGTCGCCGTACTGCGCCACGAGTCGCAGCGTCTTGCGCTCCCCGCTCCCCCCGATCAGGACGGGCGGACCACCCGGGCGCACCGGGCGAGGAACGTTGATCGCGTCGTGGATCGATCCGTGCCGACCCTCGAACGTCGGTGCATCCTCACGGAACATCGCCCGGCAGATCTGCAACGCCTCTTCGAGCCGCTCGAAGCGCTCGGTGAGGGGCGGGAAGTCGAAGCCGTAGGCCGCGTGCTCCGCCTCGTTCCACGCCGCGCCGATGCCGAGCAGCGCGCGGCCCGACGAGATCACGTCGAGCGTCGTGACCATCTTGGCGAGCAACGCCGGGTTCCGATAAGTCACGCCGGTGACCAGCGTCCCGAGGTCGACACGGCTCGTGCGCGTCGCGAGCGCGGCGAGGGTCGTGTAGCCCTCGAGCATCGGATCGTCGATCGCGCCGACCATCGGGATCTGCAGGAAGTGGTCCATCACCCACACGGAGTCGAAGCCCGCGTCCTCGGCCGCGGTCGCGAGCTCGATCACGCGATCGAACAGCCGGGCGTCGGGCGTGTCGGCGAAGGTGAAGCTCGGGATCTGGAACCCGGCGTAGGGCATCGCTGCCTCCGGTCGATCTCTGGTGGGGAGGATCGACCGCGCAGGCTACGCGACGTGCTTGAGCTTCAGGTCGTCGTGACGAACGCGGGCGAGGCGCGTCACCGTGAGGATCCTCACCAGCCACCACCCGGGGTCGATCTCGGCGGGGCGAAACGCGAAGCGAGCGTTCGTCGGCGCGGCGTGGTGGTTGTTGTGGAGCCCCTCACCCACGGTGATCAACGCGAGCCACTGCGAGTTCGTCGCCGAGTTGGGATGGGGCCGCCGCCCGAAGGTGTGCCCGACCGCGTTGATCGCCGAGTTCAACATCAGGTAGGTGAGCGTGTGGACCGCAGCGGCGATGAGGCCCGCCTGCCAGCCGAGCGTGACGACGAGGATCGTCACCCCGATGGCGAGCCCGACCAGCGCACGGTCGTACAGCGCCCGGTCGATCCGGCGAGCAGGCAGGTCGCGCGCGAAGCGACCCACGGTCTGGCCGTCGCGGGCGACCCGTCGATAGAGCGCGACGTTCGCGAGCTGCACGCGCCAGAAGCCGAGCTGCACGGGACTGTGTGGGTCCTCGGCCACGTCGGTCGCGGCGTGGTGCTTGCGATGCACCGCCACCCACTCACGCGGGCGGATGCCGGTGGTAATCCAGATGACGAAGCGGAACCCCGCGTCCACGACGGGATGGACCGACATGGCGCGGTGCGTCAGCGTGCGGTGCAGGTAGATGCTCGTGGCGGCCGTGGCGATCTGGGTCACGACGAGCCCGGCGACGACGCCGACGACCAGCGTGCCGCCCCAGGTGGTGGGATCAACGATCATGAGCCCAGCATACATACCTACCGGTCGGTAGGGCGAAATGTGCGGCCAGGCGGCCGTGCAAGAGCGATGAACGGCCGGGCCGAGTCGTCTCCGCGCCTACCCTTCGCACATGCGCGCTGCGGTGGACGGCCAGGACACCAAGGCGCAGATCCTCGCTGCGGCGCGACGCCGGTTTGCCGAGCACGGGTTTGCGGGCACGAGTCTGAACGAGATCGCCGACGAGGTCGGCATCCGGCGCCCGAGCGTGCTGCACCACTACCCGTCGAAGGAGGCGCTCTACCGAGCCGTCCTCGTCGACTCCTTCGCCGACTGGTTCGCACTGGTCGACGAGGCGACCGAGGGTGCACGTGAAGGATGGCCCCAGGTCGAGCGGGTGGTGCGCGCCGCGTTCCTGTTCTTCGAGGAACACCCCGAGTTCGTCATCCTCGCGCGGCGCGAGGCGATCGACGGCGGGCCCATCCTCCAGGAGGAGCTCGCGGTTGCGCTGCGGCCGGCCTTCGACCGCGGCGCCGCGTTCCTCGAGCGGGAGATGGACGAGGGCCGTTTGCGGCGCTACGACGCCCGCCAGCTCCTCCTCACCGGATACGGCGCCGTGCTCTCCTACCTCTCGGATGCTCCGCTCATCGGAGGGCTCCTCGACGAGGACCCGCTGTCGCCCTCGTCGCTTGCGAGACGACGCGAGCACGTGATCTCGCTGTTTCGGAACGCGCTCGAGACGTAGCGGTGTCCGTGGCGCCCGCCACGACTCAGAAGCGAACGTCGCGCTGCCAGCGGTCGAGGATCTCGGCGTCACCGAAGAGCTCCAGCTCCTCCGGCTCGACCCTTCCGACGACGCAGAGCAAGAGATCCGAGGCGGGACCCCGCACCGCCACGTCGCCCTTGGCGTGCTCGCGAGTGACGACCGCGCCCTCGGGAGCCCGGCGGATCAACCACTCGCCGTCGACGTCGGTCGCGTGCAGGTGGATCGTCTCGCCGGTCCCGGCGCTCGCCGGTCCCGCCCGGCTGCTGTGTGCCAGGTTCTCGAGGAACTCGTCGACCCCGTCGGCGGCGAGGCCGGGCGGAACGGGCTCCGGCGTTCCTGCGGCGAGCTGCGCGTCGTAGGCGTGCACCGCCGTCTCGTGGGCCATGCGGCGGGCCCAGAACCCGCTCGTCTGCTCGGGACCCCACGACCAGACCCCGACGTCGGGCCCCGCGTCCCGGAGCGCCACGAGCAGCTCCTCGACGCCCTGTCGGAACCAGTCACCGAGCTCCGGGTCGCCGGGAGCGCCGCTCCTCGAGCGTCGCGTCGGCTCCTGCACCCGCTCCGAGACCATGGAGCCCGCCCACCGGTGCACCAGACCGACGTGTCGAACGAGCGCGCCGACGTCCCACTCCGGACAGCTGGGAACCGCGGCGTCGAGCGAACCCTCGGCGGCGACCCACAACGCGGCGGAACGGCCCGCGACTGCGTCGCAGTACTCGAGATGGTCCATCCCGTGAAGCTAGTTGCCGCCCTCGGCTTCCCCGTCCGAGGGGAGCGCCACACGTTCGAGGAGATCGGGGCCCTGGTTGCGGGGGCTGTTGACCCTCGTGCTGATCGGGTAGCGCTCGAGCACGTCCGCGGCCGGTGGAACCAGCAGCTCTTCCAGTTGATCCGTGTCGTGGTTCTCGGGATCGAGCCACTCGTCCCAGCGATCCTCGGGCAGGACCACTGGCATGCGGTCGTGCACCGGGCGCATCAGCCCGTTGGCCTCCGTCGTGACGATGGCCGTGGAGTGCACGACCTCGGCATCGGGATCGTCGGGATCGCGCCACGTCTCCCACAGTCCGGCGAAGGCGATCGGCTCACCGTCCCGGGGCCGGAACACCCAGGGCTGCTTCGGGCGCCGTCCGGGGAGCTTCTGCCACTCGTAGAAGGCGGTTGCGGGCACGAGGCAGCGTTGCTTCGCGAAGGCGTGGCGGTAGGCGGGCTTCTCGGCAACGGTCTCGGCGCGTGCGTTGATCATGCGATCGCCGATCTTCAGGTCCTTGGCCCAGAACGGCACCAGCCCCCAGCGAAACGCTTCGAGCGTGCGAGTCCCGCCCACCGCGGTCACGCCGTAGACCAGCGCCCGGGGCGTGACGTTGTAGCGGGCGCCGAGGTCCTCGGTCTGGACGTCATCGATCCCGAACCGTTCGGCCAACAGCTCCGGCGAAGCGACCGAGACGAACCGACCGCACATCTGCCCATCCTAGGGTCGGAGCCAATTCCCGACTCTTTTGCTCGACTTTTGCCCGAACGGCACGTAGAGTCCTCGCGACCCCACGAACACGAGGACAAGGAAGGCAAGGATGGCGCTGCAACTGGGCGATACCGCCCCCGACTTCACCGCCGAAACCACCGCCGGGGAGGTCGAGCTCCACGACTACCTGGGCGACAGCTGGGGCGTGCTCTTCTCGCACCCGGCGGACTTCACGCCCGTGTGCACGACCGAGCTCGGCGAGGTCGCCCGGCTCAAGCCGGAGTTCGACAAGCGCAACGTCAAGGTCCTCGGCCTCAGTGTGGACCCGCTCGAGTCCCACAAGGGGTGGGTCGGCGACATCGAGGAGACGCAGGGATCCGCGCTCAACTTCCCGCTGATCGCCGACCCCGACCGGAAGGTCGCCGACCTCTACGGGATGATCCACCCGAACGCCGATGACACGCTGACGGTGCGCTCCGTCTTCATCATCGGACCGGACAAGAAGATCAAGCTCATCATCACCTACCCGGCCTCCACGGGGCGGAACTTCGACGAGATCCTGCGCGTGATCGACTCACTCCAGCTCACGAGCGCGCACAAGGTCTCAACGCCGGTGAACTGGCACCACGGCGACGACGTGATCATCGGGTCCAAGGTCACCAACGAGGAAGCCAAGGAGCAGTTCCCCGAGGGTTGGAAGGAACTGAAGCCCTACCTCCGCATCGTCCCCGACCCCACGAAGTAGCCGATCGGTAGGGGCGTCGGTAGGTGTGGCGGGTCGGCACCAATAGACCCCACGCCCCGGGGGGGCGGGGGACGCCCCAGGCCGGGGCCCGCGCCGGGCGGGGGGCGCCGCGGGCG
>CAYRHS010000021.1:14026-26388 GCA_964424125.1 uncultured Burkholderiales bacterium
CCCCCCGCAGCTGGCTGTGGGGTGGGGGCGTCGTTGGGGGGCGTGGCGCCACAAATCCCCACGCCTCGCCACGGGGGAGCTGGTCACGCAGCAGGCAGGGCCCGGCGCAGGGCGGCGAGCGCCGCGGGCGCTCCGTCATCGAGTTCGCGCGCGGTGACGTGGACGACCACCCATCCCGCCGCCGTCAGCCGGTTCCGGCGGGCAAGGTCGAGCTCGAACTTCCCGCGCCCTCCGTGCCAGCGATAGCTGTCGGCCTCGATAGCGATTCGGTGCTCCGGGTAAGCGGCGTCGACACGGGCGAGGAGGCGACCCCGAGCGCGGATCTCGTATTGGCAGGCGGGCTTCGGGAGCCCGGCGGTCCGGAGTGCTCGGAGGAGCCTGGTCTCGAGGCCGCTGGCCCCGAGCGGCTCGCCGAGGCGATCCTCGAGGAGTGCCGCCAGTACGGCGCCCCCGGCTCGGATCGTGCCTCCGAGGCGTTCGAGGCAGCGACCCAGCGTCCCCACGTCGACTCCCTCCCGCCGCAGCAGCTCGTCGACGGCCTCTTCGAGCGTCCGGGGCTCCAGTACGGCCGCCAGATCGACGACCGTGCGCACGGGCCGGGTGGTCACGAGCCCGTTCACCTCGGTGAGGTCCCGCTCGTCGAGGTGCTTCGACTCGTGCGCCACGACGCCGTCGTGTCGGGAGCGACGCCACCGCGGCCCCGTGATCTCCACCAGCTCCCGGTCACTGCCCGGCAGGTTCCAGATCGCGGCCGCGGAACGATGCGAGACCACGCCGCGCTCCCCGCCCGCCCAGCAGGCCGCGAGGAGCCGCTGCTCCCAGGTCTCGGGCGCGCCGGCCGGCCGGTACACGCCCTCGTGCACGCGGTGCCACACGCCCGACCGCACCCGACGGGCGACCGCGGCCTTCGACAGAACCCGCAGCGCATCACGCCGGGCAATCAGGCCGTGGTGTCCGGCAGCAATCGCCCCGAGATGCGCGTCCGCCCGTCCCGCCATGTCGGCACAGGACACCACCCGCCTGTGACAACCAACCCGAACGCGAAGCCGAGCAGCACGGGGAGGGGAGCGTCGCCTTCCGCCTTCCGCCTTCCCTCTACAGGTAGGCGAGCGGGTTGGTCGGCGTGCCGTTCACGCGGACCTCGAAGTGGAGGTGGCAGCCGGTCGAGTAGCCGGTGCTCCCGACGGAGCCGATGGTCTGGCCCGCCGAGACCGACTGGCCGGCGCCGACCGCGATTGCCGACTGGTGGCCGTAGAGCGTGGCGATACCGCCACCGTGGTCGATGATCACGGCATTCCCGTAGCCACCCTCCCAGCCCGCGGCGATGACCACACCCGCGCCCGCAGCGTGGATCGGGGTGCCACAGCTCGCGCCGAAGTCGACGCCGGTGTGCAGCTTCGACACCCCGCTGATGGGGTGGACGCGATATCCGAACCCGCTCGTGATCGCCCCGGGAACGGGACGGAGGAACTGCCCGGAGCCGGAAGAGGTCCCGCCACCGCTCGCAGCACCGCCAGCACCGCCAGCACCGCCAGCACCGCCGCCCGCCGCATCGGACGACGCGACGGCTGCCGACGCCTGCCGCGCCTGGATCAGCTGCGTGATCCGCTGGGACTCGGCCTCGAGGTCCGCCAGCTCCGCGGTGAACTCCTCCTTGCGGGAGCGGATGTCCGCGACGACGGCCTCCTCGGCCGCCTGCTTGTCGGCCACGTCCGCGACCGCGGCGGCCTGCTCGTCGCGCACCGCGCCGAGCTCGTTGCGTCGGGCTTCGAGCTCGTCTTGGAGCGCCTGCGCCTGGTCGCGCTGGACGCCCAGCTGGTCGCGCAACGCCGCGACCTCGTCGCGCCGGTCGACGTAGGCCTCGACCGTCGTTCGCCGACCGTCCGATACGTCCGCGAGGTACTGCGAGCCGGCGATGAGCTCCCGAACGTCGGTCGCGCCGCTCGCGACCGTGGCGAGGTCGACGTCACTCGATCCCGAGTAGAGCTCGACGACCGCCGACTCGAACTTGGCCTGTGCCTCTGCGACCTTCCGCTCGGTCTCCTCGAGCTCGGCCTGGGCCGTGAAGTACGCGGCGGCGACCTGGTCGTAGTCCTCTTGCGCCTGCGCCACCGCGGCGCTCGCGTCGTCGACTTTCGCCTGCGCGTCCGCCAGTCGCCCCTCGGCCTCGGCCCGTTGGGACTGGACACCGGCGAGCTCGTCCAGCGCCGCCTGTTCCGCGGTCCCCGCCTCGCCGATCTGCTCCTGGAGCTGCGTGATCTGGGCGTCGTTCTTGTGCGGGTCGAGATCCTCCTGCGCGGTGCGCGGAGTGGCCGCGACGGGCGCCACCGTGAGCACGGTGAGGAGCGCAGCGCCGGCGGCGAGGAGCCGGGATCGCATCAAGGAGAGCGTAAAGAACATGCGTCACTCTGGCAACAGGAGTATCAGGGGAACTATCGGCTCGCAGGCGGGAATCCTGAACCGTGCGCCGGGAGCCGGCCAACCGACCACGCAGCGTCACGAGCCGGCGGCTGCACCCCGGTGGCCGCTACACGCTCAGGTACCGCCGGAGGCCGAGCCAGGCCCCGCTCACGCCCACCACGGCCCCGATGACCAGGCAGAGGATGCCGATGCTGATCGCGTCGCTCTGCGTGGCGATGAAGCCCCGGAGCAGCTCGGGACGATTGCTGGGGTCACCGCCGAAGAGCACCCGTTGGACCACGTAGATGCCCGCGAACGCGATCCCGGCGCCGACGGCGCCCTGGACCATCCCCTCGGCCACGAAGGGCACGCGCACGAACCAGTTCGACGCCCCGACGAGCTTCATGACCTCGATCTCGCGACGCCGCGCGAAGGTGGCCAACCTGATCGTGTTGACGATGAGGAAGAGCGACGCCGCGAGCAGCGCGATCGTCAGGCCGATGACCCAGTTCCGCAGCTGGTTCGTGGCGCTCAGGACGTTTTCGACCTGTTCCTGAGCGGTCTCGATGCTTCCCACGCCGGGGCTGCCCTCGTAGCGAGCCACGATGTCCTCGGTGAACTCGGGATCGGTCGGCACCACGCGAAACGACGACGGAAGGTCCTCCGGCCGGATGCTCTCGCGGAGGTCGGGCTCGTCGACGAAGATCCGTTGGAACTCGTTGAACGCGTCCTCCTGGTCGAGGAAGCGGACGCTCTCGACGTCGGGATCCTCGTCCAACGCGGCGCGAACCTCCCCGATCTGCTGCTCGGTCGCGTCAACCTGCATGAAGATCTCGAACTCGACGCCGCCCTTCCAGCGCGCGGTACCACGGTCGACCGCGTCGGAGACGAGGAGGATCGAGCCGAACAGGAGCAACGAGACGGCGACGGTCAGGATCCCCGCCAACGTCATCAAGATGTTGCGGCGGAGCGAGATCAGGGTCTCGCGACCAAAGTATCCGGCACGGAAAGCCATTGGTGAGCGCTCCTACGCGCTGACGCCGTAGACGCCCCGCGCCTGGTCGCGGACCATGGCGCCTCGGTCGAGCTCAACGACGCGACGTCGCATCGCGTCGACGATGCGTTGGTCGTGCGTCGCCATCACGACGGTGGTTCCCGTCTTGTTGATCCGATCGAGCAGGCGCATGATCCCGACGGTGGTCGTCGGGTCGAGGTTTCCGCTGGGCTCGTCGGCGAGGAGGATCAGCGGGCGGTTCACGAACGCGCGCGCGATGGAGACGCGCTGCTGCTCACCGCCCGACAGCTCGTGAGGGAAGTTCTCCGACTTGGTGGCCAACCCGACGAGGTCGAGGATCTGCGGCACCTGGTTGTGGATGACGTTGCTGGGCCGGCCGATCACCTCCAGGGCGAAGGCCACGTTCTCGTAGACCGTCTTGTTCGTCAGCAGCTTGTAGTCCTGGAACACGCAACCGATGTTGCGGCGGAGGTGCGGGATCTTCCAGCGAGAGAGCTTCGTGATGTCGCGACCGGCCACGACGATGGTGCCCTCGCTCGGCATCTCCTCGCGCAGCAACAGCCGCAAGAAGGTGGACTTGCCGGAACCGGACGGGCCCACGAGGAAGACGAACTCGCCCTTCGCGATCTCGAGCGTGATGTTGCGAAGCGCCAGAACGTCGCCCTTGTAGATCTTGGTGACGTTCTCGTAGGTGATCATCGGTCCGGAGGAGGGTACTACGCGCTCCTGAGCCCGCTCGACGCGGCCGGGTCGGGCGGGGGTGTGCCGCCCGACCGAAGCGTTATGTCGCCGCCGATGCCTGGCGACGGCGCCATTGGAGCCCCGCTTCGATGAACCCGTCGAGGTCGCCGTCGAGGACCGCCTGGACGTTCCCCGTCTCGTGAATGGGCCGATCGTCGATCTTGCGCTCGTCCTTCACGAGCTGGTATGGCGCGAGGACGTAGGAGCGGAGCTGACTACCCCACGCGACGTCCTTCTTCTCGCCCGCGAGCTCGACGAGCTCCCGCGCGCGCTCCTCGCGAGTGCGCTCCGCCAGACGTGCCGCCAGGATCTGCATCGCGCGCGCCCGGTTCTGGATCTGCGACCGCTCGTTCTGGCACGACACGACGACGCCGGTCGGGAGGTGCGTGATCCGCACCGCCGAGTCGGTCACGTTCACGTGCTGTCCGCCCGCTCCCGATGACCGGTAGGTGTCGATGCGCAGATCGTTCGGATCGATCTCGGGCGTTTCGGCCTCGTCCAATGCAGGCACGGCGTCGAACGAGGCGAATGCGGTGTGCCGACGCGACTGGGAGTCGAAGGGCGAGATTCGCACGAGGCGATGCACGCCACGCTCGCAACTCAGCAGCCCATATGCATAGCGGCCCTTCACCGTGAAGATCGCCGACGAGATCCCCGCCTCCTCCCCCTCCTGGACCGAGTCCATCTCGACGCCGAACCCGCGTCGTTCAGCCCAGCGCACGAACATGCGGAGCATCATCTCCGCCCAGTCCTGCGCGTCGGTCCCCCCCGCGCCCGAATGCACCTCGCAGATCGCGTCCCGCTCGTCGTGTTCGCCCGTGAACAGCGCCCGGAGCTCCAGCTCGTCGAGCTTCGAGCCGAGCGCCTCGACTCCATCGGCGATCTCGGGCTCGACCGAGGCGTCGGCCTCTTCGCGACTCAGCTCGAAGAGCGTGTCGAGGTCGTCGAGGTGCTCCTCGAGCCAGGCGACGAGCTCGACGTCCTCGCGCACACGCGCGAGCTCCGTCGTCACCACCCGGGCCGCAGCCGGATCGTCCCAGAGGTCGGCTCGGCTGGCCTCCCGTTCGAGCTCGTCGAGCCGCGTACGGGCCTCCTCGACACGCAGGTAGGCGCGAGCGTCCTCCACACGGCGACGGAGCGCGAGGAGATCGTCGGTGAAGTCCCGCATCCGGCCGAACGCTCAGCGGCCGTGGCAGTGCTTGTACTTGCGGCCGCTCCCGCAATGGCAGGGATCGTTGCGCCCCGGGGTCTTCTCCGCCTTCACCGGCATGCTCGGCGCCGAGGGGCGGTTCGGCTGGGGCCGCTCGGCCACCGCCGTGGCGGGAGCGGCCACGGGGGCGGCAGCCGCGGTACCGCCGTCGCCCCCGGCACCGTCCCCTGCGGCAGCCGCGCGCAGGCCCTGCGAACCCTGGACCGGGCTCTCGGCCGCGCTGTACTGCAGGCCCCGCTCCGGCTCGGCCGCCGGCTTCTCCTCGACGACCTTCAGGTGGAAGACGTAGCGGACGAAGTCGTCCTCGATGCCGGCCATCATCGCCTCGAACATGTCGAAGCCCTCGCGCTGCCATTCCGAGAGCGGATCGCGTTGGCCCATCGCGCGGAGGTTGATGCCGCCCTGGAGGTAGTCCATCTCGTAGAGGTGCTCGCGCCAGTGCTGGTCGATGACCGACAGGAGCACTCGACGTTCGATCTCGCGCAGCTTGTTTGCGCCGATCTTCTGCTCCTTGGCCTCGTACTGCTCGAGCGCGTCGTCCAGCAACAGGTCCTCGAGCTCCTCAGGCGACTCCGCCTCCCGCATCTGTTCGAGCGTCACCTCGGTCGGGAACGCCACCCGAACCTGTGTCTGCAGCTCTTCGAGATCCCAGTCCTCGGGCTCCTCTTCGACGCAGAACGTCCCGACCGCGCGTCCGATCGCCCCCTGGATCGCGGCGAGCGACTCCTCGCGCAGGTCGCCGCCGTCGAGGATCTGCTGGCGGCGCTGGTAGATGACCCTGCGCTGCTCGTTCATCACCTCGTCGTACTTGAGGACGTTCTTGCGGATCTCGAAGTTGCGATCCTCGACGGTCCCCTGCGCGCGTTCGATGGCCTTGGTGACCATGCGGGACTCGAGCGGGACGTCCTCGTCGAAGCCCTTGCCCATCACCCAGTTCATCGCCCCGGTCGCGAAGAGGCGCATCAGTTCGTCTTCGAGCGAGAGGTAGAACCGACTCTCTCCCGGGTCGCCCTGGCGCCCCGAGCGCCCACGGAGCTGGTTGTCGATCCGCCGGCTCTCGTGACGCTCCGTGCCGATGACGTAGAGCCCGCCGACCTCGCGCACCTTCTCGCCGTCCCGGCTGCACTGCTCCCGGGCGGCCTCGAGCAAACGCTCGTACTTCGCAGGCTCCTCGTCGGGCGTCGTTCCCTCGCGCTGGAGCTCCTCCTTGGCCAATCCTTCGGGATAGCCGCCGAGGAGAATGTCGACGCCGCGACCCGCCATGTTCGTCGCGACCGTGACCGCGTGGGGCTGGCCGGCCTGGGCGACGATCGTCGCCTCCCGGAAGTGCTGCTTGGCGTTCAGGACCTCGTGCTCGATGCCCCGCTGGTCCAGGAGCTTGCCGAGGCGTTCGGACTTCTCCACCGAGATCGTGCCCACGAGCACCGGCTGTCCGGCCTTGTAGCGCTCGGCGATGTCGTCGGCGACGGCGCGGAACTTGGCGCTCTCGGTCTGGTAGATGAGGTCGGCCTCGTCGGCGCGCGCCAGCGGCCGGTGCGTCGGGATGGACACCACCTCAAGGTCGTACGTGTGGGCGAACTCGCCGGCCTCGGTGTACGCGGTCCCGGTCATGCCGGCGAGCTTCTCGTAGAGGCGGAAGTAGTTCTGGAGCGTGATCGTCGCGAGCGTCTGGTTCTCTTCCTTGATGCGGACACCCTCTTTGGCCTCGACGGCCTGGTGGAGACCCTCGCTCCAACGTCGGCCCTCGAGGATCCGGCCGGTGAACTCGTCGACGATCTTCACCTCGCCGCTCTGCACGATGTAGTCGGTGTCGCGCTTGAAGAGCTCTTTGGCCCGCAGTGCAGCCTGGACCTGGTGGACGAAGTTCTGGTTGAAGTGCTCGAAGAGATTCTCGACGCCCAAGGCCTCCTCGACGCGGGCGATCCCCTCCTCGGTGGGCACGACCGTGCGCTTCGCCTCGTCGACCTCGTAGTCCCGGTCGCGCTGGAGTGGCCGCACGATCTTGGCGAACTGCACGTAGAGCTCGTAGTTCTTCTCCGCCCGGCCCGAGATGATCAGCGGCGTTCGTGCCTCGTCCACGAGGATCGAGTCGACCTCGTCCACGATGGCGTAGTGATGTCCCCGCTGGACCTGCGCCGCCCGGGAGACGGCCATGTTGTCCCGCAGGTAGTCGAAGCCGAACTCGTTGTTGGTCCCGTAGGTGATGTCGGCCGCATAGGCCTTCCGCTTCTCCGCCGGGTCGTGGTTGCCGGGAACGACGACCCCTACGTCCAGGCCGAGGAAGCGGTAGATCTGGCCCATCCAGTCCGCGTCGCGCGTCGCGAGGTAGTCGTTCACCGTGACGATGTGCACGCCTCGCCTCGCGAGCGCGTTGAGATAGACGGGCATCGTGGAAACGAGGGTCTTGCCCTCGCCGGTCTTCATCTCGGCGACCCAGCCGAAGTGGAGCGCGGCCGCGCCCATGACCTGCACGTCGAAGTGACGCTGACCCAGCGTGCGGCGCGCGGCCTCGCGGACGACCGCGAACGCCTCGGGCATGAGCTCGTCGAGGGCGTCGTCGAGCCGATCGTCATCCACGCCGTCGAGGCGACCGCGGAACTCGTCCGTCAGCGCGCGCAGCTCGGCGTCCGAACGCTGCTCCATCTCGGGCTCGAGGGCGTTGACCTCGGGCACGACGCGCTCGACGGCCTTGAGCTTCCGCCCCTCGCCGACCCGCAATAGCTTGTTGAACACACCCATGAAGACTCCGAGTCTACCGGCGGTCCTCGCGGGCGCCTCGCGGGACGCCGGCGGCGATCACCAGTCGGTCGCGGGCGTGCAGGCCCCGGGAATCCTGCGCCGGCTCCGCTGCTCGCCACCCGTCCTGGTGTTGGCCCTGCTCGTCGCCGCTTGGATCGCGGTGTTCGGGATCCTGGTGTGGCAACGCCACGACCGCTTCGGGACCTTCGGCTTCGATCTGGGGATCTACGACCAGGCGACCTGGCTCGTGGCGCACTTCGACGGCGGGCTCATCACGGTGCGCGGTCTCGGCGTCTTCGGGCACCACGCGTCGGTGGGGCTCGCGCTCCTCGCGCCCGCGTACTGGCTGGGCGCCGGTCCGCAGTTCCTCGACCTCTTCCAGGTCGTGGTCGTGGGGCTGGGGGCGGTCCCCGTCTTCCTGCTCGCTCGAGAACGGTTCGGACGCCCGTGGCCGGGCGTGGTCCTCGGCGCCGCGTTCCTCCTCCACCCCGCCCTCCAGTTCCTGGTCTGGGAGACCTTCCACCCCGAGACCGTCGCCATCACCCCGTTGCTCGCCGCGTACTACTGCTCGGTGCGGCAACGCTGGGGCTGGTTCGCGACGTGGTCGCTGCTCGCGATCGTCTGGAAGGAGGACGTCGCCCTCGCTGTCATGGTGCTCGGGCTCCTCGTCGCGTGGCGGGGACAGCGCAAGATCGGCCTCGTCACCGCGGGTGTCGCGCTCGTGTGGTTCCTCACCGTCTCGCAGGTGCTGCTCCCGGCGGTGAACGGGGAACAGGCGTTCTACGAGCGCTTCTTCGGCGACCTGGGGAGCTCACCGATCGAGATCGCGGGCAACAGCGTCACCAATCCGTCGCTCGTCACCGATCGGCTCAGCGCACCCGATGCCCGGGAGTACCTGTGGCAGCTCACGGCACCGTTCGGACTCGTGCCGTTGCTCGCGCCCGGCGTGCTGCTGCTCGGCCTACCGCAGCTCCTCGTGAACCTGTTGTCGGTCAACGCATTCACGCGCGCGATCACGTATCACTACGCGGCGCTGCCGCTCAGCGCGCTGACGCTCGCCCTGGTCGAGAGCACCGCCTGGCTGGATCGCCGACTCCCCCGGCAATGGATGCGGCACGGGCTGCTCGCGTTCGTTGCCGCATCGGCCATCGCGGGAACCGTCGCATGGGGTCCGTCGCCCCTCGGCGTTCGCTACGACGAGGGTTGGTGGCCACCCGCAGGCGATGAACGGCGACCTGCCAAGGAAGCCGCGCTCGAGCTCGTTCCCGAGGGCGCGTCCGTGAGCGTGACCTACCAGTTCGTGCCCCACCTCACGCACCGCCGGGAGATCTACGAGTTCCCGAACCCCTGGCGAGGGCACAACTGGGGCGTCGCGGGCGAGAACCTGCCGGACCCGGCGACCGTCGAGTGGATCGTCGCCGACCGCAGGCTCCTCGGCCCCGCCGACCAGATCACCTTCGACGAGGTCCTCGACTCCGGGGACTTCGAGACCGTCTTCGACGAGGACGGGGTCGTGGTCCTCCGGCGCGTCTCGTGAGGCGAGGTCTCCCGGCTCGGACGGCGCAAGGCACCTGCGGCGCTGATCCTCGCCTTCCTACTCGATCTCGAGGAGCTTCTCGCGCATCGCATAGACGACAGCCTCCATGCGCGAGTGCAGGTTGAGCTTCTCGAGCACGTTGCGGATGTGGTTCTTCACCGTGTTCTCCGCGATGTAGAGCTCGTGGGCGATCTCGCGGTTGCTCAGGCCCTTGGCGACGAGCTTCAGGACCTCGAGCTCCCGGTCGGTCAAGCGGGGCGACGTCGCCCGCTGCCGTTCCTCCACGCGTCGTGCGAGCTCGTTGAACTCCTGGAGCAGCTTGGAGGCCATCGACGGCGAGATGAGGCTGTGGCCCCGGGCGACGGCGCGAACCGCATCCGCGACCTCCTCGATCGAGACCTCCTTGAGGAGGTATCCGTTGGCACCCGCCAACACCGACTCGTAGAGGTCGCGCTCGTCGTCGGACACCGTGAGCATGATCACCTTGGTCGCGCTGAGCCGCTCTCGGATGGCCCGCGCCGCCTCGATACCACTCGCCCGGGGCATGCGGACGTCCATGAGAACGACGTCGGGCACCAGCTCCGTCGCTCGTTCGACCGCTTCGACACCGTCCGTCGCCTCGCTCACGACGTCGATGTCTTCCTCCTGGGAGAGCACGAGCTCGAGGCCGCGTCGGAAGAGCGCGTGATCGTCGACGATGAGCACACGAATGGGCTCTCCCCCCGCCTGCCCGTCGTCGGCCAACACCTGCCCCGCTCTGCCGGTCAGCCGGCTTCGATGAGTCCCAGGTCTCCGTCGCGGCGCCGGTAGATCACCGCGGCCCGACCGTTCTGCGAGTTGTTGAACAGGAAGAAGTCGTGATCGAGCGCGTCGAGCTGGAGGGCGGCCTCCTGCGGCGTCATGGGCTTCGCCAGCTCCGAGGGCACACGCACGATTCGCGGCCCGGCCTTGCCGTCGCCGCCGAGCGGCTGCGGACGCTCACCAACCGTCTCGGCGACGTTCTCGTCCGCCGACGCGTTCACGACCGTCGAGCTGTCGTTGTGCGAGCGGCGCGACTGCCCGCGCGCCACGCGGCGCTCGTGGAGCCGACGAGCCTGTTGCTCGACGCGATCGAGCGCGCGATCGAACGCCGCTAGGGGCTCCCGAGCCGCGCCGCTCGCGGTCAGCAGCGAGCCGCTCACGTGGACGAGGATCTCGCATCGCTCCTTGTCTGCGACGCGCGGATTGCGCTCCTCCGAGAAGTCGACCTCGATGCGGGTCACGTCACGCAGGAAACGTGCGACTCGGCCGACCTTCTCCTCGGCCGTTTTCCGGACGGTGGCCGGCACCTTGATGCGCTGGCCACGTACGACGATCTCCACGTTCAGCCGGCTGTCCTCGGCAACATCGGTCGAGGAGGCGTGAACGGCCGAGGAAGCATCGAACGAGTATATGCAGCCTTCCTCAAGGCTCGACCGGGGCCGGACGGACCGTGCCGCCCGCTCGCGCCAGCGCGACAAGGCGATCAGCGACGTCCTCGGCGGGCGGACGGTAGCGGCCGGACCGCACGCGATCGCGCACCGCCTCGACGACCCGCGGGCGCAGCGGGGACGGCTCGGGGGGACCGAGGTCCCGCGGCGGGCGCGTCCACCCGGGCGGTCGCGGGGGCGATCGACGCGTGCTGCTCGTGGCGGACGCCACCAGCAGCCGCGCGGACATGGGGGAGATGTTCACGATCCTCCCGGGTCCTGCGGTTGCGTTCGTGCTTCCCATCGGACGTTCCGTGGCCGAACTGAAGAGAAAGCTCACTCTCCGTGGCCACCTAGAGCGTGCGGGCGGCGACCGCGGCCAGGACCTGCTGGACGCCCGCGGATCGCAGCGCGACCGCGGCGCCGCGGAACGTGGCGCCCGTCGTCGTGACGTCGTCGACGACGAGCACCGAGACGGCCGGCAGCGATCGGGTACACGCGAAACAGGGCGTGCGCACACGCTCGGCGCGGCTCCGACCAGCCTGCGGCGGGCTGCGTCGCGTCAACAGCCGGGCGCACGGGAGCTCGAGGCGGCGGGCGAGCGCCCGGGCCAGGACCTCGGCCTGGTCGTACCCGCGAGACCGGCGCCGCCGCCGGGTCGTGGGGATCCAGGTCGCGACGTCACAGACACGGGCGCAGCTCGGCAGCGTCTCGACGAGCGCGTCCGCGAGCCACTCGAGCAGGGCGTGTGCACGGCGGAACTTGGCGGCCGCGATCAGGGAGCGGAGCGGCTCCGCATACGCGAACGCTTCGTTCCAGGCGTCGATGCCACTCGGCGGGCGCAGCGGGCGGGCGCGTCGGAGCGCCCGGGCGCATGAGGCGCACAGGGGGCTCTCGGACGGCGCGCGACATGCGGCGCAGGACAGCGGGAAGAGCGAACCGACGACCGATCGCACGGCCGCACGGTACCGACCAGGTGTGACAGTGACCCGGGACGGACGGGGAGGTCCGCTAGTACCGGTAGTGGTCGGGCTTGTACGGACCCTCGGGCGGAACTCCGAGGTACTCGGCTTGCCGCTCGGTGAGCTCCGTGAGCTTGACGCCGAGCTTGTCGAGGTGGAGGCGGGCAACCTTCTCGTCGAGATGCTTCGGCAACGTGTAGACGCGTCGCTCGTAGAAGTCGACGTGGCCGAAGAGCTCGACCTGGGCGAGCACCTGGTTGCTGAAGCTGTTCGACATCACGAAGCTCGGGTGTCCGGTCGCGCACCCGAG
>CAYRHS010000022.1:0-21559 GCA_964424125.1 uncultured Burkholderiales bacterium
CAGACGTTCGTGTAGTTGATGTTGCGGTTCCGCACGAAGGTCACGACGTCACCCACGGCCGCGCGGCGGAGGTCGTCGGCGACCCCGGCGACGGCGGCGAGCTCGGGACCCCGCGCACCGAGCAGGCTCACGATCTCGTCGACGCCGGCCTCCTGGCCGGCGGCCACGCCCTCGAGCACCTCGCCGACGGGCCCGCCCGACCGGGCGGGACGAGGGAGGAGCGACGGTGGGGGTTCGTCACCCCCGGCGGCCCACCGGTCGTCCCGGGCCAGGCCCTCGGCATCGGAACGGACGAGGACGGCGTGGCGCACGTGCGGGTCGAGCCAGCGCTCGGCGGCGCGCACGAACTCCGGGTACACGGTCAGTCGTGGTGCGAGAACCTTCCCGGCCCGTTCGGTCGCGGTCCGGAGCGTGTCCAGCGCGGGCCACGGGCGCTCCGGGTTGACGTGGTCGGGCGTCACCGGCGACACCCCACCCCAGTCGTCGATCCCGGCTCCCACGAGGGACGCCGGATCGTCGCTGAGGTTGGGCGGTGCCTGGACGTGGACGTCGGGGTCGAGCACCAGCCGGGCGGCGGCGATGGTCCAGCGGAGCTCCGTCGGGCCGCAAGGCGGCGCGTCGTGCATCGCGGTGCCGGGCTTGGGGAGGAAGTTCTGGACGATGACCTCCTGGACGTGCCCGTAGCGCCGATGGGCGCCGCGGATCGCCCGGAGCACGTCGAGGCGCTCGGAGCGTGTCTCGCCGATGCCGACGAGGAGCCCGGTCGTGAACGGGATAGCCGCCTCGCCGTTCGGGCGTCTTGTCGGGCGCGCCGTGGTGCGGTCCGCCGGGCGTACCCAGGCGAGCTGCGAGCGTCTCGAGCATCATGCCCTGGGACGGACTGACGGGCCGCAGCCGTTCCAGCTCGGCCCGCCCGAGCGCCCCGGCGTTGGCGTGGGGGAGCAGGCCCGTCTCGGCAAGGACCACCCCCGCCGCGTCCGCGAGGTAGTCGATCGTCGACGAGTACCCGTGGGCGTCCAGCCAGTCGCGGGCCGCGGGGTAGCGGTCCTCCGGCGCCTCCCCGAGGGTGAAGAGGGCTTCGTGGCACCCGTGGGTCGCGCCGTGCCGAGCGATGCGCAGGACCTCGTCGAGCGGCAGGAACGCGGCGTCGAGGCGGGCCGGCGGCTTGGCGAAGGTGCAGTAGCCGCAGCGGTCGCGGCACAGCATCGTCAGGGGGATGAAGACCTTCGGGGAGTAGGTGATGCGGTCCCCGGTGAGCTCGTCGCGACGCCGGGCAGCGGCCGCGACGAGGTCGTCGACGGGAACCTCGAGCAGCGCGTCGTCTCGACCGAGCATCCGCCGCAGCCTAGGCGCGCCCTGCCTGCGGAAGGCTCAGTCGGAGAGGATCTCGTCGCCCGCTTCCCAGGAGCCCGCGGCCGCCGGATCGACGAGCCACAGGATGCTCGGGGCTCGCACCCGGGTCGCGGGCAACTTGCGGTCGTGGCGGCGCACCCCGTCGAAGGCGGCCCGCTTCTCCTCGCCGGCGACGGTGAAGACGATCTGGGCGCAGCGTTCGAGCGCGGGGTAGGTCAGCGTGAGACGAGCGTGCGGATGGGCGTCGTCCTCGTTGGTGACCACCCAGCGGTCCGTCACGTCGAGGGCTGCCGTCCCGGGGAAGAGCGAGCAGGTGTGGCCGTCGGGGCCGAGGCCGACGTGCACGAGCTCGATGCCGCCGACCTCGCGCACGAGCGCGTCGTAGGCCGCGGCCGCGGCCGCGGCGTCGTCGGCGTCGCCCCGCATCGAGTGGATCGAGCGTGGGTGGACATGGTCGAGGAGCGTCCGGCGAGTCATCCCCTCGTTCGAATCGGGGTCCGAGATCGGAACGAACCGTTCGTCACCCCAGTAGACGTCGATCGAGGACCAGTCGATCGAGGACTCGCGGGCGAGCGCGGCGTAGGCATCGCGGGCGGTGCTCCCCCCGGAGAAGGCGATCGATCCGGGCGCCGCGTTGCGTACGTGCGCGGCAAACGCCTTCGCCACGTCATCGACCACCTCGTAGCACACGGTCGTCGTCACGGTTCCCTCCAACGGTCGCAGAACGGTTCCAGGATCGCATCGGCGCCCTCGGGGCCCCAGGTGCCCGCAGCGTAGAAGCGGATCGGCACCTCGCCGAGCGGGAAGCCGTCGATGAGGGGCTGGACGATCTGCCAGGACTGGTCGATCTCGTCGGCGCGGATGAACAGGGTCGCGTCGCCGAGCAGCACGTCGAGGAGCAGGCGCTCGTAGGCCTCGGGCTGACGCTCGGCGAAGCTCTCGCCATAGCTGAAGTTCATCGACACGGTGCGCACGTCGAAGCTCGAACCCGGGACCTTGGCGCCGAAGAACAGACAGATCCCCTCGTCAGGTTGGATGCGGAGCACCATGCTGTTTGGCTCCAGGGACTCCACCGATCCCGGGAGCGCCAGGTGGGGGACCTCGGTGAACTGGAGTGCCACCTCGGTGACACGCTTCGGAAGACGCTTGCCCGTCCGCAGGAAGACGGGGACGCCCGCCCAACGCCAGTTGTCGATCTCGATGCGGAGCGCGAGGAACGTCTCGACCGTGCTGTGGTCGTCGACGCCTTCCTCGTCGCGGTAGCCGGGTACCTCCACGCCGTCGATCGCGCCCGCGGCGTACTGCCCACGGACGACCCGTTCGGTAAGACGCTGCATGTCGAGCGGACGGATGGATCGGAGGAGCTTCACCTTCTCGTCGCGGATCGAGCCCGCCGTGAACGCCGCCGGCGCCTCCATGGCCGTCAGCGCCAACACCTGGAGCACGTGGTTCTGGAGGATGTCGCGCAGCGCTCCGGCCTGCTCGTAGAAGCTCCCGCGATGCCCCACACCGTCGGGCTCGGCCACGGTGATCTGGACGTTGTCGACGTAGCGCCGGTTCCACAACGGCTCGAAGATCGCGTTCGCGAACCGCAGAGCGAGGATGTTCTGGACGGTGTCCTTCGCGAGGTAGTGATCGATCCGGTAGACCTGGTGCTCGGCGCAGTGCTCGAGCGTGATGCGGTTCAGCTCGCGCGCCGACTCGAGATCGTGCCCGAAGGGCTTCTCGACCACGACCCGCCGGAACGAGCTCGGGGTCTCGGCCAGTAGCCCGGCGTCCCCGAGGCCGGTGATGGCCGACTCGAAGAGACGCGGGATGGTCGCGAGGTAGTACACACGGTTGCCCTCGGTCCCGTCGGCGGCATCGCACTCGTCCAGCGCCGCCCGCAGCCGGACAATCGTGTCGGGATCGTCGATCGCTCCCTGGACGTAGCGGAACCGGGTTCGCTCCTCGAGCTGCGCCCAGCCGCGACCGTCGGCCACCTTCTCGATGCTCGTGCGAACGGCGTCGGCGAGGTCCTGGTCGGAGAGCTCGCTTCTCGCCGTCCCCACGACCGCGATCCGTTCGGGGAGCCGATTCGCCTCGGCCAGGGCCGCGAGCGCGGGGTAGAGCTTGCGGTGCGCGAGGTCGCCGGTGGCGCCGACCACGACGATCGCGGCCGGCGACACGGTCCGCTCATCGCTCACGGATGGATCATAGAGCGCGATGGAGCGGATCGAGCTCAAGGAACCGGCGTCGACCGTACCGATGCACCTCGCGGCGCTGCACCGGCGGACGGCGGTCGGGGCCCCCGTCGCGGTGGTGACGAGCTCTGCTGCGATCGCGACGCGGCTGACCGATCTGCTCGTGGGGGCGGGCTTCCACGTCGACGACCGGGCCGATGGCACCGTCCACGCGACGCGCGTGCGCTCGCTTCCCGACACGGTCGGGCCGGGGATGCGGATGCTCGTCTGCGGATTGAACCCGAGCGAGTACGCCGCCGACGCGGGCGTGGGCTTCGCGCGGCCCGGGAACCGCTTCTGGCCCGCCGCGAGTGCGGCCGGCCTGGTCTCGGTCGCTCGCGACGCGGACCACGCGCTCGCTCATCACGGACTCGGTATGACCGATCTCGTGAAGCGTGCGACGCGTCGAGCCGACGAGCTGAGCACGGACGAGTACCGCACCGGGCTCGACCGCGTGGATCGCCTCGTCGAGTGGCTGCGACCCGATGTCGTGTGCTTCGTCGGCCTCGCCGGATGGCGCGCGGTGGTCGACCGCACCGCGCGGCCGGGGTTCCAGTACCGACGTCTGGGTGCGCGACCCGTCTACCTGATGCCTTCGACCAGCGGCCGCAACGCCCATGCGAGCTTCGAGGGCCTGGTCGACCACCTCCGGGCCGCGGCAACCTCAACCGGATCCTGACGGAACCGGCCGTCGAGTTCGCGCGGGCTTGCGGCGTCCCGCGGCCACCGAGTGGCCGGCACTCATCCGTCCGTGAGGTGCACCGTGCGCGCGTTCGGGTGAAAGGCATCCGTGTCGAGGCCCCAGGCGACGATCCGCCGGGGGCGGATGCGGATGAACGACTCGCCGAATCCCGGGCCGACTTCGGCAGCACCGGACTCGTGGGTCTCGGCGACCCCTCGGATCTCGATGCCGCGGGGCGTCCAGGGGTCCGTGGATGCCAGGTCGTCGACGACGAAGGCCACTCGGGGGTTGGCTCGGACGTCGCGGAACTTCTTCGAGCCGGCGACGTCTCGCCCACCGATGTCGATGAACCCCTCCGGACGCAAGCGAAAGCCGGTCGGAACGGCGTGCGGCTGATCGTTTCCCGCTGTGGCGAGGCGGCCCAAGAGCTGGCTTCGCAGATACGCGACCTCGGCGTCGGTGAACACGGACATGACGCTTCTCCTCGCTCTCGCGACTCGCGACTCGCTAGGAGCAACGGAGCGCGCGCGGGATCCGTTCCCCGTGGCCCGCGACGGGCATTGCTCAGGCGCGCAGCTCCCGGCGGCGCTTCTCGAGGGTCTCGAGCGCGTCGTGGTACGAGCGCGCGAAGGAGTCGACCCCCTCGCGCTCCAGGGTGGCCGTGACGTCGTCGAACTCCACGTCGGCGTCGGCCAGCGCGGCGACGGCTCGATCGGCCTCGTCGACGTTGCGGAAGATCGTGCCCGGCTGCGGGTCGCCGTGGTCGCGCAGCGCGTCGATCGAAGGCTGGGCGAGCGTGTTCACGGTCTGGGGGCCGACGAGCTCGTCGACGTAGAGCGTGTCGGAGTAGGCGGGGTTCTTGGTCGACGTCGACGCCCACAGCGGACGTTGCACGCGGGCACCTTGCGCCGCGAGCCGCTCCCAGCGCTCGTTGGCGAAGTGGGCGACGAACTGCCGGTAGGCGAGCTTGGCGTTGGCGACGGCGATGCGGCCGCGAAGCTCATGACCCTCCGGGAGGCGCCGATCGGTCTCGGTGTCGACGCGACTCACGAAGAACGATGCCACCGAAGCCACCCCGGTCGGGTCGCCGCCGGCCTCGACCAGGCGTTCGAGACCCCGCTGGTAGGCCTCGATCACCTCCGCGTAGCGGGCGAGCGAGAAGATCAGCGTGACGTTGATGCTGCGCCCCTCGGAGATCGCCTCCTCGATCGCGGGAATGCCTTCGCGCGTGGCCGGGATCTTGACCAGGACGTTTGGGCGGTCGAGTCGGTCCTGGAGCGATCGGACCTGCCGGAGCGTGGCCTCGGTCTCGTCGGCGAGGTCGGGCGAGACCTCGATCGAGACGAAGCCGTCGTCGCCGCGTTCGTAGAGCGGCCGGAGACGGTCGGCGGCGTCCCCGACGTCGGCGGCGACGAGAGCCCAGTACGCGTCCTCGATCGGTTGGTCGAGCAGCTCGCGGAGCTGGCCGTCGTAGGACGCGCCCGTGGCCATGGCCTTCTCGAAGATCGTGGGATTCGAGGTGACGCCGACGATGCCGTCGTCGTGCACGAGCCGGTCGAGGCCCCCTTCGCGCACGAGCGGCCGCGTCAGGTTGTCGTACCAGGGGCTCTGTCCGTACTCGGCGAGTCGGGCGATCGCGCGGGCCATCGGGGCTCCTCTCGTGGCTTCGGTCGGTCGGGCGGGCGTCAGCTGTCCTCGAGGAGCGCCGTCGCCCGTTCGGCCACGTTCTCGGCCGTGAACCCGAGGTGCTGCAGCGCGACCGTTCCGGGCGCGGACGCCCCGAAACGGTCGATGGCAACCACATCGTCGGCATACCGATCCCACCCGAGGCTCGCCGCCGCCTCGACGGCCAGCGTGGGGACGTCCTCGGGCAGCGTGGCCGCTTGATGATCCTCGGGAGCTTCCTCGAAGAGCTCCCAGGAAGGCATCGACACCACACGGACGGCGTACCCGTCGGCGACGAGCCGCGAACGGGCCTCGACGCAAAGGGAGACCTCGGATCCGGTGCCGACGAGCACGAGGTCGGGCGCCGGGGCGTCTTCGTCGACGAGCACGTAGGCACCCTGCGCCACGCCCTCGGTCGCGCGCGCCTCGGTCTCGTCGAGGACCGGGAGCTTCTGGCGGCTGAGGACCATGCCGGTCGGTCCGTCGCGCTCGATGTGGAGCCGCAGGGCCTGGGCAGTCTCGTTCGCGTCTGCGGGGCGGATCACCGTGAGTCCCGGCATCGCCCGCATTGCGGCGAGGTGCTCGACCGGCTGGTGCGTCGGGCCGTCCTCACCCAGCCCGACGCTGTCGTGCGACCAGAGGTAGCCCACCTTGGCGTGCGAGAGCGCGGAGAGCCGCACGCCGCCGCGCATGTAGTCGCTGAAGATGAAGAACGTGCCCCCGAAGGGGAGGACGCCGCCACTCTCCGAGAGCCCGTTCATGATCGCGGCCATGCCGAACTCGCGGATGCCGTAGTGGACGAGGCGGCCGGTGAACTCCTCGCGTGACAGCGCCGTCGCACCGTCGATCTTGGCGCCCGTGTTGCCGATGAGGTCGGCCGCGCCCGACAGCAGCGGAGGAACAACGTCGACGATCGCGCTGAGCGCCGCCGACATCGCCCCGCGCGTCGCGATCGGTCCGTCGTCGGGCGACCACGACGGGAGCTTGGCCTGCCAACCTTCGAGACCCGTCGCGCCCATGCACGCGTCCCACTCGGCCGCCCGCGACGCATCGCTCGAGCGCCACTCGGCGACCCGGCGCTCGTGTTCCTCGCGCGTGCTCGTGCCGCGCCGTCCCGCGGCGCGGTAGTAGTCGAGGACCTCGTCGGGGACGAAGAAGTGCTCGTCGGGCGGTAGGTCCAGGATCTCCTTCACGCGCCGGACCTCGTCCTCGCCGAGGGGGCTGCCGTGCGCCTTGGAGGTGTCGGTGAAGTTCGGGGACGGGTAGCCGATGTGGCTGCGGAGCACGACGAGGCTGGGGGCGTGCTCGTTCTCCATGCCCCGCCGGATGCCGGCCTCGATGGCATCCAGGTCGTTGGCGACCTCGCCGAGCTGCAAGACGTCCCAGCCGTAGGCAGCGAAGCGCTCGGGGACGTTGTCCGTGTAGGCGAGCTCGGTGGGGCCGTCGATCGTGATGTGGTTGTCGTCGTAGACGACGACGAGCTTGCCGAGCCCGAGGTGACCGGCGAGCGAGCCGGCCTCGTGGCTCACGCCCTCCATGAAGTCACCATCGGAGGCGATGGCGAACACGTGATGGTCACACACGGTGGAGCCGAACCGCTCGCGCAGCCAGCGCTCGGCCATCGCCATGCCGACGGAGTTTCCGAAGCCCTGGCCGAGCGGCCCCGTCGTGACCTCGACGCCGGGCGTGTCGAGCGCCTCCGGGTGGCCGGGAGTGATCGAACCCCACTGGCGGAACTGCTCGATGTCGTCGAGCGAGACGCCGTAGCCGGTGAGGAAGAGCATGGCGTACTGGAGCATCGACGCGTGCCCGGCGGAGAGGATGAAGCGGTCGCGGTCGGGCCAGTCGGGCGCGCTCGAGTCGTAGCGCATGATCCGCGTCCACAGCACGTGCGCGAGCGGCGCAAGGGCCATCGGGGTGCCGGGATGGCCGGAGTTGGCCTTCTGGACCGCGTCCATCGCGAGTCCGCGGATGACGTTGACGCCGCGTTGCTCGATCGCGTCGGTGCTTGCTGCCACGTGGGGCCCCTTTCGGCTCGAGTCCCGCCCGCGGCCGCAGCCTAGGCCGCGACCGGCCCGGTGGGGACCGATCCGTGCCGGCGCCTGGAGCCCGCTCAGCTGGGGAAGACGGCGAGGCTGGCCGTGAAGCCGTGGAGGAAGTTGCGACCGCCGACGGGTCCGATCTCGCCGGCGCAGAAGCACCCCGCGAGGGGAAGCGGCCCGAGCAGCCGGTCGACCGTGCCCGCATCGTGGTCCGGGACGTGGAAGAGGTTGCGCCCGCGGCCGTTGCACGTGAAGAGCAGCGCGCCCCCTGCCCGGTCGACGTTCGCCACCATCTCACGCAGGTCTTCGTCGGCCGCGACCGCGTCACGGACGTGGAACTGGACCGTCCGGCCGACCTCGACGATGTCGCCGATCGCCAGCGAGCCCTTGGCCGCGTCGACACCGACGACGTTGCGTACGAGGAAGTCACCGCGCTCGAACTCGTCCCGCTGCTCGTCCACGACGATCCCGAGGTGGAGCCCGCGGCGGAGGAGCTCGCGGTCGCGCTCGGAGGAGGCCTCGGCGGTCTCGCGCAGGCGCGCGAGTGCCGGGCGGCTGCCCAGCTCGACGATTACGTTCCCTTCGGCCGCCGTGACCACCAGCGGCTCGCCCACGGGGCGGCAGCCCTGTGAGACCACCGTGCGGACCTCGGCTCCGGAGACGAACGCCCCGACTGCTCCTTCGTGGCGGATCTCGTCATCCAGCGCGAGGCGGTTCCCGCCCCGGGTCCGACCCGCCGACGCGAGCCCTCCCACGACCGAGAGCTCCGGCGCGACTCCTTCTTCGGCGAGTGCGCCGAGGAAGGAGTCGGCGGGGAAGGAGAAGGGGTCGGCGAACAAGAGCAGCGTCTCGCCCCGGGCGCCGGCTGCGGGGGCGTCCTCGGGCCAGCCGGCGATGGCCAGACCACGGGACCCGCTCGTGAGCTGGAGGCCGACCGGCTTCACGGTGCTCTCCGGGAGCCGGGCCGCGAACGCGGCCAGCGCGGGCTCATCCTCGACCTCACGCGGTCCGCCGATGATCGACGAGGCGCTCTGCGCGAGCAGGGTGCCCGGGTCGAGGACCTCGCGGACGGAGGCGACGATGTCGTCGAACGCCCCGAGGTGATGAGGCGACGCGAAGCAGCACAGCAGGTCGGGATCGTCGTCCCCGAGGGCATCGAGGAGCTCGCCCGCGACCTCACCGGCCGCGACCGCGGGCAGGGGATGACGGGACAACCCGGAGGCGAAGCGGTTCACGAGACGAGCGTACCGGTCGCGGGCAGCGCCTCCGACGCAGCCACGAGCCGCTCGAGCACGCCCAGCAGCACGTCGCGGTCGGACTCCGCGAGGCCGCTCAGCGCGAGCGCGAGGCGCGTCGGATCGAGGAGGCGATCCTCAGCGGCGCGGCGCATTCCCGCTGCGGTGGGACGGATCACCACCCGGCGACCGTCATCGCCCGCCCGGGTGCGGCGCAGCAGTCGCCGCCGGACGAGGTCACCGACCATCACCGACGCCGTGCTCTTCGGCAGACCGAGCGCGCGGGCGAGCTCGGTCAGCCCCGGTCCGCCCGCGCTCCGTCGGACGAGCTGACGTTGCGTGGGGGAGAGCTCCGGGTCGCCCACGGGCGCCAGCGACCGCAGCAACCGGCGCAGGCCCCCCTCCAGACGGTCGGCGTCGTCGAGTCCACGCCGTACGGTCTCGCCGGGAGATCGTTCCGCCTCTGAACCGTTCATTTCGTGAACGATCGTAGGGGCGGACGTCGCGGCCGGGGGCGATCCCGGCGCCCGGGCGGATCGGTCCCCGCCGCCTAGGCTCGGCCGCCCGGGAGGGGGAATGGCGGAAAGCGGCGCAGCGGTCGACTCACTCACGGCGGTCGCGACCGCGGCACCCGGGTCCCTCGCCACGATCGAGGACCCCGCGCCCGGAGGGGGCGAAGCCCGCACGATCAGCTTCGCCGGCCTGGAACGTGCCGCCGTCCGGCTCGCGACGGGCTTGCTGGGCCACGGCGCCGAGCCCGATGATCGGCTGGTCTGGTGTGGACCCAACTCGCCCGAGATCCTGACCGTGGTCCACGCGGCCCGGAAGGCGGGTCTCGTCGCGGTCCCGCTCTCGTACCGCTTCACCGGCGCGGAGATGCACCACGTGCTGAGCAACTCCGGCGCCCGGGTCGTGGTCGTCGACGCGGAGCAGGCACCGCAGATCGCCGGGCTGCTCCCGGAGCTCCCGGACGTGGATGACGTGGTCGTCTTCGGCGGCGAGCCTCCAGACGGCTGCCGGCCGTGGGACGACGTGCTCGAGGCCGCACCCGAGGCCGAGCTGCCCGGAGCGGCGACCGAGGCGGGGGCGACGATGATCTACACGTCGGGTACGACCGGCAAGCCCAAAGGTGCGGTCCGAACACGCACCGATCGTGACATCGTGCTGGCGATGTTGGACCAGCTCGGCCTGCTCGAAGCCGACCACGTCCATCTCACGACCGGGCCCCTCTACCACTCCGGTCCGCTGGCCTTCGCGTTACTCTCGCACACGATGGGCCGCTCCGTGGTCGTGATGCGGCACTTCGACGCCCGCGAGTGGCTCCGCCTGGTGGCCCGCCATCGCGTCACCAACACCTTCTCGGCGCCGACGCAGCTCAAGCGGATCGTGTCCCTGCCCGACGACGTACTCGCGGCCGCGGACCTCTCGAGCATGCGCTGCCTGATCGCGAACGCGGCCCCGGTGCCCTACTCCCTCAAGCAGGAGATCGCCGCCAAGCTCGGCATCGGATTCCTCTACGAGGTGTACGGCTCGACCGAGCTCGGGGTCACGACGATCCTCCAGCCCGAGGACCAGCTCCGGAAGCCGGGCTCCTGCGGGCGGCCGTACGGCTCGATCGAGGTTCGCATCGTCGGCGACGACGGTCGCGAGGCCCCGGTCGGAGAACCCGGTGAGCTGTTCATCCGTACCGGGCTCGCGATCGACGCGTACCACCGCACCGACGCGCAGCTGGCCTCGCACGGCGCCGCCCACGAGGGCTGGCGCTCGGTCGGTGACCTCGCGTACGTGGACGAGGAGGGCTACGTCCACATCTGCGACCGTCGCACCGACTTGATCATCTCGGGTGGGATGAACGTCTACCCGGCCGAGGTGGAGGCGGTCCTCCACGAACATCCCGCCGTGCTCGATGTCGCGGTCATCGGCATCCCCGACGACGAGTGGGGCGAGCGGGTACATGCGGTCGTGCAGCCGAGACCGGGGAAGCGGGTCGACATCCACGGGCTCGACGCCTTCGCCCGAGGCCGCCTCGCAGGCTTCAAGCGACCGCGCAGCTTCGAGGTGCGCGAGGAGCTGCCTCGCACCGAGTCCGGCAAGCTCCTGAAGCGACTGCTGCGCGCCGAGCATCGCCCCGCTCCGGAGCCGGGGCCGTGACGGGAGAGAGCCGCACCCTGGCGGAGGACCGATCGGCGGAGCTCGTCGAAGCGGCCGGCGTGCCGGTGGTGGAGCGGCGCGTCGCGGCCGACGCGGAGGAGGCGGTCGATGCCGCGGTCGCGCTCGGGTTCCCGGTCGTCGTGAAGCTCTGTGGGGACGGCATCGCTCACAAGTCGGAGCGCGGGCTCGTCCGCCTCCGACTCCGCGACGCCGAGGAGGTTCGCCGTGCGGCTGCCGAGCTCCTGGCGGCCGCGACGCCGGGAGACGCTGACGTGCGCCTGCTGGTGGCGCCGATGCTCTCCGGGACCCGGGAGCTGGTCGCGGGCCTCGAGCGCGATCCGCACTTCGGTCCGGTCGTGATGCTGGGCATCGGTGGCGTGCTCGCCGAGGCGGTCGACGACGTGACGTTCCGGCTCGCCCCTCTGGACCGGGACGAGGCGGTGAGGATGCCCTCGGACCTGGAGCACCGCGACCTGCTCGGACCGATCCGGGGCGAGCCCGGTGTCGATTCCGCCGCGCTCGCCGACACGCTCGTCGCGCTCTCGCGCCTCGGCACGGAGCATCCGGAGATCCGCAGCGTCGACTGCAACCCCCTGGTGGTGGTCGACGGGCACCCCATCGCGGTGGACGTCCTCGTCGAGGTGGCGCCGGACGAGCCGGCTCCCACGGCGCCGACAGAACGGCCGCGGGTGCGGGCCGAAGGCGACCGCCACCGCCTCGCCCCCTTGTTCGAACCCCGGGGCGTCGTCGTGGCGGGGGCCTCCTCACACCCCGGCAAGTTCGGATTCGTCGCCCTCCACAACATCCTCCGCGGCGGGTACCGCGGTCCCGTCTTCGCGATCAATCGGGACGGTGCGCCGGTGCTCGGCCTGGACGCGTTGCGGACGCCGGACGAGCTTCCCGTCGGTGCGGCGGACCTCGTCGTCGTCTGCACGCCCCCGGACGCGAACCTCGAGATTCTCCGGGCGTGCGCGCGGCGGAAGGTCCGTGCGGCGTTCGTGGCGTCCGGTGGCTACGGCGAGGCGGGAGGGGACGGACCCGCCCGCGAGCAGGCACTGGTCCACACCGCGGCCGAGCTCGACCTGCTGCTCGCCGGTCCCAACGGGCAAGGCCTCGCCTCGACCCCCGTCTCGCTCTGCGCGCAGATCGTGGCGCCCGTCCCACCGCGGGGGCATGTCGCGGTGGCCAGCCAGTCCGGGAACCTCGTCTCCACCTTCGAGAACCTGGCCGGCCATTCCGGCGTCGGCATCAGCCGTGCGGTATCCGCGGGGAACGCCGCGGTGCTCGACGTCGCCGACTACCTGGACTACTTCGGGGCCGATCCCGAGACCCGCGTCGCCATTGCGTACGTCGAGGACACCTCGGCGGGTCGACGGCTCGCGGACGAGCTCGACGACGTGACCGCGGAGAAGCCCGTCGTCGTCCTCCAGGGGGGCACGACGGGGGGAGGTAGGTGCGCGGCCGCCTCGCACACGGGCGCGCTCGCGACCGAGGCGGCCGTGCTGCGTGGCGTTCTCCGGCAGGTCAACGCGACGCCCACCGCGACCGTCCACGAGGCATTCGACGCCGCGGCGACGTTCGCGACCCAGCCACTCCCGCGTGGTCCCCGGACCGCGGTGCTCACCACGGTCGGCGGGTGGGGGGTGCTCAGTGCGGACGCGATCGTCCGCAGCGAGCTCGAGCTCGCCGCCCTCCCGGCCGAGCTCCGAGAAGCCCTCGACGCCGAACTGCCGCCGCGCTGGAGTCGCAACAACCCCGTCGATCTCGCCGGAGGCGAGACCCGCGACACCGTGGCCCGGGTGCTCGAGCTGCTCGCCGAGCACCCGGCGATCGACGCGATCCTGCTGCTCGGGCTGGGTGTCCAGTCGAACGAGGCGCACCTCCTGCGCACCGGACCGTTCTACGAGGAACACGGGCTGCACCGGATCGTCGAGTACCACGAACGCCAGGACGCCCGCGTCGCGCGCGCCGCGGCCGAGGCCTCTACCCGAATGGGCAAGCCCGTCCTCGTCGCCACCGAGCTCGCGACGACGGCGCCCGAGAACCCCGGACCCGATACGGTGCGCGCCACCGGCCGGTACTGCTACCCGTCGGCCGACCGCGCGATCCGGGCCCTGGAGCACGCGTGGCGCTACGCGCGAGCGCGTGCGCGCACCACCCCGACGATGTCGTGACCGCTCCGTGACGAACCGACTCGGCGTCTGGATCCTGGTCGTCGTCCTCCTGATCGGGGCCGTGGTCGCCGGCGCGCTCGCGCTCCGAGACGACCGGGCTCCGGCTCCGACGTCGGAGGCGACGTCGGAGCCGGGTCTCGCCACCCCCCTGTGGTCGGTGCGGCGATTCCCGGGGGTCGCTCGAGAAGAGCTCGGCGCGGCCCGACTGGACTTCGAGCTCGCGCTCCTGCTCGGCGACGTGGAATCCTGCGTCGTGGTCGACGAGTCCGACCGCACCCTCGTCGCGCAGGGAGCCGGGACCGCTCTGATCCCCGCGTCTGCGGCCAAGCTCGCGACCGGCTTGGGCGCGCTCGCCGTGCTCGGACCCGACCATCGCTTCGCGACCAGCTCCGTCGCCGCGGCACCACCCGCCCATGGTGAGGTCGCCGCGCTGTACCTGGTGGGCGGGGGCGACCCGCTGCTCGCCACCCCCGAGTACCAGGCGTTCCTCGCGGGAGATCCGCGCTGGCGCGACCACCCGACCACGTCCCTCGCCGAGCTCGCCGACGAGATCGTGGCCGCGGGCGTGCAATCCGTGCCCGGCGGCGTGGTGGGCGACGACAGCCACCAGGAAACCGTCCGCTTCCTCCCCGGATGGGAGTCCGACTACGCGGCCCAGGGGCAGGTCGGGCCGCTCGGTGCCCTCACGGTCAACCATGGCTACGCGTCGTGGGAAGGCGGCAACGTGCCGGTCGCCGATCCCGCCCTCCACGCCGCGCAACAGCTCACGGGGCTGCTCGAGGCTCGCGGCGTCGAGGTCGGTTCCGCGGGAACGGGCACGGCACCCCCGGACGCGACGACCATCGCCGCGATCCAGTCCCCACCGCTCGCCGAGATCGTCGCGGGCATGGAACGTGCGAGCGACAACCTCGCCTCCGAGGTGCTGCTGCGCGAGATCGGCCTCGCGGCGCGCGGGGAGGCGACGACCACCGCGGGGGCCGAGGTCGTGTCGGACACGCTCGGAGAGCTCGGCGTGGACCCGATCCCCACGATCGTCGACGGCTCGGGCCTGGATCGGGCCGACCGCACCACGTGCGAGGCGTTGCTCGACGAGCTCGATGCCACGGGGAACGCCGAGCTCCGCGCGGTGGACGAGGGCCTCGCGGTCGCGGGGGTCAGCGGCACCCTCGCCGAGCGACTCCGCGGCACCGAGCTCGAGGGCCGACTTCGGGCGAAGACGGGCACCCTGAGCGGTGTGACCGCCCTGGTGGGATTCCTCACGACACCGGAAGGCCGGGAGCTCGAGTTCGCGTTCCTGGCCAACGACGCCTTCTCCGAGGACGAAGGTGACGCGATCGCGGACGAGGTGGCCACGCGCCTCGCTGTGTACCCGGACGCGCCGCCGGCGGACGAGCTCGTCCCCGCGCCCTGACCCTCGCTGGGTTCCTTGCGTGGTATCCATCTGCAGACCACAATCGGCCGCTCGGCGGGAGGTTCCATGGCAGACGCAGCAGGCGGCGAGACCGGTACGAAGCGGCCCGCGCTCCCGTTCCGCGCGTCTCCCGAGAAGTCGACGAAGCAGGTCGTCGCGGAGCTGTGGGAGCTGCTGGTCGCATACCTGCGCCAGGAGACGGTCGTCCCGATCCAGCGCCTGGGGCGCTACGTCGCGTTCGGGGCGTTGGGCTCGTTCCTCCTCGGCCTCGGCGTCGTGTTCCTCACCCTCGCCGCGTTGCGGGCGCTCCAGACGGAGACCGGCACGACGTTCACCGGGAACTGGACGTGGGCGCCCTACGGGATCGTCGTCGTCGTGCTCGCGCTCGGCGCGGCCCTCACCTGGAAGGCTCGTGGCGCCCGGCCGCGCCCGACCGACGAGAAGGGGAAGCAGTGAGCAGCTCGACAGCGCCCTCCCGGCCGATCACCAAGGAAGACCTGCAGGCCAAGTTCGCCGAGCTGCAGGGGAGCGCAGGGGAGCAGGTCGACCAGGCCCAGTCGGCGGTCGCGCTCGCGGCGGTGGCCACCGTCGGTGCGCTCATCGTCGCCGCCTTTCTGCTCGGGCGGCGTCGCGGGCGCAAGAAGCAGACCGTCGTCGAGATCCGCAGGGTCTGACCCGTGGACCTCGTCGAGCGGGCGGCGACGCTCGGCATGCGGCGCGGGATGCGCGGCTCGCGGCCGTGGCTGTGGGTCGGGGTCGTCGCCACCGGTGTCCGGCTCCTGCGGTGGCTGGCGCGACCCAAGCCCGACGTCGTCTACCGGGCGGTCCTCGAACCTGGGCAGGGTCTCGAGATCTCCACCCGCGCTCCCCGCTGAGCGCGCACCCTTCGGCCCCTCGCGGGCCCGTGGGCGTGCCGAGCCGGCAAGGACAGGGGACAGGATGATCGGCTCCTTTGCCGACGGGGACCAGGTCCTGCTCGTGGACGCCAAGCGCCGTCGCAGGCTCGTCCGCCTCCGAGCGGGCTCGACCTTCCACTCCCACGCGGGCACGCTGGCCCACGACGAGTTGATCGGCGCGCCCGAGGGGATCACGGTGCGGACCTCGCGCGGGATGCGCTTCACCGCGGTGCGGCCGACCCTGGCCGACTACGTCCTCGAGATGCCTCGGGGCGCACAGGTCATCTACCCGAAAGACCTCGGTCCGATCCTCATGCTCGCCGACGTCCAGCCCGGCGCGCAGGTGCTCGAGTCGGGCGTGGGTTCGGGCGCGCTCACGATGGCGCTGCTCCGAGCCATCGGGCCCGACGGTCACGTGACCGGGTACGAGATCCGTGCCGACTTCGCCGAGCAGGCGATGCGCAACGTCCGGGACTTCCTCGGAGAGGACCCCCCCGTCGACGTCCAGATCCGCGACTGCTACGAAGGCATCGAGACCACCGGGCTCGACCGTGTGCTCCTCGATCTGCCCGAGCCGTGGCAGGTCGTCGAGCACGCCGCCGCCGCACTCCGGCCCGGCGGCATCCTCGTCAGCTACCTCCCGACGATCGGTCAGGTCGTCCGACTGCGCAACGCGCTGGACGCGGCGCCGTTCGGGCTCGCGCGGACCCTCGAGGTGCTCGAGCGGGGCTGGCACGTCGAAGGGGGGTCGGTGCGTCCCGATCACCGGATGGTTGCCCACACCGGGTTCCTCACCCAGGCACGTCTGCTCGACGTCGCGACCCTGCCGGAGGGGAACCGTTCCTCAGCACCGGAGCAGTGAACCTCCTCGACCTCCTGCTGATCGGGCTGCTCGTGGCGTCCGCGGCCGCAGGCTGGCGCCTCGGGTTCGTCGCGCGCGTGCTGTCCTGGGGCGGGCTCCTGCTCGGAGTCGTGCTCGCCGTGCTGGTCCTCGACGACGTGGTCGCGTGGCTCGACAACACCGCCCCCGAGACCCGGGTGATAGCCGCGACGGCGTTCGTCTTGGTGATGGGTCTCCTCGGGCAGACGATGGGACTCGCGCTCGGCGCGCTGCTCCGGGGTCACCCGCGACCGGGGGGCCCTCACGCTGCCGATCGCCTGGCCGGGGCCGTCGCCGGTTGTGCCGGCCTGCTCGTGCTCGTGTGGCTCGTGACGCCGGCGTTGTCGAGCGCGGAGGGCTGGCCCGCCCGCCAGGCGCGGGGGAGCGCGGTGCTCGCGGCGGTGGAGGAGGTCGCGCCCGACCCTCCGAACTCGCTCGAGGCACTGTCGCGGCTGGTCGCGGAGACGCCGTTTCCCGAGGTGTTCGGTGACCTGCGCGACCCGCCGGACGTCGGGGAGCCGCCGACCGGTGAGCTGACGGCCCAGATCGACGCCGCGGTCCGGGCGTCCACGGTGAAGATCGTGGGCCAGGCCTGCGACCAGATCCAGGAGGGCAGCGGGTTCGTCGCCGCGGACGACCTCGTCGTGACCAACGCCCACGTCGTCGCGGGGGAGCGCGAAACCGAGGTGCTGAGCCAGGACGGCCGCCGCCTCTTCGGCGAGGTCGTCGAGTTCGATCCCGATCGCGACCTCGCGGTGCTGCACGTCCCCGACCTCGGGTTGCCCGTGCTCCCCGTCACGGGCGCGGGCGAAGGTGACGTCGGCGCGGTGTACGGCTACCCGGGGGGCGGCCCGCTCCGGGCGGCGCCGGCGCGGATCGCCGAGGAGATCGTGGCGCTCGGGAGCGACATCTATCGGACGGGGGACACCCGACGCGACGTGTACGTCCTCGCGGCGTCCCTCCTCCCGGGCGACTCCGGCGGCCCGCTCGTGGACACCACGGGCGCGGTGGTGGGTGTGGCGTTTGCGATCGATCCCGCGGACGCGGGCACCGCCTATGCGTTGACGGACGGCGGACTGCGCGGAGCTCTCCGGGAGGTCCGCTCGGTCGAGGTCGACACCGGCCCGTGCCTGGCTGCCTGAGCGCCGCGGTCGGTGCGAGACTGTTCCTACCCCCCAACGTCCGGAGCAGACGCTGTCCCGGTTCCTCTATCGCGTCGGCGCGGCGGCGGTTCGTCGCCGGCGCCTGGTCATCGCCGTCTGGCTCGTCGCGCTCGGCGTGGCGATCGGAGTCAACAACCTCTTCGGCGCGGGCCCGAGCGAGGACATCCAGATCCATGGCAGTGAGGCCCAGGACGCCTTCAAGCTCCTCGACGAGCGCTTCGCCGTCGGGGATCGATCCGGTGAGGAGGCCCGGGTCGTGTTCGCGCCCGACGTGGGAACCGTCGACGATTCCGGCAACGCTGCGGTCATCGACCGGAGCCTCGACGAGATCGAGGGACAGCCCCACGTCGCCCAGGTCGTGCGACCGGGGGCCGAAGACGGACCCTCGGGTGTGTCCGCGGACGGCAGCGTCGCTTTCGCGACGGTGCAGTACGACACCAACCATCCCGATGGCGCGGCGGAGCGTCTCGTCGACGTCGCCGACCAGGCGACGGAAGATGGCGTGCGCGTCGAGCTCGGCGGCGAGCTCTTCGAGTTCGACGACTCGGACGTGGGCGGACCGGGCGAGATCGTCGGAGTCATCGTGGCCGTCTTCGTACTCCTCGTCGCGTTCGGCAGCGTCGTCGCCATGGGGTTGCCGCTGCTGACCGCGCTCGTTGGCCTGGGCCTCGGGCTCTCGCTCGTGGGCCTGCTCGCACGGCTCGTCGACTTCGGCAACGAGGCGCCCATCGTGGCCACGATGATCGGGGTCGGCGTCGGGATCGACTACGCGCTGTTCATCGTCACCCGTCATCGCGAGCACCTGCACGCGGGCATGACGGTGCCCGAGTCGGTGGCGCGGGCCACGGCGACAGCCGGTCAGGCCGTCGTGTTCGCGGGCGCGACGGTGATCATCGCGATCCTCGGGCTCGTCTTCGTCGGGATCCCGTTCGTCACTACGTTGGGCTACGTCACCGCGCTGGTCGTCGCGGTCGTGGTGGCTGCCGCGATCACGCTGCTGCCGGCGCTTCTCGCCGCCACCGGCCATCGGATCGATCGCTTTCGCGTGCCCGGCGTCAAGGTGGCGACGAGCGGCGGCGAGGAGCACGCGATCGCCGGGCGTTGGGCACGGCAGGTGGCAACCCGTCCGTGGCCGGCGCTCCTGGGGAGCCTCGCCGTCCTGGGCGCACTGCTCATCCCGCTGTTCTCGCTGCGCCTCGGCTTCCCCGACGCGGGGAACCTGCCGCCCTCGAGCACCTCACGCCAGGCCTACGACCTGCTCGCCGAGGGCTTCGGGCCGGGGTTCAACGGGCCGGTGACGATCGTGATGGACCTGCGCGGCGCGCCCGATCCCGACGGGGCGATTGCCGCGCTCCAGGAGGCCGCGGCCGCGGATCCCGGCGTCGCGATCGTCGCCGAGGACGCCGACGTCAACGAGGCGGGCGACACGGCGATCGTGACGGTCATCCCGACGTCGGCCCCACAGGACCGGGCGACGGACGAGCTGGTCGAACGGCTTCGTTCCGACGTCGCACCGGCGGTCGAGACCTCCCAAGGCGTCGACGTGCTCGTGACCGGGAACCCGGCGGTGTTCGTCGACCTCTCAACCAGGATCAACGAACGCCTGCCGGTGTTCATCGGCGCGGTGCTCGCCCTGTCGTTTCTGTTGCTGCTGATGGTCTTCCGCTCGATCGCGGTGCCACTGAAGGCGGTGCTGGTGAACCTGCTCGGGATCGGCGCGGCCTACGGCGTGGTCGTCGCCATCTTCCAGTGGGGTTGGGGTCTCGCGCTCGTGGGCCTGGAGGAGCCGGTGCCCATCGTCTTCTTCGTGCCGATGTTCATGTTCGCCATCCTCTTCGGGTTGTCGATGGACTACGAGGTCTTCCTGCTCTCGCGCGTGCGCGAGCAGTACCTCCGTAGCGGCGACAACAACCGGAGTGTCTCGGCGGGCATCGCGGGCACGGCCCGTGTGATCAGCGCGGCCGCGATCATCATGGTGAGCGTGTTCCTGTCCTTCTCCCAGGGCGACCTCGTGCCCGTGAAGATGGTCGGTGTCGGGCTCGCGGTCGCGATCCTGCTCGACGCGACGCTCGTCCGACTCGTGCTCGTCCCCGCGACGATGGCACTGCTCGGGGCGTGGAACTGGTGGCTCCCAGCGTGGCTCGAGCACCGCCTCCCGAGACTCGAGATCGAAGGCGATGCGAGCCTGCCGTCGCCCGTCTACGAGTCGCAGCCGCCACACGACGAGTCGGAGACGCTGGTCGAGGTCGGCGGCGGCTAGCGGCCTACGCCGCTGGCCCTCGCCTTACTCGACCTCGATGAAGATGCACTCGCCGGGGCACTCCTCGGCGGCCTCGATGGTCGCTTCCTCCATGCCCCCGGGCACGTTGGCGAGCCCTTCAGCACCACCGGGGTCGCTGAAGACCTTGTCGCCTTCCTTGACGTAGGCGAGACCGTCGTCGAGCAGCGTGAACACGTCGGGTGCGATCTCTTCGCAGAGCCCGTCTCCGGTACAGAGGTCCTGGTCGATCCAGACCTTCATGGCTGCGTCCTCGCTTCCTTCTGCGCTGACTCGGGCGCCCGGATGGGCGCGGTTCGCTTGCGATCCGGGGTGCGTCCGCACCTTCTCCGACGAGACGAATTTACCACACCGGGACCGTGGAAATCCACGTTGGCGGACACAGTGATACCGCGCGTCCCGCGAAGTCCGCGAATGATGGCGCGAGACCCGAGAAGGACCGAGGTAGTGTCGCCGCGGGCCCTCTCCGGGAGGTCGGGCGGTGGCCACCGAGCACGAGCGACGGCTGAGCGAGTACGAGCGACAGGTCGGCGATCTCCAGTCGCAGGTCAAGACGCTCGAGGAAGAGGTCGTCCTCCTGCGCCGCCGTCTGCAGGACGCCCCCAAGCGCGTGCGCACCCTGGAGGAGCGGCTGCTCGAGACGAAAGGGCAGCTCGCGCAGGCGCTCTCCCACAACGAGAAGCTGTCGGCCACCCTGCGCGAGGCACGCGAACACATCGCGGCACTCCGGGAGGAGGTCGAGAAACTCACGATGCCGCCCTCGGCCTACGGAACGTTCCTCGCCGCGAACGACGACGGCACGGCCGACGTCTTCACCTCCGGTCGCAAGATGCGCGTCGCCGTCCACCCGGAGATCGAGCTCGGGGAGCTCGATCGCGGCCAGGAGCTCGTGCTCAACGAGTCTCTGAACGTCGTCCTGGCTCGGGGCCTCGAGCTGTCGGGCGAGGTGGTCACGCTCAAGGAGCTCCTGCCCGGCGAGCGGCGCGCCATCGTCGTGGGTCGCGCCGACGAGGAACGGGTGGCCGAGCTCACCGACGAAGTCGCGAACGGACCGTTGCGAGCGGGTGATCATCTCCTGCTCGACCCGCGCTCCGGACTCGTGCTCGAGCGACTCCCGCGCCCCGAGGTGGACGAGCTGATCCTCGAGGAGGTCCCCGACGTCACCTACCGGGACGTCGGCGGGCTCGACGACCAGATCGAGCAGATCCGCGACGCGGTCGAGCTTCCCTACCTCCATGCCGACCTCTTCCACGAGCACCGCCTGCAGCCCCCGAAGGGCATCCTCCTCTACGGGCCACCGGGTTGCGGCAAGACGCTGATCGCCAAGGCCGTGGCGAACTCGCTCGCCAAGCGAGTGGCCGAGAAGACCGGCAACGAGAACGCGCGCTCGTACTTCCTCAACATCAA
>CAYRHS010000022.1:21569-26354 GCA_964424125.1 uncultured Burkholderiales bacterium
GACCGAGCGTCAGATCCGGCTGATCTTCCAGCGCGCGCGGGAGAAGTCCGAAGAGGGTGTGCCCGTCATCGTCTTCTTCGACGAGATGGACTCCTTGTTCCGCACGCGCGGCAGCGGCATCTCGTCCGACATCGAGTCGACGATCGTGCCGCAGCTCCTCTCCGAGATCGACGGCGTCGAGGCGTTGAAGAACGTGATCGTGATCGGTGCCTCCAACCGCGAGGACCTCATCGACCCCGCGATCCTCCGACCGGGCCGTCTCGACGTGAAGATCAAGATCGAACGTCCCGACCGTGAAGGTGCCAAGGCGGTCTTCGGCCGCTACCTGACCCCCGACCTCCCGCTCGCAGCCGCAGAGGTCGAGGTAGCCGGCGGCGAACGCGGTCGGGCCATCGAAGCGATGGTGAGCGCCGCCGTCGAGGAGATGTACTCGGAGCGCGACGAGAGCCGGTTCCTCGAGGTCACCTATCAGGGCGGCGACAAGCAAGTCCTCTTCTTCAAGGACTTCGCCTCCGGAGCGATGATCGAGAACGTCGTGCGTCGCTCGAAGAAGCTCGCGATCAAACGGGAGATCGCGGGAGGCGCGCGTGGCATTACGCGTGACGACCTCGTCGAGTCGATCAAACGCGAGTTCCACGAGCACGAGGACCTGCCCAACACGACCAACCCCGACGACTGGGCGAAGATCTCCGGGCAGAAGGGGGAGCGGATCGTCTACGTGCGCACGCTCGTCGGCGAGGGCGAGGACGCGCAGGGCGGCAGACAGATCGAACGAGTCGCCACCGGGCAGTACCTCTAGTCGGGGCGAGAACCTCACGGAGCGGAACGGGCGCGGTCGGGGTCCCGGTTAGGCTGACCTGGTGGCCGTGCCCAAGATCTGTGGCACCGAGACGGAGTACGGCGTGTCGCTGCGAGGCGCCGCCGACGCCAACCCCGTGCTCGCGTCGTCGCTGCTGATCAACGCCTACGTCGAACACCGAAGGATCGGGTGGGACTTCGAGGACGAGTCGCCCGGCCGTGACGCACGCGGGTTCACACGTGAGGGCACCCAGCCCCCCGACATCGAGACGCACCTGGTGAACACCGTCCTCACGAATGGAGCGCGCTACTACGTCGACCACGCCCATCCGGAGTTCTCGACGCCCGAGTGCGCCGACGCCCTCGAGCTCGTCCGCTGGGACAAGGCCGGTGAGCGGATCCTGGCTGCGTCGATGCGTGCGTCCCGGCTCCTCGTCGGGGAAGGCGAGGAGATCGTCGCGTACAAGAACAACTCCGACCGCAAGGGGAACTCCTACGGCACCCACGAGAACTACCTCGTCGATCGGGCCGTGCCGTTCGCGACACTCGTCCACCACCTGCTGCCCTGGTTCGTGACGCGCCAGGTGTTCTGCGGCGCGGGCAAGGTGGGAAGCGAGAACGGGGCGCCGGACGTCGACTTCCAGCTCAGCCAGCGCGCCGACTTCTTCGAGGAGGAAGTCGGGCTCGAGACGACGCTGAAGCGCCCGATCGTGAACACGCGCGACGAACCGCATGCCGACCCGCAGCGCTACCGGCGGCTCCACGTCATCGTGGGCGACGCCAACCTCTGCGAGGTCGCGACGTTCCTCAAGGTCGGCACGACCGCGATCGTCCTCGCCATGATCGAGGACGAGTTCGTCGACAAGGACCTCTCGGTCTCCCAGCCCGTGCAGGCCATACGAGCCGTCTCGCACGATGCGACGTGTCGCGGGACCCTGGAGCTCGCCTCGGGTGGCCGGGCGACACCCGTGGAGATCCAATGGGAGTTCCTCCGGCTGGCACGCAAGTACTTCGACGAGACCGGTCTCGAGGGATGCGGCGGGGAGACCGTCGGCGGGCGGGTCCTCGAACGCTGGGAAGAGGTCCTGGAGGGACTCGAGCGCGATCCCGCGGTGCTCGACGGTCAACTCGACTGGGTCACCAAGCGTCAGCTCCTCGAGGCCTACGTGGCCCGCGATCGCCTCGCCTGGTCGGACCCCAAGCTCGCCCTCCTCGACCTCCAGTACCACGACGTCCGGCCGGCGAAATCGCTCTACGAACGGCTCGTGGCGGCGGGTAAGGTCGAACGATTGGTCACCGAGGAAGAGGTCCTCGCTGCGGTGACGGAACCGCCCCCGAGCACGCGGGCGTTCTTCCGGGGCCGCTGCCTCGAGCGTTGGCCCGAGGCGGTCGTCGCGGCGAACTGGGACAGCTTGATCCTCGACGTGGGCATCGATCCGCTGCGGCGCATCCCGATGATGGAGCCGCTCCGGGGCAGTGCCGCTCACGTCGGTGATCTGATCGAGGAATCCACGTCGCCCGCCGAGCTGGTCGCCCGGCTGGCAGGCTGAGGAGGACGGGCATGGTCGAGCGGGAGCGCAAGCAGAAGCGGGCACCCCGCGAACGGGAGCAGGAGGTGGTCGACTCGGTCGCGCCCTCCCAGCAGGGTGAGGAGCTGAAGGAGGAGCTCGACGACCTCCTCGACGAGATCGACGAGGTGCTCGAGGTGAACGCCGAGGAGTTCGTGCGCTCGTACGTGCAAAAGGGCGGTCAGTAGCCCGTCCGAGTGCGGGCCCGCGAGCGGAGGAGCGTCCGGCGCCCGCGAGTAGGCTCGCCCCGCGATGACCGGCCCACTTCCCGAGTTCGGGGGCTTCCGAGGCGACGCGCTGCCGTCGTTCGACGCCACGACCGATCCCGGATCGTCCTTCGCCGAGCTACTGCGGCGGGTCCAGCCACATTCGCTTCCGGACCTAGGAACGAATGGCGGGCCGATCGCACCTGTGCACGCGACAACGGTCGTGGCCATCCGCGCCGCCGACGGCGTCGTCATGGCCGGCGACCGTCGCGCCACCGAAGGTCTCTCGATCGCCAACCGGCGTATCGAGAAGGTCTTCCCGGCCGACTCGCACTCGGGCGTCTCGATCGCCGGTGCCGCCGGGCCGGCGCTGGAGATGGTGCGGCTCTTCCAGACCGAGCTCGAGCACTACGAGAAGGTCGAAGGCGAGTCCTTGACGCTCGACGGCAAGGCGAACCGCCTCTCCCAGCTCGTGCGGGCGAACCTCCCGGCAGCCATGCAAGGCCTGGCGGTGGTCCCGCTGTTCGCGGGATGGGACGAGCGGGCCGCTCGGGGCCGCTTGTTCCGCTTCGACGTCACCGGTGGCCGCTACGAGGAAGCGGACTTCCACGCCACCGGCTCGGGAGGGGTGCACGCCCGGAACTGGGTCAAGGCCGCGTGGCGCGAGGGCCTCTCGGTCGACGAGGCCGTGGCGCTGTCGCTGCGCAGCCTCTTCTCGGCTGCGGACGAGGACGCGGCCACCGGCGGGCCCGACCTCGTACGGGGCATCTACCCGACGGTCGCGGTGGTCGGAGCGGAGGGCTATCGGGGCCTCGACGACGGCGAGGTCGCGGCCCGGGCGAACGAACTCGTGGGCGGGCGCGAGGAAGGGGCGGATACGTGACCGTCCCGTTCTACGTCCCCCCCGAGCAGATCATGAAGGACCGGGCGGACTATGCGCGCAAGGGGATCGCCCGCGGACGGAGCCTGATGGCGATCGAAGGAATCGACGGCGTCGCCATCGTGGCCGAGAACCCGTCCCGCACGCTCCACAAGATCTCCGAGATCTACGACCGGATCGCGTTCGCGGGCGTCGGCAAGTACAACGAGTTCCAGATGCTGAAGATCGCGGGCGTCCGACACGCCGACCTGAAGGGCTACTCCTACGCGCGGGGAGACGTGAACGCGCGCGGTCTCGCCGACGCGTATGCCCAGACCCTGGGACAGGTCTTCACCCACGAGATGAAGCCCTACGAGGTGGAGATCCTCGTCGCCCAGGTCGGTGACGCACCCGGCGACGACGAGCTGTTCCACATCCTCTACGACGGCACGGTCATGGACGAGGAGGGCTTCACAGTTCTCGGGGGCCACGCCGACGACATCGCGGGCAGGCTGCGGGATCGCTACAACCCCGACCTCGACCTCGGCGCGTCCGTCCGCTTGGGCGCCGAGCTGCTGCGCGGCGGTGAGGATGAACCGCTCGGCGCCGAAGCACTCGAGGTGGGGGTCCTGGAGCGGGCGCGCACCGGCCGGGCGTTCCGGCGTCTCAAGGGCGACGCGCTCGCCTCGCTGCTCGTCCCGACCTGACCAGAAGCGCCGAATTGCCCGCCGGGGCGGGGAAGTGGGACCCGGTCATACGGACCCGGCCCTACACTCGCTGGCAGTGGAACGGCGCATCTTCGGACTGGAGAACGAGTACGGCGTGACGTGCACGCTGCGGGGCCAGCGCCGGCTGAGCCCCGACGAGGTCGCTCGCTACCTGTTCCGCCGGGTCGTCTCGTGGGGTCGATCCAGCAACGTCTTCCTCGAGAACGGTGCCCGCCTCTACCTCGACGTCGGCAGCCATCCCGAGTACGCGTCGCCCGAATGCGACGCGATCGACGACCTCGTCGTGCACGACAAGGCGGGGGAGCGGATTCTGGAAAGCCTGGTCAGCAGCGCGGAGCAGCGGCTGCGCGAGGAGGGAATCCGCGGCGAGGTCTACCTCTTCAAGAACAACACCGACTCGGCCGGCAACTCCTACGGCTGCCACGAGAACTACCTCGTCGACCGGGACGGCGACTTCGCCAAGTTCACCGATGTCCTCATCCCGTTTCTGGTCACGCGCCAGGTCTACGCCGGGGCCGGAAAGGTGCTCCAGACGGCGCGGGGCGCGATGTACTGCGTGAGCCAGCGCGCCGAGCACATCTGGGAGGGGGTCTCGAGCGCGACGACGCGCTCGCGGCCGATCATCA
>CAYRHS010000023.1:0-26272 GCA_964424125.1 uncultured Burkholderiales bacterium
CGCAGCAGGGATCGACGACGAGTTCGACGTCGACGCGCTCGCGCGGCGAGCGACGGCGACTCGCGAGTCGCGACCGGGTGTCGACGAGTACGTCATGGCCGACGGCCGATCGGTGTTCGTCGTGGGCGCGGGCCACTGCGTCAACCTCTCGGCCGGCGAGGGGCACCCGATCGAGATCATGGACCTCACGTTCGCCGTCCAGGGCCTCGCAGCCGCACACCTCGCTCGGCACGCCGGCGAGATCGCCGCGGGATTGCACGACCTGCCCACGACCATCGACGAGTGGATCGCGCGCGAGAAGCTCACCGCGCTCGGCATCACGATCGACGAATCCACGCGATGACCGACTGCGAGGCGCTCGTGCGCCGAGGAGCGATGGAGGCGGTCGTCGGCGGCGACCTCTCCGTGATCGACGAGCTCTTCGCCGAGGATCTCGTCGACCACGATTGCGACCCCGGGACCCCTCCCGGCCGCGCGGGGCTCAAGCAGGGCGTGGCCGGGGTCGTCGCCGGGCTCTCGAACCGCGAGATGTCCGAGTACGAGCTCTTCTCGGCCGGTGGGCGGGTCGTCGAGATCTGGGAGCTGCGCGGCCGACACACGGGCCCCTACATGGGCGTTCCGGCGACGCAGCGCACCGTGACGATCCGCGGCGTGGAGATCTGGCGCTGCGCCGAGGGTCGGATCGTCGAGCGCTGGGCCGGGATCGACCGCCTGGCGGTCCTCGAGCAGCTCGGCGCCGCCCCGCGCTGACTCAGCCGCGCTCCGCCGAAGTCGGTCGGGACCGGATCCAGCACCGCGACCGCGCCGGGCGCCGCCGACTAGTCGCGGGCCGCGGCCTCGCCCAGCCGGACGAGCGTCTCGCGCATCTGGCGCTCCAGCCGCCGCGGTCGGCGCACCGCCCGCTCCAGCGCGGTGAGGATCCCCGGGGTGTCCACCGACGAGTAAACCTCGGTGATCCGCGTGCTCCCGTCCTCGGGGTCGAGCCGGTAACGCCACCGGGTCATGTCCCGTCCGCGGACGCGGGTGAGGTACACGAGCTCGCGGGGCGGGTCGAACACCTCGATCTCGCCGTGGGTCGACCAGCGCAGGGGACCCATCCGGTTGTGGCCGACGAAGGTGCGACCCACGGCGAGCGGCGCCGCGGGATCGTCCCAGACGCAGCCCACGCACTCCGGGCTCCAGTCCCCCATCCGCGGGAGATCTGCGAGGAGCTCCCACACCCGTTCGGTCGGCGCGGGCACCAGGACCGAGGCCTCGCCGGTCAGTCTCATGCTTCCTCGCCTTCCAGGAGGTCCAACAACGCTCGGTATACCCCGCCGGGCTCCCCTGCCAGCAACCCGGCCGCGAAGAGGAACTGGACCCCGGCGCACACCGCGGTCACGAGCGCCGCGCGCGTCGTTCCTTCGCCGGCCGCGGACCCGTGCCGCGCCCGGTAGGCCTCGACGGCCGGCGCGACCTCAGACGCCAGCGCGGGATCGTCGCCGGACGCGAGCACACACTCGAGCACGAAGCGCACCGCACCACGATCCGCGCGCGACAGGTACGCCTGCTGGTCCTCGAAGAAGGTCCCGAGGTCCTCGCGGGACGCGACCTCACGGGCGAACTCCGCCACCTGACGGCGCAGCGCCGCGACGAGGAGGTCGTCGCGATCGCGAAAGTAGCGGTACACGGCCGGCGCGGTGAGCCCCGCCGCGGCGGCAACGTCCGCGACCTGGAGGTTGTGCGCGCCGCGCTCGACGACCGCCTCGGTGGCAAGGTCGAGCAGCCGGTCCCTCGTCGCCTGGTGGTGGGTGGCAGGCCTGGCCATGACGGCACCTCGCATCGTCGGCGGGCGGCGGGATCCGTTGACACCCGTCGCGTGCGGGTGTTACGAACCATAACGTAATGCCGCTTCACGGAACCCGAACCACGGACGGAGGACCCCCCATGCCCGACCACCCGGTGATCGACGCCGACGGCCACGTGCTGGAGGGACCCGAGTTCTGGCTCGAGCACCTCCCCGCCGACGTCGCCGCACGCGCGTTCGCGCTCGAGCCCGCCGACGGCAGCCCGGGCAGTGTCGACCGCATGCACCTGGGTGGCCTCGCCGTCGACCTCGACATCGCGATCGGCGACGGGTGCACCCCCGGCGGCCTCGGCGCGGGGAACGCGACGGGGCGCGGCTTCGAGGACATCCACCCCGGCGCGTTCGCACCGGGGCCGCGGCTCGAGCTGATGGACGAGATGGGGATCGACGCCTCGGTGCTGTACCCGTCCCTGCTCCTGATGAGCCAGATGTTCGACGACGGCGTGCGGGCCGAGATCGTGGACGCCTACCAGCGGTGGATCCAGGACTTCTGCGCGGCCGATCCCGTCCGCCTGCGCTGGGTGACGCCGGTCCCCCGCGTCGACGTGGACGAGGCGGTGGAGGTCGTCCGTCGGGCCGCCGAACGGGGCGCGGCAGGCGCGTTCGTGAGCGCGGCTCCGACGCCGGGGAACGACCGTCTCCTCGGAAGCGACGAGGAGGACCCGATCCTCGACGCGCTCGTCGCCCAGGAGCTGCCCCTCGCCGTCCACGTGACCGACGGCTGGAACTCGACATTCGCCATGCGGCGCCTGCTCCCGAACCGCCTGCACTGGGACGTCGCCGCGGGACCGATCGACGTGATGCACGGCATGCTCTACGTGATGACGTCGGGGATGCTCGATCGCTTCCCCGCCCTGCGCGTCGCCTTCCTCGAGGGCAACGTGGGCTGGATCCCCTACTGGCTGCACAAGATCGGGCAGAGCTACGAGCACCTTTCCTCCCGGTTCCCCGCCCCCGCGCAGCGCCCGCTCGACCAGTTCCGCGCCCGCTGCTGGGTTTCGGGCGAGACCGACGAGCCGTCCCTACCCGCCGTGGCTCGGGAGCTCGGGCCATCGCGGTGCCTGTGGGCGACCGACTTCCCCCACTTCGAGGCGAGCTGGAAGCCGGTCGAGGAGCTCACGGATCGCGACGACCTCGACGAAACGACGAAGCGGGCGATGCTCTGCGACGGCCCGGCCGCGTTCTACGGCTTCGACGTCAGCTCGTTGCCCACGCACGCCTGAACGGCGCGCCCGCTCACCAGCGTTCCCAGCGCACGACCTCGGCCACCGGCCGGCGGCGCACGGGACCGAAGCGTCCGCGCGGCCAGCCGATGGGCACCAGCGCGTGGATGCTGACGCCCCGGGGGATGTCGAGCGCGGCCCGCAGCTCGGACTCGACGAGAAGATTCGGGGCGGTGAGCGTCGCGCCCAGCCCCCGCGCCCGGGCGAGCAGCAGCAGGTTCTGGAGCGCGGGGTAGATGCTCCCCGCCTCGCCCAGCAAGCCGGTCCGACGCGCGTGCAGCGCGAGCTTCCCTGCGTCGCGCAACCCCAGCGTGCGCAGCGCCGAGACCCAGCTCCCCCACGACACGCGCAGGTTCCGGAGCGGATGGAGCTCGTAGCACGCGACGACGAGCGCGGGCGTCTCCTCGAAGTGGTCGAGCTGGAATCGGATGGCTGAGACCATCCGTTCGAACGCGTCGGGGCGCATCGTCGGCGGAGGAGCCGAACGGCCGAACGTCTCGAGGTAGAGGCCCATGCCGCGCCGCCACGCCGGCGCGATCCGGCGCATCTGCTCGCGCTCGGTGACGACGACGAACGTGTAGCCCTGGGTGTTGCTCCCCGTCGGCGCCCAGGTCGCCGCCTCGAGCAGCTCGACCAGCAACTCCCGCGGCACCGGATCGGGTCGGAGCCGGCGCATCGCGCGCATCGTGCGCATGACCGAGCGCAGGGACTCGACGCCGGCATCGTCGGGGGACCCGGGGGTCGCCTCGGTGCTCTCGGTGCTCACTCGCCGCTCACTCGGTGCTGACGAAGACGTTCTTGATGCGCACGAACTCCTCGATCCCCGCGCGGCCGCCCTCACGGCCGAACCCGCTGTCCTTCACCCCCCCGAACGGCGCCGTCGGTGGCAGGTTCGGGAACGCGTTCACGCCGACGTACCCCGCATCGAAGGCGGCCGCGACTCGGTGGGCGCGACCGACGTCCCGGGTGAACACGAAGGCGCCGAGACCGTAGCGGGTGGCGTTCGCGACGGCCAACGCCTCCTCCTCACCCTCGAAGCGCAGCACCGACTGCACGGGCCCGAACACCTCGTGCTGCGCGAGGTGGCTGTCGGGCGCGACGTCACCGAACACCGTCGGCTCCACGAAGTAGCCGTCGGCCAGCTCCCCGCCGCGCCGCGAACCGCCGAGCAGCAGCTTGCCCGCGTCCTCGGCCCGGGCCTGCTCCACCACCCCCAGGATCCGCTCACAGTGGGCCTCGCTGATCACCGGCCCCATCTGCGTCTCGGGATCGAGCGGGTCCCCGAGCCGGACCGCCGACGCGTACTCGACGATCCGGGCCGTCACCTCGTCGCAGATCGGCGCCTCGACAACGATGCGGGTCGGCAGGACGCAGCCCTGACCGGCCGCGGTGACGATCCCGACCCGGACAGCGGTCGCGACGACAGTGTCGACGTCCGCGTCCGCGAACGCCACCAGCGCCGACTTGCCGCCCAGCTCGAGCACGACCGGGGTGAGGCTCGCGGCCGCCGTCGCCATGACTCGCGCGCCGGTCGCGGGGCTGCCCGTGAAGCTCACCTTGTCGATCCCCCGGTGGCCGACGAGCGCCTCGCCCGCCTCTGCCGCCCCTGGGACCACGTTGACGACCCCCGGTGGCAACCCGGCCTCGAGGCAGAGCTCGCCGAAACGCAGCGCCGCGAACGGTGCCAGCTCGGAGGGCTTGAGCACCACCGCGTTCCCGGCCGCGAGCGCGGGCGCCACCTTCTGGCCGATCGAGGTGAGCGGTCCGTTCCACGGGATGAGCACGGCAACGACGCCCATCGGCTCGACGAGTGTGTAGTCGAGGCCTCGCTGGACCACGGGCGGGACGGTCTCGCCGTGCAGCTTGTCGACCCACCCCGCGTAGTAGCGGAGGTACTCGACCGTGCGCCGTCCGCCCGAGCCGGTCCCCACCGGCGTGCCGCTCTCTCGCGCCGTCAGCTCGGTGAGCTCGGGGCGGGCGGCTTGCAGCAGCTCGGCCAGGCGGAGCAGCGCGCCTCGTCGTTCGGGGGCTGACCAGTCGCGCCACCCCGGCGCAGCGCCGCGCGCGGCCTGCACGGCCCTGTCGACCTCCCGCGCCCCTGCGACCGCGAAGCTCGCCTGCGCCCGGCCCGTGGCCGGGTTGACGTGCTGCATCGTGCCCGCGTCGGTATCGGTGACACGCTCGTCGCCGACCAGCAACGCGCCCTGCGGGAAGCCCGCGAACGCGCTCATCCGACGAACACGAGGCCGCCGTCGACGACGAGGACCTGGCCGGTCATGAATCGGGCCGCGTCGGAGCAGAGGAACAGCAGCGGACCGGTCAGGTCGTCGGTGCCCCCGGCTCGCTGGAGGCATTGCTGGCGCGTCATCGCCTCGAGGCGTTCCGCGGAGACGACCGAGAGCGTGGCCTCGTTCGCGATCTGGCCCGGGGCGATCGCGTTCACGCGAACGCCCATCGGCCCGAGGTCCCGGGCCATCGCCCGGGTCAGCGCGTTCACCGCGCCCTTCGAGGTCGCGTAGTGCGTGACGTTCGGACCTCCCATGTAGGCGCCGATCGAAGACTGGTTGACGATCGCGCCCTCGCGCTCGGCGAGGCTGGGGACGAACGCCCGGCTGACGAGCCACACCCCGGTGACGTTGACCGTCATCACCCGGGTCCAGTCCTCGAGCGGCACCTCGGTCATCGGCCCGGGTCGCAACCCACCCCAGATAGCGGCGTTGTTCACGAGCACGTCCACGCCCCCGAAGTGCTCGAGGGTGGCGTCGGCGAGGGCTTCGACGCTGGCCTCGTCGGTGACGTCGACCGTCACCGCCAGGGCCGCGCCCCCGTCCTCCTCGATCGCGGCGACCGTCCCCGACGCCCCTTCCGCGTCGACGTCGGCCACCACCACGGCGGCTCCCGCGGCGGTGAGGGCCCGTGCGTACTCCCGCCCGATCCCCCGGGCGGCGCCGGTCACGACCGCGACGCGACCGCCGAGGTCGGGCACCTCTCCTCGAACCGTCATGCGGACTGCTCCCTCCGCAAGCCGTCGACCACCATCGCGGCTGCCGTGCGTGCCGCGTCGCGAACCGGGGGCCGGGGTCGCCCCGAGACGTAGCGCTCGGTCACGCGCCGCACCACCCCGTGAATCGCCCAACCCGCGACCTCCGGATGGTCGCAGTGCAGCGCACCCGAGTCGACACCGGCCTCGATCGGCTCGAGGATCAGGCGCAGCTCGTCGGCCTCGACCCGACGCGCGACCTCTCGCGCGGGGCCGAGCCCACGCACATCGGAGTAGTAGAAGCGCGCCACGTCCGCGTAGTCGCGTGCGCCCACAACGATCATGGCCTCGATCGTCCGCCGGAGCCGCTCGAGGGGATCGGTCCCGTCGCCGATCTCGGTCCGGAGCCGCTCCAGGTAGCCGGGATGGAGCTCGGCCATCACGCGTGCGAACAGCTCCTCCTTGTCGGCGAAGCACCGGTAGAACGTCCCCACCGGCGCTCCGGACACCTCGATCAGGCGGTTGATGGAGACGCCGTAGCCCTCCTCCGCGAACGTGCGCCGCGCCGAGGCGAGGATCTCCCGCTCCCACTCCTCCCGCGGACGTCGGGGTCGGCGCGCGGTGGCCGCCGCGCTCGCGGGGCTCACGCCATCTCCCGCGCCCGCCGGAACGCGCGGATCACGCGGTCGGTGGCCTCCCAGCGCTGCTCGGACGCGGCGAACACACCCCAGTCCATCCAGGTGAGCATCCCGATCCCGAGGCCGTGCACCGTGGCGAAGTGTTTGGCGAGGTCGTCCTCGGTCCAGAACAGCACGCCCTTCTCGACCATGTCCGGCGGGACCTTGTCGATGACCGCCCGGACACGCTCCTCGGGCCACTCGGTGGAGACGAGGTCCTTCGCGTAGTGCCAGTCCTCGCCCAGGGGCGGGTCGAAGCCCTCCTCCTTCCAGGCCGCGCCGGACATGCGGCCCCACGCGGCCGCGATGAACTTCGTGATCGGCGCGGCCGCCATCGCCTCGCGCTGCGCCTCGGTGTCGTAGGTCATCACCATGCCGATCGGGTTCCCGCCCCAGAACGTCAGCTCGTCGGGATCGCGGCCCACGGCGCGCGCCTGGCTACGCAGCTGCTCGATCTGGCCGGGAATCTCCTCGGCCCGGTTCCAGACCATCACCCCGTCGGCCAACGTCGCCCCGATCTCCATCAGGCGCGGTCCCGCGCCGACCACGAAGACCGGTGGCGTCGTGCCGTCGGCGGCGCGCGTCCCGAGCTGCGCGTTGCGCAGCGTCATCGTCTTGCCCTCGAAGTCGAAGGGCTCGTCCTCCGACCAGAGCCGGCGGATCGTGCGGATCGTCTCCTCCAGCCGGGTGATCGGCTTGGGCGCCTCGTAGCCGAAGGGCGCGAGCTGCTTCGCCTCACCGGCCCCGAGGGCGAAGGTCACTCCGCCACCGGTGAACTCGTGCAGCGTGAGCATCAGCTGGCTGAGGACGTCGGGGCCGCGGCGGATGGCGTCGAGCGAGAAGTGGAATCTGCTCCCCGGGACCCGCCCGGCCAGATAGGCGCCCTGCGTGTAGACGTCCCAGAACGCGTTCTTGCGCCACTCGTCGGCGATAGGGGTGAGCTCGCGTGACCAGAGCCCGTCGGGGAACCAGTTCAGGGTCTGGTCCGCGAGCCAGAGCCTGATCCCCGCGTCGGTCAGGCGCCGGGCGAGCTCCTCCTGGTCCGCGGGCGGGTAGTTGTAGCTCGTCGTGTCGACGACCGCGAGCTCCATCGAGTCGGCCATGGTCCCCCCTGCGTCCCGCTCAGCCGAGGCCGAAGAGTCGTTCCGCGTTGCCGTGCGTGATCGCCGCGACCTCGTCGTCGGGGATGCCGTCGAGCATCTTGGCCAGACGCTCCTGGCTGTTGGGCCAGGAGGTGTCCGCGTGCGGGTAGTCGCACTCCCACATGATCCGGTCGACGCCGATGTCGTGGCGGCTGCGCAAGCCGAAGTGCTCGTCGATGAAGCACACCCAGAAGTTGCGGCGGAATGCCTCCGAGGGGCGCACGGCGTCGGTGGTGCCCGTGTGGAACTTGTGCTTCTCCCACACGTAGTCGGCGTGCTCGTGCGCGAACGGCACCCAGCCGATCCCGCCCTCCGAGAGCGCGATCCGGATGCCTGGGAACTTCTGGGGGACGCGGCTCAGGATCAGGTCGCTGCACGCCGACTGTGCGTTCATCGGCGAGAGCGCGACCGTCACCGAGAAGGGCGCGTCGTCGGCCGTCTTGGGGATGACGCTCGACGAGCCGATGTGCAAGCAGACGACGATGCCGGTCTCCTCGCACGTGCGCCACACCGGGTCCCAGTCGTCGGAGTGGAACGACGGGAGGCCGAGCCGGGCGGGGTTCTCGGAGAACGAGAGGGCCTTCGCCCCTTTCGCCGCGCACCGTTCGAGCTCGGCCGCGAACAGCTGCGGGTCCCAGAGCATCCCGATCACCTGGGGGATGAACCGGCCCGGCGCGGCCGCGCACCACTCGTCGAGGACGAAGTCGTTGTAGGCACGCACGCAACGCTCCGCGAGCTCGCGGTCGTCGGCCTCGAGGAACGTCTGGCCGCAGGTCCGGGGGAAGGTCGGGAAGCAGAGGCTGGCCCGGATGCCGTCGGCGTCCATGTCACGGGCCCGCTCGACGGGGTCGTAGCAGCCCGGTCGCATGTCGGCGTACGTGATCGGGTCGGTCGAGTACTCGTCGGCCGTCTTCCCCGCGGTGGCGAAGAGCCCCACGGTGGCGAGCCGTCGGTCCTCGTAGACCCACTGCTCCCGGGCGTCGACCGTCTCGACGTGTGGTCCCCGTTCGCGATCCTGCGCGGGCAGGCGATCGGTCCACACGTGCGGCGGTTCGAGGATGTGGTCGTCCACGCTGATGAGGTCGTAGGTCATGGCGAGTCGCTCCTCGCTCCTCGGGGCGCCGGTCGGGCGCGCAGTCGGTCGTAGTCCACCAACAGACGGGTCGGCCCCCGGAAGATGTACGCGGGTGCCTGGGGGATGTCCTGGTCGGTCTGGCGCAGGCCATCGAGCCGGTCGAGCAGCACCTCGAGCGCGATGCGCAGCTCCGCCCGGGCCAGGGGGGCGCCGATGCACAGGTGCGGCCCGTGCCCGAAGGCGAGGTGGCCGAATCGGGGCCGGTCGGGCGCGTAGCGGGCCGGGTCGAGCTGCTCGGGATGCTCGAAGACGGCGGGGTCGCGGTTCGCAGCGCCCATGTGCAGGAGGACGATCTGGTCCTCGTCGAGCTTCTCGTCGCCGAAGGCGACCGGGCAGCGCGTGCGGCGCGGCAGCGCGGTCACCGGCGGGTCGAAGCGCAGCGACTCCTCGACGTAGGAGGCCACGAGGGACCGGTCGGTGAGCAGCGCGTCGAGCGCACCCGGCGTCGCGAGCAGGTAGCGCAGGGCGCTGCCGAGCGCGTTCGTGGTGGTCTCGTGCCCCGCGGTCGCGAGCAGCACCACGGTCGAGGCCGCCTGCCACTCGTCGAGGCGGCCCTCGTCGTCCTCGGCCCACGCGAGGACCGAGACGAGATCGTCGCCCGGCTCGCTCGCCTCCCGGCGTGCCCGAACCCGCTCGAGCGCCCAGGTCTTGAACTCACGCGCGAGGTCGGAGGTGCCCGCGGACAGCGACTGGCTGAGCTGCTCGTCCGACCAGCGCTTGAAGCGCTCGCGGTCGTCCATGTCCACGTCAAGCAGCTCGGCGAGCACGATGATCGGCAGCTGCAGCGCGAAGGCGGCCACGTAGTCGACGGGACCCCCCGCCGGGAAGGCGTCGACGAGGTCGTGGGCGATCTCGGTGATCCGGGGCTCGAGCGCGGCGACGCGCTCGGGCGGGAAGCTGCGGTTGAGGATGCGGCGCTGCCGCGTGTGCTCCGGCGGGTCGCTCGAGACGATCGAGTAGTCCTCGTCGGGCTTCACGTTGTAGCGGCTCGAGAAGGCCTCGGGATCCGCGAAGGCGCGCCGGACGTCCTCGTAGCCGAGCAGCATGTCGAGCCCCGCGTCGGGGAAGTGCGCGACCCGCCGGCGCGCCTGGAGCTCGGCCAGCGCGGGCCAGGGATCGTCCGGCGGGGTACGGGGGTCGAAGTCGGGCTCGGCGTCTATGGAACAACTATTCCAATCTCCGCCGGAGCCGTCAAGCGAGCTCCTCTACGCTGCGCGATCCCCGCAGCTCGCGCTCCGCCGGCGAGGAGGTCCCGTGCGCCAGGCCTACGACGTCCGGTTCGGCCCCGACGTCGCCCGCGACGTCACCGCCGGTCGCTTCTTCCTCACCGAGACGATCCGGGCCCCACACTCGGGCGTCGACCCCGACCCCCCCGCCGAGCCCCGCCACGCCCGCCACGACGGCGAGCGGCTCGTCCTCTCGCTCGGGCCCGACGGGACCGCGTCCGACACCTACAGCACCGTAGAGGTGTCGTCGACGCGGCGCTTCGACCAGTCCGTCCTCCAGCGGCTCCTGCTGGACGGCTCGCCGCGGGTCATGGTGCCGGGACGCCGGGCCGTGTACCGCGACATCGTCTGGAGCCCCGAGTTCGGCGACGGGCGCGCCGGACGCGAGACCGTCACCACGGGAGTCACCGTGCAGTCGTGGCGCGGGATCGAAGACGGCGGGATCGACTTCGCGCACCGACCCGAGTTCTTCATCGCGTCGATCGCCTTCATCGGGGGCCCGGGCCTGCTCCCGAAGCTGTTCTCACGCACGCTCGGCTCGAGACAGCCCTTCGTCGCCTCGGTCGTCGACTTCAAGGTCGGCCTGGCGTGGTTCCAACCGCTGCGCGACGTGTTCGACCCGACCGAGCCCCACGACCTCTCGATCCGCTGGCACCGGGCGCACGACGTCTCCTTCGCCGTCGACGACACCGAGGTGGCGCGCTACGAGGACGGCAAGCTCCGTCCGTATCCGCTCAAGCTCCGCAACCGGCAGCTGTGGCGGGGCACCGATCTCCTCGGACACCGGTACGTGGGCACGGACCCTTGCCACATCGACGTGTGGATCAACTCCTCGGCGATGGGCACCACGCCCACGGTCCCGAACGGCCGGCGCTTCCGCCGGGACCTCTCGGTAGCCCTCGAGGGATTCGCGATCGAGCCCTTCGACGGCTGAGGCGCCGCGACCTCGCCGCGTCAGGAGCCGACGATCCCGTTTCCGCGCAGCGCCTCGATCTCCGTCTCGGTCAGCCCGGCCTGCTGCAGCACCTGGTCGGTGTGCTCGCCGACCTCGGGCACGCGGGTGCACTCCGGCGCGATCGCCCCCAGCTCGCGGATCGGCCAGGCGGGCACCAGGACCTCGCCGCCCGACACCTGCACACTGCGCACGGCCCCGCGTGCCCGCACGTGCTCCACGCCGGGGAGCTCCTCGGGCTCGTAGATCGGGCTCCCGGCCACGTCGGCGCGCAGGAACACGTCGACCCACTCCTCGCGCGTCCGACCGGCGAACAGGGCACGCAGCTCGTCCCGCAGCGCCTCCTCGTGGGTACCGAAGTCGAAGTCCGCCTGGTCCCCCGCCGACCCGATCAGGTCCTCGCGGCCGACCGTGCGGCAGAACGACTCCCAGAAGCGGGGCTCGATGGCGCAGAACGCGACCCGGTGCCCATCGGAGGTGTCGTAGATCCAGTACCGCGCGTTCGGGGGCCCGCCGTGGAGCGGCATCTCGTCGGTCATGTCCGGGTTCCAGTAGGGCGCGCCGAGCATCTGCTGCCAGAAGAGCGCGGCCTCCGAGCACCCGATGTCGAGCTCCGCGCCCCGACCCGTGCGCTCCCGGCGCCAGAGCGCCGCGGCCACGGCCTGGGCCGCGAACGCCGGGCCGGCCAGGACGCCGAGGGGCATCCACCCCGGCGCGACCGCGCCCTCGGGGGTGGAGGCGGCCACGCCCGCCACCGCGTCGAGGTTGAGGCCGTGCGCGGGCAGGCCCGACAGCGGCCCGTCGCGCCCGAACGCGGAGAGGTGCACGACGATCGTGCCCGCCGCGACCAGCGCGGCCACGTCGAGCCCCTTGCGCTCGACCACCCCGGGCCGGCCCGACTCGACGACGACGTCTGCCGCCCGTGCCAGGCGGTCCGCCACCTGCGCCGATCCCTCCACGAACTGGTCGACCACGACGCTGCGCTTGCCCGCGTCGAGCGTGCAGTGGATCACCCCGCTGCCGTGGACGAGCGGCGGCACCCGGCGCAGGTAGTCACCGCCGGGCTGTTCGACCTTGATCACATCCGCACCGAGTGCGGCGAGCATCCCGGCCGCGGCCGCGCCCGGGATCAGCTTGGAGAGGTCGAGGACCCGGATCCCGGCGAGCAGGCCGGGCGCCTCGTCGCCGTTCACTGCTCGACCCCGTCGACCTCGGCCGCCCACCGGGGCAGCTCGACGCCCTGGTCCGCGTTCCACAGGTGGCGCACCCGGTCCCGACGGGCCGGGTCGAGGAGGACGCGCGCCACCTCGGCCAGCTCACGCTCCGGACGCGGGAGCCGCATGCTCCAGCTCCGGATGCGCCGGGAGTAGAGCTGGCAGTCGTACTCGAGCGCGAAGCCGTAGCCGCCCATCGTTTGGTGCACGTGCGTCGCCACGAGTCGGCCCGCGTCGACCGCCTTGGCGCGGGCCATCGCTGCGAAGACTGCGTCGGGTGCCCCGTCGCCGCCCCGGGCCCCGTCTGCGACCCACGCCGCCTTCCTCACCAGCAGCCCCGCGCCGTCGGTCGCGATCGCGGCGTCGGCGAGCCGGTGGGCGATCGCCTGGAAGGAGCCGATCGGGCGGCCGAACTGGCGACGCTCACCGGCGTACGCGACGCCCAGTGCCAGGAGACCCTCGGCCGCTCCCACGAGGCGCGCGGCGTCGAGCAGGCGGACGAGGCGACCGACGCGCTCCACCTCGTCGGCGCTCGCATCGGGGGTGCCGTCCCGGGGCGCACCGGGCGCGGGCCGCAGGAAGTCGCCGGCGGCGGTGCGCCGCGCCTCGCCGCCGACCGGCACGACGAAGCCCTCGCCGTCCCGACCGGCCACGAGCGCCTCGGGCACGCCGGCCGGGACCGCGCTCTCGGCCGCGTAGGCGACGTCGCCACGATCGAGCACGGCCCGCACCGCCGCGGTCTCGGGGAACGGGACGGGCACAAGGGCCCGCCCGAGCTCCCACGCCGCCGCCGCGAGCAGGACAGGCACGGCGGGCAGCTCGCCGAGCCCGAACTCCGCGAGTCGCGACTCCAGCTCCGGGGACCGACCATCGTCGCTCGCCTCCGCCTCGCGAACCGTCGTCGGCGTGCACTCGCCTCCGAGCAGGGTCGCGAGCCCGTCGGCCATCTCGCTCGTGGTCTCGTCCCAACGCTCGTCCAGCACCGTCTCGCTCCTCGCCGTCCCTAGCCCCGCGGCAGGCCGAGCCCGCGCTGCGCCACGACGTTGCGCTGCACCTCGCTCGTGCCGCCGATGACCGTGTAGACGGTCGTGACGCGGAGCATCTCCTCGACGTCGGCCGCGAACTGGTCGTCGGCCGGCTCCCCGCGCCCGGCCATGAACAACGCCTCGGGTGTGAGCAGGTCGGCGAGCCACTGCGCGAGGCTTTGCGCGAGCTCGGAGCCGAAGACCTTCGCCATCGACGCCTCCGCGTTCGCCACCGCGCCTCGCTCGCCGATGGCCGCGAGCCGCAGCCCCAGCAGCCGCTCGACCTCGAGATCGGCGACGAAGCGCCCGAGCTCCTCGAGGCGGGACTCGCCGAGCTCGTCGGCACGGCCGGCGAACCGGTGCAGCAGGCGCGCGAGCCAGAGACGGCCCTCGCGTCCGCCGAAGCTCATCGAGCGCTCGAGATCGAGCGCCTCCGAGAGGACCGTCCATCCGCTGTCGACCTCCCCCACCACGTTGCCCGCGGGGACGGCCACGTCGTCGAACGTGCAGAGGTTCACCCGCCAGCCGCCCATCACCCGGACCGGCTCGATCGTGACCCCGGGCGAAGTCGTGTCGATCAGCAGGATCGAGAGCCCCCGGTGGCGTTGCTCCTCGGGATCGGTGCGGACGATGGCGAAGATGTAGTCGGCGAGATGGGCGCTCGAGGTCCAGAGCTTGGCGCCGTCGACGCGCCACACGTCGCCGTCACGTCGCGCGCGCGTCCGCAGCGCGAGCAGATCGCTTCCGGCCTCGGGCTCGCTGTAGCCCCCCGCGTACATGCGAGTCCCCACCACGATGTGCGGCAGGTGCTCGGCCCGGAGCTCCGGTGGGCCGTGCCGCACGAGCATCCACCCGATCGCCTCGTTGATCTCGACGCCGTACATCGGCAGGCCCGAGGTGTCGAGCTCCTCGTGCAGCACGAAGCGCTCGGCCTCCGAGACGGGACGGCCGTGCGGCTCGGGCCAGCCGAGGCCCACCCAGCCACGCTCGCAGAGCGCGCGGTAGAAGGACGTCGCGTGGCGCTCGACGTCGAGCTCGGCCATCTCCTTGCGGTAGCGCTCGATGTCGGCGGCGCCGATCGTGTCGGCGAAGTCACGGACCTCGTCTCGCCACGAGCGCTCGGCGTCGTCGAGACCGAAGTTCACGCGTCGAGCCGGAACGCGGCGACCGCGTTGTCGTGGAGGAACCGGCGCCGCACGCCCTCGTCGAGGCCGAGGGCGTCCACCTGGTCGAGCGCGCGCTCGAAGTCGAGGATCGGCCAGTCGGTCGCCCAGATGCACTTGTCGCGCCCGAAGGTCGTGAGGAAGTGCAAGAAGCGCTCCGGGAAGTGCCTGGGGAGGTGCGCGCTCGTGTCGATCCAGATGTTCGGGTGCTTCCAGGCGATCGCGATCATCTCCTCGGTCCAGGGCCAGCCGATGTGCCCAGCCACGATGCGCAGCTCGGGGAAGTCGACCGCGATCCGGTCGACGTGCAGCGGCTTGCCCGTGTGGGAGCTGTAGGTCGGCGGCCCGGTGTTCCCGACCTGGAACTGGACCGCGACGTCGAGCTCGATGCATGCCGCGTAGATCGGATACCACTGGGCGACGTCGGGTGGCCGGTCCTGGAGGAACGGCTCGATCTTCAGCCCGCGGAAGCCCAGGACCTCGACCTGCCGGCGGAGGTCGTCGACCGCGGCCATCACGCCGTCGGGCCCGAAGGGGTCCACGGAGCCGATCCCGACGAGCCGGTCGGGCCAACGCCGGACAGTTGCCTCGACCGCGTCGACGGGGATCAGCGGGCCCGCCGAGCACAGCGCGCGGTCGACGCCCGCCGCGTCCATCTCCTCGATCAGCGCCTCCACCGGGAATCCTTCCCGGAGGCGCCGGGCGCCTTCCCCGCCGTACTTGTCGACGAGCGCGAAGTTGCGATCCGGCATGGCGCCCACGATCTCCGGCGTCCACGGCTGGACCCACGCGTCGAGGACCGGATGGCCGTAATCTCGGTTGCCCACCTTGGCTCCCTCGTATCGTCTGAATAATCTGGCTGATTCGTTCGTCGGCGTGCAACCAGAGCGACCGCGCGCCGCCGCCACTGCCAGCACGACACCCCGAGACGAGGACACAGCATGGCCCGACGAAGTCACCACGTCGCGTGCGTCACCGACGACCGCGACGCAGTCGTCCGCTTCCTGACCGAGGTCGTCGGCCTCGAGGCCCACGGCGAGCTACACGCGCCGCCGGAATCCTGCAGTGCAATCCTCGGCTGGCCCGAGGACAACCCCGGAGCCGACGGAACGATGCTGGGCGAGGGACCCGGCGGGCTGGTCGAGGTGATCGAGATCCCCGCCGCGCTGCGCGACCGCGTGCAGCCGAACATCTCCCTCGCGAGCTTCGCCACCCCCGATCTCGAGGACCGAGTCGAGGCCGCGCGCCGGTCCGGCGCCGAGGTCTCCGACGTGATCGGGACCGAGGAGCTCGGGCTCCAGGGCAGCGTAGCCCGCGTCGGCGGGATCGCCTTCGAGCTCCTTCGATTCGGCGCCTGAGCCCGTGTCCGCAGCGGGCGCGGGTGCCGGGAGCGCCGCCGGAGCGGACACGAGCGCGGCGCAGCGCCGGATCCGCGAGGAGGTGTGGGAGCGGCTGCGCGGCGTCGCGCGGCCCGACTCGCGGTTCCACTGGGACTTCTCCTCGTTCATCCCCGATTTCGAGGGCAGCGACGCCTGCGTGGAGCCGATCCGGGCCCTCGCTGCCTACCAGCGCGCCGACACGGTCTTCGTCACGCCGGACAACTGCATGGAGACGCTGCGCCGCGCCGTGCTCGACGACGGGAAGGCGCTGCTCACGACCAGCTATGGCATCACGCGCGGGTTCTTCCTCACCCGTCCGGAGGACGTGCCGCCCGAGCAACGCGAGGTGGCCGCCACCCTGGACGGGCTCGAGCGCTTCGCGCGCTCCGTCACCGTGGACGACGTCGCGGCCCTCGGCCCGCTCCCGCTGCTCGTGACCGGGGCCTCGGCCGTCACGACGACGGGGCTGCGACTCGGGAAGGGGCATGGCTTCTTCGATCTGGAATGGGCGCTGCTCTGGGAGCTCGGAACCCTCGACGCGACGGTCGAGGCCGTGGCGCTCGTCCACGACTGCCAGGTCGTCCGATCGGACACCCCACCGGCTCCGCACGACGTGGTCGTCGACTGGATCGTGACGCCGACCGGGATCCGCCGCGTCCGGAGCGGCGCGCACGATCCGGGGCGCGTGCGCTGGGAGGACGTCGACGTCCCGCTGCTCGAGTCGATCCCCGTACTCGGGGAGCTGCGGGCGCGCGCGACTCGCTAGAAGATCGACTCGACGGGGAGGGGCTCGGCGCGCGCCTCCACCAGGTGCGCGCGCAGGTCGGCGACGAGATCGTCGCGCAGGCTCCGACGAGCGGGATCGTCCCAGAGGTTGTCCCACTGGAGCGGATCCTCGGTGCAGTCGTACAGCTCGCCCTCGGTGCCGTCGCAGCAAGAGCTCGCCTCGTACGCGGTGCAGATCCAGCCGTCGCGGTAGATGGTCCGCATGGGGAGGTCGAGGCCGGGGAGGGAGCAGTCCCATTCGGTGAGCACGCGTTCCCGTTGCGAACCGCGGGCGACGGGGAGCGGCTCGCCCTGCATCCACTCCGGCACCGGCAGCCCCGCGAGCTCGCAGAACGTCGGGGCCAGGTCGATCTGGCCCACGGGTTCCGCGATCTCGGTCGGGGTCACGCCCGCGGCGGGCGCCGGGCGCCAGACCAGCGGCAGGCGCATCAGGGCGTCGACGTGGAACGGGCCCTTGAACAGGAGCCCGAAGTCTCCCTGGAGCTCGCCGTGGTCGGTCGTGAAGAAGACGTCCGTGCGGTCCCGCCAGCCCCGCCGGTCGATCGCCTCGAGCACATGGCCGCAGGCCTCGTCGATGAGCTCGTTCTCGACGTGGACCAGGGCGTTGACCTCGCGAACCTGGTCGTGGGTCAGCTCGCGGGGTCGGTAGGGCGGACCGAATTGGTTGGCGACGCTCGCGTCGAACGCCTCCATCCACTGGCGCGGCTTGGCGTCGAGGATGCGCTCGGTGCGCTCCACCGAGCCCGGATGCCCGCGCGGGAGCTCGACGTGGCGCCACGGGACCCGAGAGATCTCCGACGCCGGCGGGTCCCAGGGACCGTGCGGGTCCGGGAAGCTCATCCAGACGAACCAGTGGTCCTCGTCGCCGAGCTCCTCGAGCAGCGCGATCGTGCGACGTGCAACCCAATCGGTGTGGTAGGCGGCGCGCGGCATCGGATTGGCCTTCGTGTCCGGGGCGCCCGTCTCCGCGAATCCGAGGACCGCGGCGTCACCGGACCCGAGCGGGAGGAAACCCTCCCACGCACCCGGGTAGTGCTCGTCGAGCCAGCGGTCGTAATGGAACTGGCCCCGCCAGTAGCCGTGGCACGCGAGCTCCACGTGCTCGAAGCCTCGGTACGGTCCGGTCGAGCCCGAGCTCGCCATGCGGTTCTCGAGCCAGTGGAAGGGCGCCTCGGGATCCGGTCCGAGGTACTTCTTGTCGACGTTGGGCTCGAAGTGGGCCTTCCCCACGAGCCCGGTGCGGTAGCCACCGGCCTCGTGCAGGTACCGCGCCACGCTCGGCGCCGCGGGCGGCAGCGCGATCCCGTTCTGGATCACGCCGTGCGTGCGCGGGTACTGCCCGGTGAGAATCGTGGACCGTGCGGGCGAGCAGAGCGTGTTCTGGCAGTGCGCGCGTCGGAAGTTGAGGCCGCTCGCCGCGAGCCCGTCGACCACCGGGGTCCGGGCGTACCGCTGGCCGTTGGCACCGATGGAGTCATAGCGCTGCTGGTCGGTGGTGACGAGGAGGATGTTGCGCCCGGTGCTCGTCACGATCTCCTCGTCAGTCGAACTCCACCGGCACGGATTCGAAGCCCCGCATGAAGGGCCCGTGGAGGTGCCGCCGACGCGCGGTGGGGTCGACCCGGAAGGGTGGCATACGGGCGAGGAGCTGTTCCACCGCTACACGTTGCTCCAGGCGCACCAGCGGCGCCCCGAGGCAGAAGTGGGCGCCGGCGGCGAAGGTCAGGTGCCGGTTGGGCCGACGCGTGATCTCGAACTCGTCCGGGCGCTCGAACACGTCGGGATCGCGGTTGGCCGAACCGAGGAGCACGAGCACGACGTCGCCCTCACGCATCGTCTCGCCGTGCAGCTCGACGTCGCGACGCAGGGTCCGGATGTCTCCTTGCACGGGGGCGTCGAAGCGGAGGATCTCCTCCATCGCGTCGGGGATCAAGGACGGATCCTCACGCAGGCGCTGCTGGACGTCCGTGCGAACCCCGAGCTCGTAGGCGATGTTGGTCATGTGGAACACCGTCGTCTCGATCCCGGCGAAGAACAGGAGCAGCACCATCCCCACCTGCTCCTCGACGGAGAGGTGCTCCGCGTCGACCTCGACCTCGACCATCGCGGTCATCAGGTCGTCACGGGGTGCCGTCCTGCGCTCCTCGAGCGCGGCGGCGAAGTAGGCGAAGCACTGCAGCAACGCCTCCGTGCCCCGCTCGGTCCCGGGTTCGCCGATCATGCGGTCGGCCCATTCCCGAAACTGCTCCCGCTCCTCGGTCGGGACGCCGACGATGTCGGAGATGGCACGGACGGGGACGAGGTCCGCGAAGGCGGGGACGAGGTCCACCCGGCGTTCGCCCTCGAAGGCGTCAACGAACTCGTCGACGCTGGCGCGCAGCCGGTCCTCGAGCGCGGCCACCCGTCGGGGCGTGAACGCCCGACTGACCAGCCCGCGCAGGCGCGTGTGCTCGGGCGGGTCCATGACGACCATGCTCGGCGGCGTGCCCGCCAGGTCCTGGCCGAGGATGATGCCGCCCGCGTTCGAGTAGGTCTCGTGGTCGCGCAACGCCTCCCGGACGTCGCGGTCACGCGAGATGGCGAAGAAGCGCCCTTCGGGGTCTCGGTAGCAGGGTCGCTCTTGACGCAGGATCTCGTAGATCGGGAACGGGTCGTCCTGCACGGCGGGGTCGTACGGATCGAAGAGCTTCGTCGTCGGCACGGCCTCTACCCCCCGAGCTCAGTCCTGACCGGGCGGTTAGGCTAACCGATCATTCGGTCAGCCTCGGGGGTGCCGATGAGCGACGTGGGCGGTTGGGCGCAGACCTGGGAGCTGTGCGAGCGGAACCTCGCCGAGCACGGGGTGCCCGCGGCGGCCGTGCTCGTGCGCGAGGCCGACGGCGAGATCCTCGGTCGGGGCCGGAACCTCCGCTACCAGGAGGGCGACCTGACGGCGCACGCGCACGTCGAGGCGTTGCGTGACGCGGGCCTGCTCACCCCCGAGGAGATCGCCGGGACCTACTTCGTCTCCACCGCCGTCCCCTGCATGATGTGCGCGGGGATGATGGTCCACTACCGGTTCCCGAGGAACTACTCGGGCCTCCCCCACTTCGAGGGCTTCGGGAGCCCCAGCGAGCAGTTCCTGGCCGAGAACGGGGTCGAGGTCGTCGACCTCGAGCGCCACGAGGTCCTCGACGCGTGGATCTCCTACATCCGCGAACATCCCCAGGATTGGTGGCACGACATCGGGATGAGCGCCGAGGACCTCGACTTCGACTCGCTGTACGCGATGCTCGGGATCGACCGCACCGACGGGTGAGGCCGCGACTACGCGGCCGTCGAACAGCGGCGATGCCCTTCGGCCTCGGGCCGGCGGCCGTCCTCACGTTCATCACGGTCGCCGAGACCGCGTCGTCCGGGATCGTTCCCGGCACCCTGCCGCTCCTCCAGGACGAGTTCGGGTTCGGCGACGCGGCCGGAGGAGCGATCCCCTTCGCCACGGTGCTCGTCGGAGCCCTGTTCCTGCTGCCCGCCGGCTACGCGACCGACCACTTCCGTCGCACCAGGATCCTCGCAGCCGCGATGGTGATTATGGCCCTCGCGGTTCTCGGCAGCGCCTTCGCGGTCAGCTTCGCGATGATCTTCGCCCTCCAGGTCGCGTTCGGGACCGCGAACACCTTCGACAACCCCGCCCTGAACAGCGCGCTCGTCGACTACTACGCGCCGTCCGTCCGCGGACGGCTCTTCGCCGTCCAGCGGCTCGGCTTCGTGCTGGGCTTCTCCGTGGGCGTGGCCGTGGCGGGGGTGGTGGGCGACGTCTTCGGGTGGCGGTGGTCGTTCGTCACGCTCGCCCCCGTGCTGATCGTGGCCGCGGTCTCCGCCGTCGCGCTGCCCGAGCCCCGGCGCGGAGCACTGGACCGGGAGCCCGAGGACACGCCCGATGGGACCGTCGCCGCGCTCGATGCCCTGGCCGAAGCCGAGGTCGAGCTCGAGCACGAGCGGCCGAGCTGGCGGCAGTACGCGTCGGACGCTCGGGAGCTCTGGCGCATCCGGACGGTCCGGCTGCTCGTGCTCGGCCAGCTCGTCGCGATCTTCGGCTTCAACGGCCTCTCCTTCTGGTTCACGAGCTTCTTCGAGCGCACCCACGACCTCTCCGAGGGCGCCGCGGCCGGCCTCACCGGTCTCATCGGGGTGGTCTCGGGCATCGGCGGCTCCCTGGCCGGGGGCATCGTCGGCGATCGCCTGGCCCGACGCGGCCCGGCTCCCCGCATCACGCTCATCGCCGGCGTGCTCGCCGCGGGGTCGATCTTCATGGCCGCGGGGCTCGCGCTACCGATCCTCGGTCCCCAGCTCCTGCTTGCCCTCGCCGGCGCGACGTGCGTCGCCGCCGCGTTCCCCAACCTCGCAGCCGCCTACGCAGACGTGCTGCCCGGGGTGCGTCGCGGCACAGGGTTCGCCCTCTACTTCTTCGTCAGCGCACTCGGCGTCGCGTTCGGTCCGCTCTTCATGGGCGGCATCTCGGCACTCAGCGGCTCACTGCGCGTCGGGATGGTGAGCGCGATGGTCGTCTCGATCCCGGGCGCGCTCGTGATCCTGCGTGGTCGGACCACAGCCGCGACCGATGCGGCCGCGGCCCGCGGCGCCGTCTCTGACGGTCAGCTCGACGCGTAGTCGATCCACACGCTCTTGGCCTCGATCCGTTCGTGGCGCCGTATCGGAAGCGGCCGTTGCGCTAACCGAGGACGATCTCGGCCATCGTGGCCAGTTCGCGCTCCCCTGCCTTCACCGCGAGCTTGTCGGGTCCGGTCGGGACGAGCACCGTCGTGACGCACGTCTCCCGCAGGCGGTCCACGCCGTCGCGGATCCGCTCGGGCGGACCGACGAGTGCGATCTCCTCGACCAGCGCCGGGGGGACGGCGGTGAAGGCCTCCGCGTGGCGGCCCGCGAGATAGGCCTCCTGGATCCGCACCGCGTCCGCCTCGTAGCCGAGCCGACAGGCGAGTTCGAAGTGGAAGTTGCGCTCGCGGGCCCCCATGCCGCCGACGTAGAGGCCGACGAGGGGACGCAGCGAGTCGATCGCGGCCTCGACGTCGTCGTCGAGCGCGGTCGGCTGCGCGAGGACGACCTCGAACTCGTCGGCGCGGCGCCGGGCGCCGGGCCGGGCGAAGCCCTCCGCGAGGCGCTCCCGGTACCAGGGGTCGAGGCGGGGCGCGAAGAACATCGGCAGCCACCCGTCCGCGATCTCGGCCGCGAGGGCGATGTTCTTCGGCCCTTCGGCGCCGAGGAGGACGGGGAGGTCCGGTCGCAACGGGTGGATCGTCGCCTTGAGCGGCTTCCCGAGGCCCGTCCCTCCCGGGTACGGCAGCGGGTAGTGCTCGCCCGCCAGCTCCACCGGCCGTTCTCTCGCGAAGATGCGGCGCAGGATCTCGAGGTACTCGCGGGTGCGGGCGAGCGGCTTCGGGAACGGACGCCCGTACCAGCCCTCGATCACCTGCGGGCCCGAAACCCCGAGACCGAGGACGAAGCGACCGCCCGAGAGGTGGTCCATGGTCATCGCCGCCATCGCGGTTGCGGCGGGCGTGCGGGCGTCGAGCTGGGCGATCCCCGTGCCGAGGCGCATGTGCTCGGTGCCGGGGACGAGCGCGGCAAGCGGCGTGAGCGCGTCCGAGCCGTAGGTCTCGCCGAACCACACGGACTCGTAGCCGAGGCCTTCCGCGGTGCGGGCCAGCGCGGCGGCGTCGGCGGCCGGTCCGGCCCCCCAGTAGGAGAGGTGGAGCCCGAGGCGCAGGTCCTTCACCGGTCTCCGCCCGCTCAGTGGTGGCGCTGGCCGGTGAGAGCGGGAACACGGACAGGGCCGTGCTCCCGCGACGGCAGGATCACCGTGACGTCGCCGTGCGCGGTCTGCTCGCCGCGCTGGTCGACACAGTGCAGCGCCAGGTCCGCGACCCGGTGGCCGTCCTGCTCGCGCACGCCGGTGACCTCACCCCGCACCCACGTCGTGTCGCCGACGAAGTTGAAGCGGTCGAGCCGGTTCCAGAACCGCCACAGAAAGGCGTCGTCGCCCATCCAGTCGGTGACCGCGTGGATCATCCAGGCGGTCCGCATGAAGCCGTAGTCGTAGCGGAAGGGCGCGCCCACCTCCTTGGCCCACTCCTCCTCCCAGTGGAGCCGTTGCACGACGTCCCATGCGCCGCTGCGGTTCTTCGTCCAGAAGCGGGGCATCTTCTGCCGGTGCTTCCAACCGAGCCGGAGCGGCCCGAAGTCGTAGCCGCCCCAACCCCAACCCGTGTGCATCGCCATGATGTCGGTCACGGTGAGCGGGCCCTTCACGCGGGGCTCGATCTCGTCGCCGGGGCGGACGTCCTCCCACCACCGCGGCTCGGCGCCCCGCGGCGACTCGCTCGCGTACTGCGCGTCGATCTCGGCCAGCTCCTCGTCGGTGTAGCTGGCCTCCTCGTGGTGGTCGTACTTCCCGCGATCGGCCGCCGCCTTGCGCTCCGCTCGCACGAACCACTCGTGCTGGAACACGACGGGGTGTCCCCGGTTGTTGGTCCAGGTCAGCTCGTGGTGCGTGATCACCGACTGTCCCGCGAACTCCGAGTCCTTCACCTCGACGTCGGCGAGGATCGCGTCGAGGTCGAGGCGATCGTCGGCGAAGATGTGGCCGCCCCATTCGATCTCGGTGCCGGCATGGAACAGGTGCACGCCCGAGAGCGCGCCGCGACTGCGCTCCTTGACCTCAGGGGGCAACGGGGGCGACCGATCCTCCCCCATCGTCATGTAGAAGAGCGGCGAGGCGATCGTGGTACGCCACCGCGTGTCGCGCGCGTAATCGGGGTCGCACCACAGCGGGTTGTCGTCCCCGCATCCGTGGGCGAAGTGGCGGATCGCGTCGTGCGTCGCGACGTCGTTCCACTTGTACGTGTAGCCGAGCGCGTAGCCCACCCGCGCCCGGAGCTTGTCGACCTGCTCGTCGGTGATCCGGGCGCCGACCCGGGCCTCTTCCTGCTCCGCAGTCTCGGTCTCGGTCTCCACGTCCGTGGAGTTCCCCTCCGTCACCCGCACACCTCGTCGTCACCCGCTCGTTGCCAACATCTGAATGATTTAGCTACTTTAGACGGCAAGGCGCGCGAGGCGTTGCGGTCGCGGACCGCGGGGATGCGATGGCCGAGGACCTGCCAGCCGAATCGGAGTTCGAGCCGCTCGCGCCCCCCGACGATCCGTGGTCGGCGCTCCACGAGCTCGCCGACCGCTGCCCGGTCGCGCGCGCGCCGTCGGGCATCGCCGTCGTCACCGGCTACGAACGGGTGAAGCAGGTCTTCCGCGACGACGGCCACTTCAGCAACCGGCCGCTGCGACCACTCCCCCCGGGCGAGGTCCCGCACGTCGTCCACCTCGACGGCAAGGAGCACGTGCGCGTGCGCCGGCTGATCAGCGCGGCCTTCACCGAACGCGCCGTCGGCGACTACGAGCCGCAGATCCAGGCGGTGACCGACCGTCTCGTCAACGAGTTCGCCGGCCGCGGCGAGGCCGACCTCGTGGCCGAGTTCACCTCGCCGCTCCCCGCCATCGTCTTCTCCGAGATCCTCGGCATTCCTCCAGACGATCGCAAACAGTTCCTGGTCTGGGCCGACGACGCGATCGAGCACGCCAACGCGGCCGGCGGGGCGCCCAGCCACGACGAGTTCCGCGCCTACATCGAGGAGCGGATCGAGGACAGCCGAGCGCGACCCGGCAACGACCTCATCAGCCGGCTCGTACACGCCGAGGAGAGCGGCGATCGGCTGAGCGTCCCCGAGCTCGTGGCAATGATCCGCATCCTGATCATCGCCGGGTCGGAGACGACCGCGAACCTCATGGCCACGATGTGCCATCAGCTCCTCACCCGACCCGACGTCTTCGAGCGCGTCCGGGCCGACGAGACGCTCGTGCCCCGCGCCGTCGAGGAATCACTGCGCATCGACCCGCCGCTGAACTGGGTCCCGCGCACCGCCAACCCCGACTCGGAGATCGACGGCTACGAGATCCCCGCCGACACGATCGTCGCCAACTGCGTCGGCCACGCCAACCACGACCGCGTCCGCGTCGCCGAGCCCGAGCGCTTCGACATCGACCGCCCCGACGAGGAGCTCCTCCACCTCACCTTCGGGCACGGCGTCCACTTCTGCGTGGGCGCCCCGCTGGCGCGCCTCGAGGCCGGGCTCGCGCTGAAGACGCTCGTGCGCCGATTCCCCGACGTCCGGCTGGTCGATGACTTCGAGTTCGCGCCCCGCGGCCCGTTGATGATGCGAGGGTGCAAGCAGCTCCCGGTCGTCTTCACGCCGAGCTGACCCGGGCACGCGCGCGGGGTCAAGCTATGACGGTGCACCCGCTCTTCGACGACGAGCTCGACGCGCTGCGCGACTCGATCCGCCGCTACGTCGACGCCGAGCTGCGGCCCCACGTGGACGAGTGGGAGCGCGACGGGCACTTCCCCGACGACGTGTTCCGCCGATGCGGCGAGTTCGGGTTCCTCGGGCTCCACTACCCGGAGCGCTGGGGGGGCTCGGGTGGCGGGATCGGGGCGGCGATCGTCCTCATGGAGGAGCTCGCCCGCTGCGGGACCGCGGCGATCGCCATGGCCGTCGGCGTCCAGACCGACATGGCCACCCCTGCGCTCGCGCAGTTCGGCACCGACGAGCAGCGGGAGCGCTACCTGCGCCCGGCCATCGCGGGCGAGAAGATCGCGGCCATCGCCATCACCGAGCCCGACGCCGGCTCCGACGTGGCCGGCATCAGCACGCGAGCCGTGCGGGACGGGGACGCGTGGCGGATCCGCGGGAGCAAGCTCTACATCACGAACGGGGCCCGGGCCGACTTCCTCACCCTCGTGGCGAAGACCGATCCCGAGGCCGCCCACCACGGCTTCTCCCTCTTCCTGGTCGACACCGACCTCCCCGGACTCGAGGTTTCGCGCACGCTCGACAAGCTCGGCATGCGCTCGAGCGACACGGCCGAGATCGCCCTCGACGACGTAGTCGTCCCGCACGAGAACCTCCTCGGTCTCGAGCCGGGCCGCGGCTTCGCCCAGCTCATGTGGCAACTCCAGTACGAGCGGCTCTCGGGCGCGGCGGCCTGCGTCGGACACGCCGACTGGGTCCTCGCCGAGACGATCGAGTATGCCCGTGCCCGGCACACCTTCGGCAAGCCGCTCGTCGAGCACCAGGCCCTGGCACACAAGCTCGCCGACGCCGCCACCGAGCTCGAAGCGGCAAAGACGTTGCTCTACTCGACCGCGTGGCGCGTTGAACACGGCGACTACGCGGTCACCGAGATCTCGATGGCCAAGAAGTACTGCGCGCAGGTGCAGAACCGCCTCGTCGACACCTGCCTCCAGATCCACGGCGGTGCCGGCTACATGGAGGAGTACCCGGTGAGTCGTGCGTTCCGGGACGCACGGCTCCAACGCATCGGTGGCGGCAGCGACGAGATCATGAACGAGGTGATCGCGAAGCGGTTGCTCCGTTCCTAGTGTTATGACCTGCGGTTGCGGGCCTCACGCCCGG
>CAYRHS010000024.1:0-26220 GCA_964424125.1 uncultured Burkholderiales bacterium
TCCGGCCCTGCGAGGACCGGGAGGCGTGCCGGGTCGAGCACGGGCGCCAGTCGTTCTCGGTCGCCTTCGGCCACGTTCGTCATCGCGAACCGCATCGCGGAGAGCTCGTGCGTGCCGCCCGGCGCGAACCTTCCCGCGGCCAGGGAAGCTCCCGAGTGCAGGACCGCTCTCGGGCGAATGTCCGTGCGACGGAGCCAATTCCGCGCACCCAGATGATCGAGCTCGTGGCCGGTGGTCGCGACGACGACCACCGCGTGGCCGTCGTCGGCGAGCGCGGCGGCGACATCGAGCGCCACTGCGATGCCGGTTCCCCGCTCCCCCGTGCAGGCGAACCACCCGGTCAGCGGGGTCGTAACGACGAACGGGGTGGCGTCCTCCGGGCCGAGGCGACCGATGATCGTCTCGCTCCGGCCCGCTACGAGCGACGCGCTGAGCTCCACCCGTGTCGGCCCGGTGGCGAGCCGGTCGTGATCGGTCCCGGCGACGAGAACGGTCGGCGGCCCGGCGCCGACTTCCGCGACGACGTTCTCGGCGACCAGTCGGCCGTCGGCGTCGCCGGTCGCGAGGAGCGCGAGCTCGGCTCCCGCGGCGCTCGCCTCGTCCCGGCGTGCGTCGAGATCCAGCGCGATCAGTCCCTGGAGCATCTCGAGCCGGGCGACGAAGGGTGCCCGGGTCTCGACCTCGCCCACCGCCGAGTAGTAGAGGGGCACGCACGCCACGGGCTCTCCGACGACCTCGACGCGCGCCCGGCATTCGTACCGATCGAACGCGTAGGGCACGCGCTCGACGACCGCGCCCCGGGCTTCGAGCTCGCTCGTCAAGAGGTCCCGGGTAGCGTCGTCCGCCGGGGTCCCCGTGCGGTGGTCACCGAGCGCGGCGTAGCGAACCACGAGGTCGAAGAGGTCGGACCCGGTCGCCAGCGCTACTCCTCGCTGGCCGACGATGTGTCGCTCCCGAGCTGCACCGCGTCGCTCGAGTCGGCGCAGGCGACGTCGTCGAAGGGGTCGATGAGCGTGTCGGACAGGGGCTGGGCCTCGGCGTTCTCGTCGTAGACCTCCGGCACGATGCAGGGGTTGAAGATCCTGGGAAGGCCGAGCACACCGCCTTCGACGAACTGCAACGGTGGGTACGTCCCCAGCCCGAGGTCGGTCGTCTGGTTCAGCTTCTGGAACACCGCGGGACCGGTGATCTCCGGCAGGTCCTCGGCCAGGACCGCGAGCGCGATCACGCCCGAGTACGCGAGGATCCGGCTCCCGCCCGTCTCGTCGAAGCCCGCGTGCTTCATCGCGTCCTCGTACTGGTTGCATCCGGCGGTGTCGAACGGGCAGTTCGACGACGTCGACGTCACGATTCCGGAGAGGTCCTTTCCGAGCGCCTCGGTGAGCCCCGCGATGTCGGTCGAGAACGAACCGACCAGCAGATCGGGCTCGGCCTGGCGGGCAGCGATGATGAAGTTCGTGGCGTCGATGCCCGAGAGGAACACGGCGATGGCGTCGGCGTCGTTCTTCAGCGCCGCCTCGACGAACGGAGCCGCGTCGGCGGTCCCCTCGGGGACCGCGACGTCGTTCACGACCTCGACGTCCTCGTTCTCGAGCGCGGACTCGAGGAACCCGGGGAGGGCCGCGCCGGCGGCGATGTCGGGTCGGGCGACGGCGATGCGTTTCGCACCGAGCTCCGCCAGCCCCTGTGCGACGCCCCCGACCGTCGTGACTGCGCCGCCGATGAACGGGAACGCGGCAGGTGACGTGAAGCCGGGGACGCCTGCGGGGATGTGGGCGATGGAGGGGATCTGCTCCTGCTCCATCAGGGGCATGAACTGGTCGGCGTGCACCGAGAGCACCCCCGAGAGCGCCACGACGCCCTCGTCGACCATGTCGCGACCGCACTGCGCGGCCTGGTTCGGGTCGTTCGCCGTGTCGCAGACGAGGACCTCGACGGGGCGACCCTGGATCCCCCCGGCCTCGTTGACGAGCAACTGCGCGGCCTGCGCCCCTTCGGGGATCTCCGGGTTGGCGAGCGCGGTGCCGCTCTCCTCGACGATCACGCCGACCTTCACCGACTCACCGGTGAGGCCGGCGGTGAAGTCGATCTCCTCCGACCCGCCGCCGTCGTTGGCACCCTCGCCGGAGTCGTCGTTGCCGCACGCGGAAGCGACCAACATCAGCGTCCCGAGCAACGCGAGCACCCGCAACCACCGAGCCCGACCCATGCGTCCCCCCGAGTCTTGCCGCATCGCTGCGGAGTAGCGTCGGGACGTTAAGCGTCGTTCACATCCCCGTCAACGCCTCCGCCGGGCGGCCTGGACGGCCGCCGGGGTCTGGACGGTCGTCGTCGGCGTGTCCGCCCTCATCGTGGTCGACTTCCGCGCCCCGGACCCCGCGCCGGTCGTCGCGTCCGCCGACCAGTTCTCGGCCGATCGGGCCTGGGAGCACCTGCTCCGGATCGCACGCGAACCCCACCCGTCCGGGTCGCTCGAAGGCGCCCGGGTGCGCGACTACGCGGCCGCGACTCTCGACGAGCTGGGCTGGGACGTACGCATCGCGCCGACCACGCTCGACGACGCCCCCGCCGTCTTCAACGTGCTCGCCCGCCGAGAAGGCCGCTGCGACACCGACGACGCGGTCATGCTCGTCACGCACTACGACAGCGTGCCCGCCGGTCCCGGCGCGGGCGACGTCGCGAGCAGCGTCGCCGCCCTGCTCGAGGTGGCCCGGGCCCTGCCGGAGGGAGCGCCGCTCTGCAACGACGTCGTCATCCTGCTCACCGACGGCGAGGAAGGCGGGCTCCTCGGCGCGCGAGCGTTCGTGGACGACGACCCATGGGCGAACGACGTCGGCTTCGTCGTCAACTTCGACGCCCGTGGGGGCACGGGCCCGTTGCTCCTCGGCGAATGGAGCGAGCCCAGCCCCGCGCTGGTGCGCGAGGTCGCGAGCCAGGTCGCTCGCGTCCCGGGCACGAGCTCACTCGTGAACGAGGGCCCGAAGCGGATCCACACCCACACGACCGACTTCGAGGTGTTCCACGAGCTCGGCGTGCCCGGCGTGAACGGCGCGAACGTCGGCGACTCCGTCTACTACCACACGCCCGCGGACACGCCCGCGGTCGTGAGCCGCGCCACGGTGCAGCACAACGGCGAGGCCGCGCTCGCGCTCGCACGGCACTTCGGGAACGAGGATCTCGCCGCGTTGCCTCCCGCCGATTCCGGCGTCTGGGTCGCGCTCACATCCGGCTGGCTGGTCTCGTACGGTGCCGGCGTCGCCGCGCTCCTCGCGCTCGCGGTCCTCGTGCTCGCGGCCGCGCTCGTGGTCGCAGCCCGGAGGCACCGCGTGCGCTGGCCGCGTGTCGGAGTCGGGATGCTCGCCTTCCCCGTCGCCGGTTTCGGCGCGTTCGTGCTCACCGCGCTGCTCCTTGCGGGCGTCAGGACGCTGCATCCCGGCGCCGACCTCCACCTCCATGCGTTGCTCCCCCACAACGCGGACCTGCCCGACCCGGAGGCGTACTGGTGGGGGTTCGTCGCCGCCGGTGCAGCGCTGTCCGCGGCCGTGCTGACGGTGTGGCGTCGATGGCTGTCCGCGATCGAGCTCACGGTCTCCGGCGTCTTGCTCGTGGCCGCGCTCGGCATCCTGACCACGTTCGCCGCGCTGCCGGTCAGCTACCTGTTCGTGCTCCCGGCGCTCGGGAGCCTGCTCGGAGCCATCGTGTGGCTGGGGGTGCTCGACGCGCGGCCGTCGGGTCCGGGCACTGCCGCCGCGCTCGTGCTCTCGTGCGTTCCTGCCCTTCTGGTCTACGTGGGATTTCTGCGGTTCTCGGCTGTGGCTCGGCTCGGCCTCTCGGCACTCTTCGTACCGTTCATCGCGCTGCTGTTCGTTCTCCTCGCTCCGCACGTCGAGCTCGTCGCAGCGCTTCGCCGCTGGCTCGCGCCGATCGTGCTCGGCGGGGTCGCGCTCGTGCTGCTGATCGTGGCGGGTGTGACGACCGACGCGGACCCGTCGGCCACGACCCCCGAGCGGGTGGACGCCGTATCGCCCGCAGTCGTCGACGGCGCGATCGCGCTCGCCGGCCGAGTGGGCGACACGACCTGGACGGTCGAGGCGGTCGAGACCGACGACGGTGAGAGGTGCCTGCTCGCGTCCGTTCCCGACGACCCGCACACCGGTGACGTCGGCTGGTGCCCGCTGCCCGCCCGGTTCGCGCCGACGCTCGACTTCCAGTGGGGGCGGACCCCATCGGCCGGATGGACAGCGGCCGCCGGAGCCCGAGCGGCGCACTACGACCCGGCCTTCGACGAGAACGGTCTCGAGTCCTCGGCGGTGCTCTTCGGTGGGGTCCGCGCAGACGGACCAGCCGTCGTCCGCGTCGTCACCGACGGCGAAGCGGTCGACGTCCCCACCGATCCCGGCGTGCTCCCCGCTGTGCAGACCTGGGCCGTCGAGCTCCCGCCGGGCGCGTCCGCGGTCGACGGGATCGTCGTCCTCGACGAGCACGGTGCCGAACTGGCCTCCGCCCCGGGGTTCCGGGTGACATCGGAAGACGAAGCCCGGTGAACGATCGCTAACCTGACCAACCGGGAGGCAGCATGCGGGTCGACCTGTTGATCGCCGGAGGAACTGTCGTCGACGGGACCGGCGCGCCGCCGCGCCCGGCCGACGTGGCCGTCCGCGGTGACCGTGTCACCGTCGTCGACGCCGTGCCGGAGACGGTCGAAGCTGCCGACGTCATCGACGCAGCCGGGCAGGTCGTGTGCCCCGGCTTCGTCGACGTCCACCTCCACACCGACACTGCGCCCCTCGCACCCGACCGCGACACGCAGAGCGGTCTGCCGTCGCTGCGCCAGGGCGTCACGACCGAGGTGTGCGGCAACTGCGGGTTCTCGCCGTTCCCGGTCGGGGACGAGGTCGCGGGCTCGCTCGGCGACCTCCTGGGCGCGGCGCTCGGCGAGGGCGCCCGTTTCTTTCCCGACGCCGCGACCTACCGCGCCGCGCTCGAGGAACGGTCGCTGGGTCCCAACTACGCGCCGCTCGTCGGGCACGGCGCGCTGCGCATGGAGGCCGTCGGGTTCGACGATCGTCCTGCGACCGCCGACGAGGTCCGTTCGATGTGCGCGGCCCTCGACGCCGCGCTCGCCGAGGGCTGCTTCGGCATGTCCACCGGCCTCATCTACCCGCCCTCGATGTTCGCCGCGACCGAGGAGATCGTGGAGCTCGCACGGGTCGTTGCCCGCCACGAACGCCTCTACACGACGCACATGCGCAACGAAGGCAACCGTGTCGAGGAGGCGATCGCCGAGGCGGTGGCGATCGGCCGAGGTTCGGGTGCGGCCGTGCAGATCTCCCACCACAAGGTCGCGGGTCGTCCCAACTGGGGTCGGAGCGAGCAGACGCTCCGACAGATCGACGAGGCGCGTGCCGACGGCCTGAACGTCGCGCTCGACGTCTACCCCTATACGGCGTCGAGCACGGGCATGCTCGCCCTCCTCCCCCGCTGGCTGCTCGACGGCGGCGTCGAGGCACTCGGTCGGCTCGACGATCGCGAGACGCGCGACATCATCCGCCGCGAGGCCCGGGCCGCGGAGGCCGGCGCCGGCAGCGCGCTGGTGACCGCACCCGAGTCCGTCGTCGTCTCGTCCGCGAGCCACCATCCCGAGCTCGAAGGGCGGGCACTCCGCGACCTCGCGGCGGACGCGGAGCAGGATCCGCTCGATCTCGCCTGCGACCTCCTCGTCGAGGACCCGAGCGTGCAGGTGATCGTCCACCAGATGGACGAAGCGGACGTCCAGCGGATCCTGGCCCACCCCCTGGCCGTGGTCGGCTCCGACGGGGGTCTCGGGGGCGGCAAGCCCCACCCGCGCCGGGCGGGCACCTTCGCGCGGGTGCTCGGCCGCTACGTGCGGGACGAGGAGGTGCTCGACCTCGTCGACGGAATCCGGAAGATGTCGGGCGCGCCCGCCGCCCGCTTCGGCCTGGCCGACCGCGGGGTCGTCGAGCCGGGCCGGCGCGCCGACCTCGTCGTGCTCGATCCCGCAAGCGTTGCGGACGGCGCAACCTACGAAGACCCACTCGCTCCCCCGAGCGGCGTGTCGCACGTCGTCGTCAACGGTACGGTCGCGATCCGCGACGGAGCCGACACCGGCGCCCGCGCCGGGCGCGTGCTCGAGCCGACCTGATCCGCGCGATCACACCAGCGCACCGAGAGGACCCCGTGACCACGCCCCGTGCAGCACCGCCCACCGCCCTCCACGAGCGCACCGCGGTCGACCTCGCCGCCGACGTCCGCAACGGTCGCGTCTCGGCTGTCGACGTGCTCGAGTCCTACCTCGCACGCGTCGCCGCCGTGAACGCGCCGCTGAACGCCATCGTCTTCCTCGACCCCGCACGCGCCCGCGCCCGGGCGCGTTCGATCGACGAGCAGGTCGCGGCCGGCGACGACCCCGGGCCACTCGCCGGTGTTCCCCTGGCCGTGAAGGAGCTCGAGGCGGTCGAGGGCTGGCCCGAGACGCACGCGAGCACGGCATTCGCGGACAACGTCGCCACCACCACGGTCACCCAGATCCGACGCCTGCTGGCCGCAGGTGCGGTGCCGTTCGGGCTCACCGCCTCGCCCGAGATGGGCTTGCTGAACTTCACCGCGTCCGCGCTGCACGGCATCACGCGCAATCCCTGGAACACGGAGCGAACCCCCGGCGGCTCGAGTGGCGGCTCGGCCGCCGCTGTCGCAGCGGCGATGGCGCCGATCGCCACGGGCAGCGACATGGGCGGTTCCATCCGGCTGCCGGCCTCGTACTGCGGAGTCGTCGGCGTGAAGGGCACCTACGGTCTCGTGCCGAGGGGCCCCGCCTACCTCACCGCCGTCAACCTGACGCATGCCGGGCCGCTCGCCTCCACAGTGCGCGACGCGGCCCGCTACCTCGACTGCGTTGTCGGACCTGACGACCGCGACCCGTACTCGCTCCCGGCACCGGGGGTCCCCTTCGAACGCGCGATCGACGAGCTCGATCTTGCCGGTGCTCGCGTCGCGTTCCTCAGCGACAACGGGCTCACCGGCACCGAGCCCGCGGTCTCCGCGGTCTGCCGCGAGGCTGCGGACGCGCTCGTCGCCGCCGCGGACCTGGACCAGGTCGACGTGGCCCTCACGCTGCCCGCGGTGGAGGACAACGGGGCGGGGCTGCTCGTCGCCGACGCCGACCCCGACCCGGCGATGCAGGCGGCACAGGTGGAGGTGTTCACGAACCTGCTCGAGCGAACGCCCGGTGCGCGGCCGCTCATCGAGATCCTCGCCACGCAGATGGCGGCACCGAGCCTCGAGTCCGTGGTCGCGGCCAACCAGACGCGCCACGCGGTGCGCGAGGCCCTCGCCGACCTCTTCGAACGCGTGGACCTCCTGCTCGCGCCGACCTCGCCCGTGCCGCCGTTCGGCGCCGCGGGCCCACTCCCCATGGAGGTCGATGGACGTGAGCTCGGCCCTTCCGCCGCGTCGCTGTGGTGCTTCCCGTTCAACCTCGCCGGCCTCCCCGCCGTGAACGTGCCCGCGGGCTTCGTCGACGGCCTGCCCGTCGGCCTCCAGATCGTCGCTCGCCGATGCGACGACGCCCGCGCCCTCGCGGCAGCCGCAGCCTTCGAGCGCGCCCGACCGTGGCCCCGCCACGCGCCCGATCCGTGATCCAATGAGCGCATGTCAATCATGGAGACCCTGAGCGAGGCGCTCGACCGGCTGGGCGCCGCCGGCTACCGCCAAGACTTCCGCGTCGACGACGGCCAGCTGTGCTGCGGGCACTGTGCCGTGTGCTCCGATCCCCGCGACGTCGCGGTCGAGGAGATCGTGCGCTTCGAGGGGGAGTCGGACCCCGACGACGAGGCGATCGTGCTCGCGCTCTCGTGCCTGTCGTGTGGCGTGAAGGGAACGCTCACCCTCTCGTACGGACCGTCGATGCCGCCCCAGGAGGCCGAGGCGGCCCGCATCCTCCTCGACGGTCGCCCCACCCGCGGGCGTCGCTGATCTCGCCCTCGCTCACTGATCCGACCCGTCGACGCCCGAGCGGGCGACGGGTGCATGACGAGGCCACGGGCGGAGTGCCTCGAGCTGCCTGGCGAGCGAGAGGATGACGGCCTCGCCACCCTCGGGTGCGATCAGCTGCACGGCGAGGGGGAGCCCCGAAGGATGGAGGCCCGCCGGTACGGACGCCGCGGGGTACCCGGCGAGGTTCCAGCGTCCGGTGAACGGCACGAACGAGCCCGCGCGGGCGTTGGCCAGGACCGAACGCCGGGACCAGCCCTCGGCGCGGATCGGGAGCTGCGCCAGCGTCGGCGTGATGAGCACGTCGAGATCGGCGAAGAACTCGTCGAGGAGCGCGCGCCATCGGTCGCGCTGCTCCGGTCGTACGAGACCCAGCCGGTCGACGAGGCGGCCGAAGCGCACCATGGTGCGCGTCCGGCGCTCCATCTCGCGGACGGGAAGACCCGCGGCAGCGTCGGCGATGCCCGCGCTGGTACGGACGGCCTGACCCACGAGCGTCTGACGCTCCTTCGGGGGATCGGCGCGGGAGATCGCGTGGCCTTCCCGCCGGAGTGCCTCTGCGGTGTCGGTCACCGCGGACACCATCGCCGCATCGACCCCGTCTCCGCCCGCGGGCAACTCGACGGACCATCCGATGCGCAACGGCGCGGCCGGCGGTGCCGGTTCGGCGAGGTCGGGCCGGTCCGCCATGACCGCCAACATCCGTGCGAGGTCGTCCACGGTCGTGGCGAGCGGGCCGTCGCAGGACAGCCCTCGCCACCCACCACCCTCCACCGCGCTCGGGACCACCCCGCGGCCGGGCTTCATGCCCACGAGCCCGCACGCGGCGGCGGGGATGCGGATCGATCCGCCGCCGTCGCTCCCGTGTGCGATGGGCACGAGCGCGGCCGCCACCGCGGCCGCACTACCCCCGGACGATCCACCCGGGGTCCGTTCGAGATCCCAGGGGTTGCGGCTGATCCCGAACGCGCTGTCCGTCCACGCCCAGATGCAGAGCTCGGGGACCCGCGTCTTGCCGATGACGACGGCGCCGGCGGCCCGGAGCCGCCGGACCAGCTCGTGATCCGCCGGCGAGAGGGTCGTCGACGTGGCGAGTGATCCGTAGCGGAACGGCAACCCTTCGACCGCGATGCTGTCCTTGATCGCGACGGGGACCCCGGCCAAGGGGAGCTCGTCGAGGTCGTCGCGACGTTCGAGCGCGCTCGCTTCGGCCAGGGCACGTTCGGCGCAGACGAGCTGGAACGCGCCCAGCGTCGCGTCGAGCGCGCCGATGTGCTCCAGCTGCGCGTGGACCAGCTCGACCGGCGAGATCCGGCGGGTGCGGACCGCGTCCGCGATCTCGGTGGCGCGTAGCCCGACGAGCGCTCGTGTCGACTGCGAGGCCCGCACGTGTCACCGGTTGACCATGTCGGGGAGCACCGCCATCGCCGCGCTCAGACGCTCGGCGCCGAGGTCCTGCGCCGCGGGCTGCAGCGGGAGCACGAGCCGGGAGGGGTGCTCGGGGTCGTGGAGGATCGTCTGCGTCGCCACGACCCCGTCGGCGTCCTCGTGGATGGGATTTCCGGTGTTCATGTTGCGGGCGAGGTGCGGGAACGCCGACGACGTCACCTGGAGCCGGATCCGCTGCCCGGGCTCGAAGCGGTAGGCGGTCTGCCCGAGTCCGATGCTGAACTCGTACGGGTGCTCGGGCTCCATCAGCTCGGGTTGCTGCCAGCCGTTGCGCACGCGGGCACGGAGGTACCCGTCGGCCAGGTTCGTCGAGAGCCCGAAGCGGTCGACGACGCAGAGCTTCACGATCCAGTCCGTGTCCCGCGCGCTCGACGAGGCCCACAGGTGCAGCCGCACGTCACCTGCGAGCTCGAGTGGCTCGTCGAGCACGCCGGTCGTGTACACGAGCAAGTCGGGACGTCGCTCCACCCGTGTCTGCTCGTAGGGACCGTTGACGACGGAGCCGCCCGTGTACATGACCCGGAAGCCCCACGCGGGAACGGGGTCCATCGGGTCGTAGCGATACGTGTCGGGGCGTTCGGTGGTCGCGGGCTCGTCCCGGCCCAGCCGACCGTCACCGTCGGCCGTGTTCGCGCCCCCGCCCGAATGCAGGTACCAGGACACGAACTCGGTGCCCGGGATCGGCCAGTCGTCGGCCGTCTTCCACACGTTGCTGCCCATCACGAAGTAGCGGACCACCGGGATGTCGACGTCCTCGCCGCGGAGATGGCGGGAGAAGAACTTCACGTGCGACTGCGGAACGCCGCCGCCCGCGGCCGAGCCCATCCCGCCGAGGCCGAGCTGGCCCACGAAGTCCAGCGCGTAGTTGTGGGTCCACGGTCCGATGAGCAGGCGGCTGCCTTCGCGCGCGACCTCCGTCGCGGCCTCCCTGCGCATCTGCTCGAACTCCTCGCTCCCGCCCGCGTTGTCGTACCAACCGAAGCACCAGAGCGCCGGCACTTCGAATTTGTCGAAGTTCCCGCCGATCTCGGTGTTGGCGTGAGCCAGCATCTCGTCGACCTGGGCGAACGACGGTGTCCCCGGCGTCTCGAGGTTCAACAGGTCCGAGAGCGGGAGCACGTCGGCCGTCGCGGCCGGGTCCACGATCGCCTCGACCAGCTTCGCCATGTCGGAGAGCTCGGCCTCGCCGCTGGCCATCTTCTTCATGACGAGGTCGACGCCGAGACCCGCCATCCAGCCCACCGTCATCGACTCGAGGGGCAAGCTGTGGCCCATCGCCCGCTCCGGCGCCATGCCGAGCAGCCACGGCGCGATGGCCTTCAAGGACTTCGGCTGCCCGGCCGCGGCCGCGAGCTGAGTCACACCGACGTACGACCCGCCCATCATGCCGACGTTCCCGTCGCACCAGGGCTCGGAGGCCACCCACTCGATGCAGTCCTCGCCGTCCTCGACGTTGGCGGCGTGGAGGTGCACGACGTCCCACTCGCCGTCCGACGCGTACCGGCCCCGGATGTCCTGGACGACCACGGCGAACCCGGCGTCGCACGCGGTCAGCGGGGGCAAGTAGCGGTTCGTCTGCGCGGTGTTGCGCTTCTCGTAGGGCGTGCGCATGACGATCGCCGGCACCTTGGCCTCGATCTCGGGCCGGTACACGTCGGCGCGCAGCACCACGCCGTCGCGGGTCTTCATCTCGACGTTGCGGTCGATGCGGATGCTGTGGCTGCTCATGTCTTCCCTCGCGGTTCCGGGGCCTGCCCGGCGACCGGTCCCCTACTCACGAATCCTCCTCGCTGGTGAACGATTCCGGCAACGGCGCGGTCGGGCAGTCCTCACCGGTGAAGGCGTTGATGAACGAGTCCCAGATCGGCGTGGCCTCGAAGACGTCACCCGAGACCGTGAGCTCGAAGGCGATCTCGCACGGGTTGAAGATGCGTGGGATCCCTCCGGCCTGGCTCCCCTCGGCGAACTGGATCGGCGGCAGCAGTCCGGTATCGAGGTTCTTGACCGTCGGCAACTTCTCCCACAGGGCTTCGTGGGTGAGCTCGCCGTCGATCTGGTCCGCCAGCATCTGCACGACGATCGTCGACGCGTACGACAACGAGTTGCCCGGGTCGAAGCCGGCCGCATCCATGTCCTCGGCGAGGGTCTTCATCGCCTCGGTGTCGGTGCCGACGGGGTACAGCGTGCCCGAGGTGATCAGGCCGTTGGCCGCGTCGCCGAGGGCGTCGATGACCGCTCCTTGCTCGGTCGCGATCACCGCCAGGGCGACGTCCGGCTCGTTCTGACGCGCGGAGATGACGAAGTTCGTCGCGTCCTGGGCCGCCATCCCGACGACGACCGCGTCCACGTCGCCTTCGGTCGCGGCGGCGACGAAGCTCGCCATGTCCGGGGCGCCCTCTGGCACGGGCACGTCGCGCACGAGCTCGAGGCCGACCGTCTCGAGCGCACTGTTCGAGAAGCTCGAGAGCGCTGCGGCTTCTGCGAGGTCGATACGAGCCAGCGCGATCTTCGTGTGCCCCTGCTCGGCCAGAGCCACGGGCAGGGTGCCGAACGTCGACACCGCGCCCCCGGTGATCGGGAAGGAGGCCTCGGAGGTGAAGTCCGCGGCCGTCGCGGGGTTCAAGCCGATGGAGGGGATCTGATTCTCCGCCATCAACGGCAGGAACTCACCCGAGTGGATGGAGAAGTTCCCGACGAGCGCCACCACCTGTTCGGAGACGGCCTGGCGCCCGCACTCGGCCGCAGTGTTGGGGTCGTTGCCCGTGTCGCATTCGATCACCTCGACCGGGCGACCGTCGATCCCACCCCGGCAGTTGATGCCGTCTGCCGCGGCCAGCGCTCCCATCGACTGCGCCGGCTGCGCCACGCCCGCGGATCCCTCGAAGATCACCATGAGCTTGACCGGCTCGCCGGTCGGCTCGGGCTCGCAGTCGCGCTCCGCCTGCGCCCCGCCGTCGTCACCGGCCGAGTCGCCGGAGTCGTCGCCGCACGCGACCGCCACCAACGCGACGACGCCCACGAGCGCCAACAACCGTACCCAGCGGGATCGATACATCTCTTCGCCTCCTCAGCAAGGCCGCCCCGTCGGGCGGCTCCTTCTTCGCGCTACGCCTCCGCCCGTCGGCTCCGGCGCCGGACGAGGAGCCCGTAGCCGGCGAAGCCGAGCATGCCGACGAGGGCCACCCAGCCGACCCAGTCGCCGAGCGAGACGTACACCGACTTCCCGGACCCGAGCGGGACGTCCGCCACGAGCGTCGCCTGCACGCGGCCGCTCGGGTTGGCCGTGTGCTCCACGATGCGACCCCACGGGTCGACGATGGCGGAGTCGAAGCGCGAGTCGGCCTTCACCGTGGGCACCCGGTTCTCGATGGAGCGGAACACCAGGTGCGTGTAGTGGGTGTCGGCGATCGCGGTGACGTCCGAGGACGGCGCCGCGATGATGCGGGCGCCGTTGCGGGTCATGTTCCGGGCCGTGTCCGTGAAGTCGAGGTCGTAGCAGATGACGGTACCCACCGGCCCCACCGACGTCTCGTGGACCGGGTAGGTCCCGCCGGTGTCGCTGTAGTCACCGGCGAAGGTCCCGGGGTGGTCCTTGCCGAAGGTCTCCGAGAAGTCGCCCTCGGGGGTGAGCAGGACGAGCTCGTTGATCTGTAGGCCGTCGGCGTTGTCGTATCCGCCGTAGCCGATGACGACGTTCGCACCCGTCTCCCGGGTCAGCGCCTGCAGCTCCCGGGTGCGTTCCGCCTGCGGGTCGAGGCGCAACCCTTTCTCCGACCACACGACGAGCTCGGCGCCCTCGGCCGCGGCGTCACGGGTCTGCTCGAGGTCGCGTTCGTATCGCAGCTCCCGATCGGCGTCGCCGTCGATCACGACGCCGGTCTGCACGGCCGCGACCCGGACGGTCTCGTCGCCGTCACCGGGTGAGTCGAGCAGCGCGACCGAGAGCAGTCCCCATGCCAGCAACGCAGTACCTGCGCCCGCAGCGCCGACCCGCGCGATGCGCCACGTGGTCGCGTCGCGATCCCGACGGCGATCGAGCGCGCCGATGACCAGGAGCGCCACCGCCCAGTTCACGACGAGCAGGAGCAGTTCCAGGCCGTAGACGCCGAAGACGCTGACCGGCTGGAGGAACGACGGGATGTGGTAGAGCGCGTAGACGGGGTTCGCCCAGGTGCCTCCCGAGACCGAGACCGGGCTGCTCGCCCGCAACCAGTCGAGCGCGACCCACGCGAGTGGGGTGCTGAGGACGAACCAGCGGTACCCGGTGCGCTCGTGGAACCGACGGCTCCCCCACGCGAGCGCGGTGACAATGAGCGCGACGTAGAGCGGAAAGAGCTGGAAGACGATCGCGACCGAGTCCTGCTCGAGCCCCATCGACAGCTGTCCGGAGAAGTAGGCGCCCACGCCGAGGCCGACCACGACCCCCGACCACCGCGTGGGTGCGACCCGGTGCTGGGCCACGACCATGGGCACGAACGCCACGAAGATCAGCGGCCAGGCGCCGAACGGAGGGAAGGCCAACGTCGCCAGCAGGCCCGAGCACAGGGCGAGTGCGAGGGCGAAGACGATTCGCAGCGGCGATGGTGGCAGGGCGACCCCGCTCCGGGGAGTGGCCTGCGGGACCCGCGCCCCTCTGGTCTCGGTGACCGCCATCGCCTCCCCCGGGGTCGTGACGGCTGGCTCCTCGTAACGTTAGCGATCGTTCACTCGGCCGTCGACCGGCGCCGGCTCCTGCCGTCGGCCAAAGAGCGAGAGGCGTCGCAACGGAGGTGACATTGAGCGGAACGAGCGAAGGCGACCGGCTCCAACATCGAGTCGACACCCTGCGCGCGCGGCTTCCCCGCTACCCGATGACGTTGCTCTACGTCGTCATGGCCGTGGGTGCGATCGACTTCGCCGACCGGGCGGTCCTCGCGGTCGTCTTCGAGGATGTCAAGACGGCGTTCGGCGTAAGCGACACCGCGCTGGGTTCGCTCGTCGCCGCGTACACGGTCCTGGCCACACTGTCGGTGATCCCCTGCGGGATCCTCGCCGACCGCTGGCGGCGGACCTGGCTCATCGCCATCGGCTTCGTCCCGTGGACGCTGGCGATGCTGTGGCAGGGCGCCGCGACCTCGTTCGCGATGCTCTTCGCGGCGCGCATGTTCCTCGGGTCGATCGAAGCTACCAACGGCCCGAGCTCGCTCTCGCTCGTGGGTGACTGGTACCCGGTGGAAAGCCGGAGCCGCGTCATGGGCCAGTGGCGGATGTTCGAGCTGCTCGGCACCGCGGCCGGCTTCGGGATCGCGGGCGTCATCGCCACCGCCTGGGGCTGGCGGGCACCGTTCTTCGTCTTCGGCGGTCTCGGAATCTTGTGCGCCGCGCTCGTCCTGCGCGTCCTGCGGGAGCCCGAACGCGGCCTCCAGGACGCGCTGTATCGTGCCGAACAGCGCCTCGCCCGAGACCCGGGGGCAACGGTCCGGGAACCGGACGCCCGCCGCATCGACGAGACGCTGCCGATTCCCGAGGGGCCGAGCCTCGCCGACGAGGTGGCCGGGACCACGCTCGACTACCGAACGGCGTCGTGGCGTGACGCGGCCCGTCGCATCGCCCGCACACCCACGGCATGGGTCATGGCCACCGCCGCCTCGGTGGGTCTGTTCGCGTCGACCGGCCTTGCCGCCTGGGTCACGACCTTCTTCCGCCGGTTCCACGACATGAACGCGGCGGAGGCCGGCGGGACCGCGGTCCTCTTCGGGATCGCGTCCCTCGCGGGAATCCTTGTGGGAGCCCGGATCGGTGACCGGCTGCTCGCCCGGGGCAACCCCACCGGCAGGGTCAAGCTCGCCGCGGCGTGCTACGCGGCTGGCTTCGCGGTCGCGATGCCCGGCTTCGCGACCGGGAGCACCCCGCTGGCGATCGGGCTCCTGGTCGTGGGTGGGTTCCTCCTGTCGATCCCCATCGCGCCGCTGTGGGCCATGTGGCTCGACATCATCGTCCCGCAGCTTCGCGGCCGGGCGGACGCGTTCTTCTCCATCTTGCGCGTGATCGCGATCTCCACCGCGCCGCTCGTCATCGGCGCCATCTCGGACGCCGCCGACCTGCGGGTCGCGTTCCTCGTTGCGCTCCCGGTGGTGCTCGCCAACGCCGCGATCATCCTGCTCGCGCTCCGTTCCTATCCCCGTGACGCAGCGTGGGCGCGAGCCGACGCCCTGGCCCAGTTCGAGCTTGAGGAGGCGGACCCGGCCGCCGATCAGTCGAAGGCGTGAGCGGTGAAGGGTGTGTGGGCGGGCGGACCGGGGGCGAGGTGGAGCACGGGCTCCTTCCCCAGCTCCATCACCACCGAGCCGAAGGTCATGAAGCCGCCCTCACGCGACGGCGCTCGGCTGAGCGGAACCGTCCGGTCGCCGAAGACGGCGCGGAGCTTGCGAACGTCGAGGGCGCCGTCGTGCCCGAGGAGCTCCCGGGCGAGCAGCTCGAAGCGAGCGTGCGTGGTGGAGCCCGGCAAGGCTCCCGCGGGCAGATCGAGGTCCGACACCAGGTCGGCGCTCGCGAGGGCATGATTGGTGTGGACCGCGCGCGTGGGCGTGGGGCGGTACTCGCTCGCGCCGCCGGCCGAGCACTCGAGATCCACGATCCCCTCCGGGGTGCCCACGAGGTAGTTCTGGCCCGACGCATGTGGGACGCGGCGCAGGTAGGCGTCGGCCTCGGCCAGCTCGCGGCAACGGAGCAGTCCCCGGATCGCGAACGCCACCGGCAGGCCACGCGCATCCGGCGTGAGCTCGCGGAGCGTGTTGACGCACACGCCGAGGCCGGACCGGTTGCAGCCGTCGAGCGCGACGAGCCCCGCGGCGGTGAAGACGAGCGCGTCCGGCTCACCGGCAGAGGACTCGATCCGGAGCAGCGTCTGCGTCCCGTCCCGGAACGACTCCATGTCCATGTTCTGGCCGACGACCGTGGGAGCTCCCGAGGTCCCCACGGCACCCGCGGTCGAGCACTGCTCCGCGGCCCGTGGCTGCTGCGTCCGCCGATCGCGGAACCACCACTCCTCGTCCGCGAGCTGGTATGCGAGGCACTCCTCGAATTCGAGACCCGCGCCCTGCGCGATCCCCCGGACCTCGTCGAGCATTCCCGGCGTGTGGGCGTCGATCGCCGAGGGGAAGTCGGTGACGGCGAGGAAGTCGCGGAGGTACCCGTCGACGTCGGAGCCGACAGCACTCGCGAGCTCGTCCCGCCATCGCTCGCGTGCACCCCGGATCTGGACGCGCAGCTCTTCACCGTGGGCGCGCCCGCGCGCGAGGGCGTCGCCCTCGAGGGTCACCTCGAACAGCCGCGCCGTCACAGGTTCACGGCGACGTACTTGGTCTCGAGGAACTCGTCGATGCCCGCGCGGCCACCCTCCCGGCCGAGCCCCGACTCCTTCACGCCCCCGAACGGTGCGGCGGGATTCGACACCATGCCCTGGTTGAGCCCGACCATGCCGGTCTCGAGCGCCTCGCAGACACGCAGCGCCCGCCGCAGGTCGCGCGTGTACACGTAGGCGACGAGGCCGTACTCGGTGTCGTTCGCGGCGGCGATCGCAGCCTCCTCGTCGGCGAACGTGGCCACCGGCGCGACCGGCCCGAAGATCTCCTCGCGCAGCACGCGAGCGCCCGCGGGCACCTCGCCGAGCACGGTCGGGTGGTAGAAGTACCCGGGCCCGTCGAGCGGTTCCGCACCGACGACGGCAGAAGCCCCACGGTCGATCGCGTCGCACACGAGCTCGTGGACTCCCTCGCGTGCCCGCTCGTCGATGAGCGGTCCCAGGTCGACGCCCTCGTCGCTGCCCCGCCCCGAGCGGAGCGCGTTCATCCGCTCCGCCAGTCGCCCGGTGAACTCGTCGGCGACGGCCTCGGCGACGTGGAAGCGGTTGGCGGCGGTGCATGCCTCGCCGATGTTGCGCAGCTTCGCCGTCATGGCCCCGTCGACGGCTGCGTCGAGGTCGGCGTCGTCGAAGACCAGGAACGGGGCGTTGCCACCGAGCTCCATCGAGACCCGCAGCACGTGGTCCGCCGCGCCGGCAAGGAGGTGGCGCCCGACCGCGGTGGAACCAGTGAACGAGAGCTTCCGGAGGCGCCCGTCGGTGAGCAACGGCTCGACGGCACCCGCCGCGTCGCTGGTCGTGACCACGTTCAGGACTCCCGGGGGCAGACCCGCGTCCTCCAGGATACGGGCCAGCGCGAGTGCCGAGAGCGGCGTCTGCTGCGCGGGCTTCCAGACCATCGTGCAGCCGGCCGCGACCGCCGGGCCGATCTTGCGGGTCCCCATCGCGAGCGGGAAGTTCCAGGGCGTGATGAGCAGACTCGGCCCGACCGGCTGGCGGAGCACGAGCAGCCGGCCCGCGCCGTTCGGGGCCACGGCGTAGTCGCCCGGGATCCGAACGGCCTCTTCCGCGAACCAGCGGAAGAACTCGGCCGCGTAGGCGACCTCGGCCCGGGACTCGCCGAGCGCCTTCCCCATCTCGAGCGTCATCAGCAGCGCGAGCTGGTCCACACGCGCCGTCATCGCCTCGTGGGCACGGCGCAGGATCTCGCCGCGTTCACGTGGAGGATGGTGCGCCCATTCCCCCTGCGCGCCGGCTGCCGCATCCAGGGCCGCGATCGCGTCGGCGTTCCCGGCGTCGGCGACGTCGGTGAGGATCTCGGCGGTCGCGGGATCCTCGACCGGGAAGCGTCCGCCTCCCGTCGCCTGACGCCAGGATCCGCCGATGAGGAGGTCCGTGGGTACGGACTCCACGGCCGCGCGCTCGGCGTCGCCGCGGATCGCCGTGCCCAGTGCGCTCATCGAACTCTCCTCCCCGTGTTGCCCGCCGGATCGTGCTCGATTTCACTGTACGGCAGCACCTGCGAGGGAGGTCCACCATCCCCACCCCGTTCCTCCACCCGTTCGCCTCGCCCAGCGCCGACCGATTCGTGACGATCGTGCGCGGCGAAGGCGCCGGAGTCTTCGACGCCGACGGGCGTCGGTACGTCGACGCGCTGGCCTCGCTCTGGTACTGCAACGTCGGCCACGGCCGCCGCGAGGTGATCGAGGCCATGACCCGTCAGCTCGGGACGCTCGAGGCGTTCCACACCTTCGAACGCTTCACCAACGAGCCCGCCGAGCAGCTCGCGGCGACGCTCAGCGAGCTCGCGCCGATGCCCGACGCCCGCGTGTTCCTCGTCGATTCCGGCTCGGAGGCCGTCGACTCGGCCATCAAGCTCGCCCGGCTGACGCACGCCCTCGACGGGCAGCCGGACCGCACGCTGATCGTCAGCCGTCGCCACGGCTACCACGGTGTGACGCTCGGAGGCACTTCCGCGCAGGGCCTGCCCGCCAACCGCGAGCTCTTCGGGCCCCTGCTGCCCCGAGTCGAGATCGAGCACGACGACCTCGCGCACGCAGAAGCGGTCCTCGCCGAGCACGGTGACCGGGTCGCGCTCGTCATCGCGGAGCCAGTGATCGCTGCGGGCGGCGTGCGTCCGCCTCCACCGGGGTACCTGCCGGGCCTCCGGAGGCTCTGTGACGAGCACGGGGCGCTCCTGTGCCTCGACGAGGTCGTGTGCGGCTTCGGCCGACTGGGCGCCTGGTGGGGCGCGGACGTCTACGACGTCGTCCCCGACCTCGTCACCTTCGCCAAGGGAGTGACATCGGGGTACGCGCCGCTCGGCGGCGTACTCGTCGGGACCGCGATCCGGGCTCGTCTCGAAGCCGATCCGGAATTCGTGCTGCGCCACGGGCACACCTACAGCGGGCACCCGACCGTGTGCGCGGCGGCGCTGGCCGCGCTGGACATCACCCGGAGCGAGGCGCTGCTCGAACGAGCCCGCCTCGTCGGTGATCGGCTGGCCGCGGGGCTGCTCGAGGCCGTCGACGGCGAGCGCGTGGTCGGCGTTCGCGGAGAAGGGGCGCTGCGCGCGGTGGCGCTCGGACCCGGAGCCGACGCACCGACGGTCCGGGAGCACATGCTGGAGCAGGGCGTGATCCCCCGCGCGATCGGCGACGACACGATCGCCTTCTGTCCTCCGCTCGTCATCGAGGACGCCGACCTCGAACGGTGCGTCGAGGCGTTCGCCTCGGCGACGGCGCCCGACGTCCGGGTCGGCTGACCGCGCGGCACTGAGTTAACCTTCGTTCACACACCACGGCGGGGGCGAGGGGGGCGATGGACTTCGAGGACACACCGCAGGAGGCCACCTTCCGCGCCGAGGCGCGCGCCTGGCTCGAGGCGAACGCAGGTCGGAGCACCGACGGGACGTCGCACGGCGTGCTCTCGGGCCTCGGCCGTGAGATCGACAGCGAGCGCGAGCTGCGGCGCGCCCGCGACTGGCAGGCGAAGGCCGCGGCCGACGGCTGGGCGGGAATCCACTGGCCGCCCGAGTTCGGCGGGCGCGGCGCCTCGTTCATCGAGCAGGTGATCTGGAGCCAGGAGACCGCGCGCTTCGACGTCCCCGACCACGTGTTCCGCATCGGCGTCGCGCTCGCGGGCCCGACGATCATCAGCCACGGCACCGACGAGCAGAAGCGCCGCTTCCTCCCGCCGCTCCTCTCCGGGGAGGAGATCTGGTGCCAGCTCTTCTCGGAACCCGGCGCGGGCTCCGATCTCGCGTCCTTGCGGACCAGCGCCGTCCGCGACGGCGACGAGTGGGTCGTGAACGGCCAGAAGGTGTGGTCGTCGGGCGCCCACTACTCGAAGTGGGGCTTCCTGCTCGCTCGCAGCGACCCGGACGCACCCAAGCACAAGGGCATCACATGGTTCGTCATCGACGTGGAGTCGCCCGGGATCGAGATCCGGCCCTTGCGCCAGATCACGGGGCAGTCGCACTTCAACGAGGTGTTCTTCAGCGACGCTCGGGTGCCGCACGGGAACGTCATCGGCGACGTCGACGACGGATGGCGGGTGGCACAGACGACGCTGCTGCACGAGCGGTCGATGATGGGCGAGTTCGGCGTCGGCGGTGTGCTCGACGGCTTGATGGGGTTCGCTCGCGACCTCGAGCGCCTCGACGACCCACGCGTGCGCCAGGAGATCGCCGACCTCTACACCCGGGCCGAGACCATGCGCTTCATTGGCTACCGGATCGTCACGGCCATCTCCCACGGCGAGTTCCCCGGAGCCGAGGCCTCCGTCGCCAAGTTGGCGATGGCTCGACTGCTCAACGACGCGGCCGACCTGGGCACGCGGCTCGCGGGACCCGCCGGGGTTGCGATCCCCAACGAGTGGTGGGACACGCTGCTCGCCGCACCGGCGCTGCGGATCGCGGGCGGATCGGACGAGATCCAGCGCAACATCATCGGTGAGCGAGTGCTCGGCTTGCCCAAGGAGCCGGGGCCGAGCCGCGACACACCGTTCAGGGATCTCCCGGTCTCCTAGGTCGCCTCGTAGGCTGCATGGGGTATGAACGCGCGCACTGCGCCGACTGTCATCGAGCTCCCCGCTCCGGTGGCGATCGACCGCGTCGAGCTCATCCGGGTCCGCCTCCCCCTGGTCATTCCGTTCGAGACGATCCACGGGATCCTCGAGAACCGCGAGGTCCTGCTCGTGCACGTCGTGGGCCCACACACGGAAGGCTGGGGGGAATGCTCCGCGCTCCCGACGATCGGCTACGCACGAGAAGATCTCGACGGCGCCCACCGGGCCGTCCGTGACGTCTTCGCACCGCTGCTGGTCGGTGACACCGACGTCGCGGCCGATCGCCTCCCCGACGAGCCTCGGCACCCGATGGCACGCGCCGCGATCGAGATGGCGCTCCTGGACGCGCAGCTGCGACCGACCGGGTTCTCGCTGCGGACCTTGCTCGGAGCCGACGCCGAGACGGCTCCCGCGGGGGCGACCCTCGGACTCGGGGGCGGGTCGGCCGCGCTCGCCGACCAAGCCGAGCAGGCCGTCGCCGACGGGTACCTGCGGCTCAAGTGCAAGATCGAGCCCGGTCGCGACGCCGACCGACTCGAGGCGGTCCGCGAGCGCGTCGGCAGCGACGTCGAGCTCGCGGCCGACGCCAACGGGACGTACGCGTCGGCCAACGCCGTTCCCCGCGTGCTCGACGAGCTCTCCCTCCAGTGCCTGGAGCAGCCGCTCGCGGCCGACGACCTCCCCGGCCTCGCCAAGCTCACCCGTGAACGCAGCACCCTCGTCGCGCTCGACGAAACCGCCACGTCGGTGGCGACGGCGGAGGCGGCACTCGACGCCGACAGTGGGAACGCGGTCGTGTTGAAGGCTGCTCGGCTCGGGGGTGTCCTCGAGGCCTACCGCCTCCACGACCTGTGCCGGGGCCGGGGGATCCCGCTGATCCCCGGAGGGCTCCTCGAGTCCGGCGTAGGCCGCGCGGCGGCGCTGGCCGTCGCCGCCCTTCCCGGTTGCACGCTCACCGGTGATCTCGCCGCCTCCGATCGCTACTTCGCCGAGGACGTCACCGAGCCGTTCGTGCTCGACGACGGGCACCTGCGCGTGCCCGACGGTCCCGGCCTCGGGGTCACGCCCCGAGCCGACGTGCTCGCAGCCCACACCGTCGCGACCGAGACCGTACGAGCCTGACCACAACAGGTACCGAGCCCGGGAGGGAACGACCATGAGCGACGTTCGCATCGAGCCGCGTGACGACGGGATCACCGTCGTCACGCTCGACCGGCCGGAGCGACTGAACGCGATGACGCTGGAACTCGTCCACGAGCTCGATGACGTCTTCGCGCGCCTCAGTGCCGACGACTCGTGTCGGGCGATCGTCCTCACCGGTGCCGGGCGGGGGTTCTGCTCCGGCCACGACCTCGGGGAGCTGCAGGACTCCGAAGCCGAAGGCGAGCTCGCGGGCGTGCCGGCCGGCATGCACGTCCAGGAGGCATTCGCCTCCCTCGCGACCAGGATGCGCGACACCGCGCATCCGATCGTCGCGGCTGTGAACGGGCCCGCGGCCGGGGGCGGCCTGGCGCTCGCGCTCGCGGCGGACACGCGGGTCGCGGCCGCGTCCGCCCGGTTCAACGCCGCTTTCGTGCGCATCGGCCTCTCGGGCTGCGACATGGGGGTCAGCTACCTCCTCCCTCGCGTCGTCGGTCCCACCCTCGCGTTCGAGATGATGCTCACCGGCCGCCTCGTCGACGCGCCCGAGGCCGAGAAGCACGGGCTCGTGCTGCGGGTCGTCCCCGACGGCGAGGTCGTCGCCGCGGCCGTGGAACTCGCCGAGCAGACGGCGGCCAACACCCCCTTCGGCATCCGGATGACGAAGCAGGTCATGTGGGCCAACCTCGACGCGCCGAGCCTCGAGACCGCGCTCGCGCTCGAGAACCGCACGCAGATCCTCTGCACGCAGACGGCCGACCAGCGCGAGGCGATCACCGCGTTCGTCGAGCGGCGTCCTCCCCGGTTCGAGGGCCGCTGAGCTCTCGCCGTCAGGGGCGGGGTCTGGACCGGCTCGTGAACCGTCGTTAACCTCTCCCCCATGGCCCCCGACACGAGCACATCGACCGTCCAGCAACGACCGCTCCAGCACGGCCTCTTCACCTGGCCCGCGCAGGAGCCGCATCTGATCGGGAGCAGGTGCTCGAACTGCGGAACGGCCGTGTTCCCGGCGACCCGGCAGGGATGTCCCCGCTGCAGCTGCGAGGACATGGACGAAGTGTTGCTTCCTCGGCGGGGAACGCTGTGGACCTTCACCACGCAGAGCTTCCCGGTGAAGTGGCCCTACATCGGCCCGAGCGACGACGACTTCGAGCCGTACACGATCGGCTACGTCCAGCTCGACGACGTCGTGAAGGTCGAGGCGAGACTGACCGAGCCCGACCCGACCCGTCTCGAGATCGGGATGGAGATGGAGCTCGAGATCCTGCCGTTCGCGACCGACCAGGACGGCACCGAGGTCCTCACGTACGCCTTCCGGCCGACCGGCCGCCAACCCCGGAGCGAGTCAGCATGAACGTGGCCATCGTCGGCATCGGCATCCACCCCTTCGGTCGACACGACGACATCTCGGGCGCGGACATGGGCGCCTACGCCATCCGTCAGGCGCTGCGCGACGCCGGCATCGAGTGGACCGCGCTCGAGTTCGCGTTCGGCGGGAGCATGGGCCAGACGATCGGCCACGAGGGTTCGGGCAGCGCCGACACCCTGGTCAAGGATCTCGGTCTCACGGGCCTGCAGTTCATCAACGTCCTCAACGGGTGTGCCACGGCCGGCAGCGCGGTGGCGATGGCCGCCAACTCGATCGAAAGCGGAGCGTTCGACCTGGGGCTCGTGGTCGGCTTCGACAAGCACCCACGCGGCCACTTCAACGCCGACGCCTCCGCGGTCGGCCTCGGCTCCTGGTACGGCGAGAACGGGCTGATGGTCACCACCCAGTTCTTCGCCCAGAAGATCAACCGTTACATGCACGAGTACGGCATCAGTCGGCAGACGCTCGCCCGCGTCGCGGCGAAGGCCTACCGCAACGGCGCGTCGAATCCCAACGCGTGGCGCCGCAAGCCCTTCAGCGAGGAGGAGATCCTCGAGTCGCGGCTCCTGAACTGGCCGCTCAGCCAGTACATGTTCTGCTCGCCCGACGAGGGCGCGGCCGCGGTGGTCGTGTGCCGGGGCGACCGGGCCCACGAGTTCACCGACCGGCCCGTGCACCTGCGGTCGTCCGCGGTGACGACGAGGCGATTCGGCTCGTTCGAGGTCTTCAGCCCCTGGCTCCCGATCGAACGCTCCCCGAGCCCGACCGTCGACGCGGCGCGCAAGGCGTTCGAGGCGGCGGGAGTCGCGCCCGACGACGTCGACGTGGCCCAGCTCCAGGACAGCGAGGCCGGCGCAGAGATCATGCACATGGCCGAGTGCGGCTTCTGCGCCGACGGTGACCAGGAGGCGATGATCGCCGCCGGGGACACCGAGATCGGAGGCCGCCTGCCCGTCAACACTGACGGAGGCCTGATCGCCAACGGCGAGCCCATCGGCGCGTCGGGGATGCGCCAGCTCTACGAGATCGTGCTCCAGCTGCGCGGCGACGCGGGCGAGCGCCAGGTGCCGGGCGAGCCCCGCGTCGGCTTCACTCAGGTGTACGGCGCCCCCGGCATCGGCGCCTGCTCCGTGCTCACCACCTGAGAGGACGTCTGGCGACGCGGCGCACGTGGACTGCTACTCGCCGGTGAAGCGCGGCGCACGCTTCTCGACGAACGCGCCGGTCCCTTCGGCCGCGTCGAGGCGCGCGCCCGCCTCGGCGATGACCTCGCTCTCGGCCTCCATCTGGGTCTCGAGCGACTCGTTCCACGACTCCCGCAAGAGCCGTTTCGTCGCGCCGTAGACCCGGGTCGGGCCGGCGGCGAGCTGTCGTGCCCATGCCTCGGCCTCGTCGGGGAGCGTGTCGTCGGCGACGACGCGGTTGACGATCCCCCACTCGAGGGCTTCCGCGGCCGAGAGCACCCGGTTCGTCAGCGCGAGCTCGGCCGCGCGCCGAGCGCCCACGAGACGCGGGAGGAAGAACGTCGACGACCCATCGGGCGTGAGGCCGATACCCGTGTACGCCATGACGAACTTCGCGGACTCGGCCGCGACGGCCAGATCGGACGCGGCCACGAGACCCAGGCCCGCGCCCGCCGCGCTCCCCTGCACGGCGGCGACGACCGGCGCGTCGAGCCGGACGAGCCGCGACATCCCGGCGTGGAGGTATGTGGTGATCTCGCGCAGCGCGAGCCCCAGGTCGGGCTCGGCCGCGAACGACTTCACGTCTCCCCCGCCGCAGAACATCATCCCTTCGCCGGTCAGGAGCACAGCTCGTACCGACGCGTCGTCCCGCAGTGCCCGCGCCGCCTCGGCGAGATCCTGCGCGGTGGCGAGGTCGATCGAGTTCGCAGACTCGGGTCGTTGCAGCATCAACCGTGCGAGCCCGTCGTCGTCGACGGCGACACTCAGATTCCGGTACGTCACGTTCGCCTCCCCGGCGTCGATGGGTCTCGCACAGCGTGCCCCATCACTGCCTCCGCACTCGATTCAGCTGCGGGGGATCTCTGACCAGGGAAGGTCGCGGTCCACGGAGGGCTCCTTCGGAAGACCGAGAACGCGCTCGCCCACGATGTTCTTTGCGATCTCGGTGGTCCCGCCACCGATTGTCGCGCCCAGCGTGGCCAGGAAGTTCTTCTGCACCGTTCCGGCCGACGCGCCACCGAGCAACGACTCAGAAACGGTCTCGGGCCGGATCATGTCGTAGTTGTCGATGAGCATGCCCTCGGCGCCCAGCATCTCCATGCACACGCGCAACAACCGCTGATGGTGGGGAGAGACCGCGATCTTCCCGAGCGAGCTCTCGGGACCCGGTGTGCCCTGCTTGCGGTTCTGCTCCGCCCGGAGCATGAGCAGACGGACCACCTGCTCCTCGACCCAGACCTCCATGAGCGCGTCGCGCAGCACCGGGTCGTCGAGGCCCCGCCGGCGCCAGAGGTCCACGGCGTATTCCCCGAGGTCGACCGACCGCGACGGGTCGGCGAGCTTGCCGAGCATCGTCCGTTCGTTCATCAACGTGGTGATCGCGACGTGCCAACCGTCACCGACCTCGCCGATACGGTTCTCGTCAGGGACGCGCAGGTCGGTGAAGTAGATCTCGTTGAACTCCGCCTCGCCGGTCAGCTGGCGGAGCGGACGGACCTCGACGCCCGGTGCGTGCATGTCGATCCAGAAGTAGGTGAGCCCCTTGTGCTTGGGGACGTCGGGATCGCTGCGGGTGAGCAGGAGCCCCTTGTCGGCGACGTGCGCCTGCGTGGTCCAGACCTTCTGGCCGTTGATCACCCACTCCTCGCCGTCGCGGA
>CAYRHS010000025.1:0-25844 GCA_964424125.1 uncultured Burkholderiales bacterium
CCCGGTACGACATCGTTCCCCCCCTCGCCGGGCGGCGCATGATCGCGCACCGCAGCGCGGCAGGGCGGCAGGGCGGCTCAGTGGACGATCACCGTGCCGTTCATGTCGGGATGCAGCGCGCAGAAGTACCGGTACCCGCCGGACTCGTCGAAGGTCAGCTCGAAGCTCTGCCCGGGCGCGAGCACGCCCGAGTCGAAGTCGTCGCGGGGAGAAGCCTGGGATCCGGCCGTGATCGTATGGGGCACGCTGTCGCTGTTCGACCAGATGACGGGATCGCCCGCGTCCACCTCGACGGTGGGGAACGAGAAGTTCTCGATGGGTACGAAGGCACTTCCCGGCGGCGCGTCGGCGACCGTCGCCGTGCGGGCGCCCTCGATCGTCTCGGCGTCCGTCTGGGGCCACACCGTCGGGTTCCACATCGAGAAGACGCCGAGCTGGTTGTCGAAGCCCGGAGCGACCCAGGCGTGGATCATCCAGCCGAGCGTGGCCGACCACCGGCCGCCGCGGGCCTCGCACTCCTCCTCCGGCACGATCGTGTCCCGACCGGCGCCACGACACAGGTTGTAGTGGACGTGCCAGTTGTCGAAGTCGCCCACGAACGCGTCGGGGTGGTCGTCGCCCACCTGGCCGGTCGAGAGCAGGAACGCGGCCGCGACGATCTCGACGTCCCCGCCGGTCCACGTGCCGCCCACGCACTGCCCGTAGGTGTCCGCGGTCGGTGCGGCGCCGTCCGCGGCCGCGTAGATCAGGATCTCCGGTCGCGCGGGGTCGAAGACGCCGTCGGCGACGTACGCACCGTTGGTGAAGTGCGAGCCCATGTTCGGGGTCTGAATCTGGTCCGAGCGGTACCCGTCGCGACACGCGTCGTCGACGTCCGAGTAGCTGACGACGACCTCGCGCACGGCGTCGAGCTGGTCGACGAGCTTCGCGAGCTCGGTGCGGGTCAGCCCGAGCTCGTCGGGGACATCCTCTCCGGACGCCTCGAGCTCCACCAGGTCCTCGTAGCTGCACGGCAGCTCCACGTCCTGGCAGCGCACCTGCCGACCGAGCGGTCCTTCCACCAGGCTCGTCAGCACCTGCCCCTCGTACTCGCGGAACACGTAGCGCGAGCAACCGGTGGCTCCCCCCGCGGACGCCGGTAACACCGGCGGCTCGGCCGCATCGCTCTCGGCGAGGGGCACGGCATCGGCGGCATCCAGGTAGCGGTCGAGGTCGACGGCGTCGCCTGTTTCGTCGCCCGTTGCGTCGTCCGGTGTACCGCCGCCGTCGCCCGACGCACAGGCCCCCAGCAACACCGCTCCCACCCCAACCAGCACGATCAGGCGACGCACCTCGACTCCCCCGCACGCTCTGCTCAACCGAGCGGATCGCCATCGTGGCACGAGGACTTCGCCGCGACTCGCGGTCGCGCGCTTCCCTCACGGAACGCTCACACTCGATGCGCGGCTGCGGCGGACGACGCGGAGAGGGCGAATGCAACCCTCGGCGGCGGCGCCTAAGCTGACGTCGGCGTCAGGAAAGGGAGCGCGATGGAGCCCGACCCGAAGGTCGTCGCGGAGCTGCAGCTCGAGCTGATCTCGTCTGGGTTCTCCCGCGACCCTCAACCCACGTACGCGAGGTTGCGCGAGCAGGCGCCGGTGCTCCCGTCCGAGGGCGGAGTGATGCTGTGCCGGCACGCCGACGTCGAGCACGCGCTGCGGCATCCCGAGATCTTCTCCTCCGAGTGGACCGAGGGGATGAGCATCGGCAACCAACGGCCCTTGATCCCCCTGATGATCGATCCACCCGCCCACAAGAACTATCGGAAGCTCCTCGACCCACTCTTCGCGCCACGAGAAGTCGCGCGCCTCGAGGCCGACGTGGTGAAGCTCTGCCACGAGCTCATCGACGAGTTCTTCGATCGTGGGCGCTGTGACTTCAACGCCGAGCTCGCAGTCCCGCTCCCGACGACCGTCTTCCTCCGCCTGCTCGGCTTGCCCCTCGAGGACCGCGACCTGTTCCTCGAATGGAAGGACGCAATCATCCGCGGGGGTGGCGAGTGGGAGCTGGACAAGGCGCAGGAGGTTCGCTCCGCGGCCGGCGGCGACGTGTACGCGTACTTCGGACGTGAGCTCGACGAGCGCGAACAGCGCCGACGCGATGATCTCCTCTCGGGATTCCTCGACGCGGAGGTCGACGGCCACGCACTCACGCGCGAGGAGATCCTCGACATCTGCTTCCTGCTGCTGATCGCAGGGCTCGACACCGTGACCGACGCCCTCGACTGCTCGTTCGCGTTCCTCGCCCAGCACCCCGCGCATCGACGCCAGATCGTCGAGGATCCCGCCGTGATCCCCTCCGCCGTCGAAGAGCTGCTTCGGTGGGAGACGCCCGTCCCGAGCATCGCTCGCTACGCGGCCCTCGACACCGAGGTCCGCGGCTGCCCCATCCACGCCGGCGACGCGGTCGGCATCGGGCTCGGCGCGGCCAACACCGATCCCGACGCCTTCGAGCGCGCCGACGAGATCGACTTCGCCCGTGAGCCCAACAAGCACCTCGCGTTCGGGGGTGGCGTCCATCGGTGCCTGGGCTCACACCTCGCCCGGCTCGAGCTCCGGGTGGCACTGCGGGAGTGGCACCTTCGCATTCCCGACTACCGGCTCGCTCCCGGCGTCGAGCTGGAGTACACGCCGGCTCTGCGCCAGGTCGTCGAGCTCCCCCTCGTCTTCGGCTGAGCGGCTGCCTCCCGGGGGAACACTTCCGAGCTCCGACGCGTTGTGCGGCCCGTGGCCGACGATCCCGTCCGGGTCGAGGACGGAGCCAAGCGAGTGCGGGTCTTCCTGGGCGGGGAGGTCGTGGCCGACACCACGCAGCCGAAGCTCGTGTGGGAGAACCCCTACTACCCCGCTTATTACTTCCCGATCGACGACGTGCGGACCGAGCTGCTCACGCGGTTGGAGTCGACGGACCGCTCCCCGACTCGTGGGACGGCCACCCTCTACGACGTGAAGGGCGGGACGCGGACCGCGACCGTCGCCGCCCGCCGGTACGCCGACTCGCCAGTCGAAGCGCTTCGCGACCTCGTGCGCTTCGACTGGGAGGCGATGGACGCCTGGTTCGAGGAGGACGAGGAGGTCCACGTCCATCCCCGCGATCCCCACACCCGCGTCGACATCCTGCACAGCTCGCGCCACGTGGAGGTCTTCGTCCGTGGCGAGAAGGTGGCCGACTCGCAGCACCCCACGCTCCTCTTCGAGACCGGCCTGCCCGTTCGCTACTACCTGCCCAAGCTCGACGTGCGGATGGACCTGCTCACGCCCACCGACACCAGGACCCGCTGCCCCTACAAGGGCACGGCCGAATACTGGTCCGTGACCGCCGGCGGCGAGGTGCACACCGATCTGGTGTGGTCCTACCCGGCTCCGCTCCCTGAGAGCCAGAAGATCGTCGGGCTGGTCGCCTTCTACGACGAGCGCGTCGACCTCGTGGTCGACGGCGTGCCGCAGCCACCACCGAAGACCCGGTTCTCCTGACCCGCCGCCCGGTGTCACGATGGCGGCCGCATGATCGCGTTCGCCGTCCTGGGCTTCGGCCTCGTCATCGGTTGGCTGGCACGGGTCGTCACGCCCGGCCGCTACCGGCTGACCTGGGCCGAGACCGCGGTCGTCGGGATCGCGGGCGCGGGCCTGGGCGGGATCGTCGCCAACCTCGCGTTCGACGACCACCTCGAGGACCTCGGCCCGGCAGCCGTCCTCGGGTCGTTGGCCGGCGCTGTCGTCGTCCTGCTCCTGGCCGAGACGGTCGTCCCCCGGTTCGGCCCCCGGATCTTCGGCCGCCGAGCGCCGAGCGCCGGGCGCGAGCCGAGGGCAGCCGACCTCGCGGCCGCGGGTGAGAGCGAGCGGGTCGAGTTCAAGACGTCGGCTCGCTTCAACCCGCACACCGGACGGCGCGACGACCGCCTCGAAGCCGCCGTCGTCCGGACGGTGGCGGGTTTCATGAACGGCGAAGGTGGCACGTTGCTCGTGGGCGTCGACGACGAGGGCCGGGCGGTCGGCCTCGACGGCGACCTGTCCCTCGTCAAGCGAGGAGACCACGATCGCTACGCGCTGTGGCTCGTCGACCTGTTGTCGACATGGCTGGGCCGGCCCGCGGCGACGAACGTCACGGTGTCGTTCGAAGCCGTGGGCGGTCGCGGCGTCTGTCGCCTCGACGTGGCGCGCTCACCCGAGCCCGTGTTCGCGCGCCCGCCCAAGGGGGAGCGAGCCTCGGACTTCTACGTCCGAATCGGCAACTCGACGCGCCGGTTGCTCACCGACGAGGCGATCGAGTACACACGCCGACGCTTCGGTTGAGAACGGAGGCTCGATGATCCTCGATCGCTTCGACGTGTCCGGGCGGGTGGCGGTCGTGACAGGTGCCGGGAGGGGAATCGGTCGGCGCTGCGCCACCGCGCTCGCCGAGGTGGGGGCGGACGTCGTCTGCGCTGCCCGGACCGCGGAGCAGATCGAGGACACGGCCGAGCAGGTTCGAGCCCGAGGGCGTCGGGCGCTCGCGGTTCGTTGCGACGTGATGCAGCGAGCGGACCTCGAGAACCTGGTCGAGTCGACGCTCGGGGAGTTCGGGCGCGTCGACATCCTCGTGAACAACGCCGGCGGGTGGCCGCCTCGTGAGATGCTCCGGACCAGCGAAGCCGCGTTCGAGGAGGCGTTCCGCTTCAACGTCACGTCGGCGTTCCTGCTCACGCGCCTCGCGGTACCGCACCTGGCCGAAGGGGGCGGATCCATCGTCAACATCTCGTCACGGACCGGGAGCATGGTGCAGGCAGGATTCGCCGCCTACGGGACCGCCAAGGCCGCCCTCTCGTTCCTGACCCGTACCATCGCCCCCGAGCTGGCGCCGAAGGTGCGCGTCAACGCGATCGAGGTCGGCTCGGTCGAGACGTCTGCGCTCGAGTATGTGAAGACGGATGCGTCGATGGAGCGCCAGCTCGTGGAACGCACACCCATGGGTCGGCTCGGGCACGTCGACGACGTGGCCACGATGGCCGTCTACCTCGCCACCCCCGCGTCGTCGTGGGTCACGGGCAAGGTCTTTGCCGTCGACGGCGGCGTCGAGCACCCCCAGTTCGAGTTCCCGACACCCGAGCTGTAGCGGGGAGACACCTCAGCGGATCACTCCCGCGGTGCGGAAGGCGGCGAGCTCGGAGGACGTATAGCCGAGGTCGGCGAGGACCGCGTCGGTGTCGGCGCCGGGCCACGCGGGGGCACGACCGGGCCGACCCGGCGTGCGGGAGAGCTCGGGCACGGGGCGCAACGCCCCGTCGTCGTCGAAGAGGCCCCGCGCCGCCGTGTGCGGGTGCCTGCGGGCCTCCCCCCAGGCGAGCACCGGCGCCACGCAGGCGTCGGTGCCCTCGAATCGCTCACACCACTCGTCGCGGCTCCGGGTCCGAAAGACCGCTGCCAGGCGGTCGCGCAGCTCGGGCCAGTGGGCCTCGTCGTGCTGGTCGGGGAGCTCCTCGGCGACGAGGGCGAGCCCGTCCAGGAGCAGGCGGTAGAAGTGGGGCTCGATCGATGCGACGGACAGGTACTCGCCGTCGGCACACTCGTACACGGCGTAGAACGGTGCCCCACCATCGAAGAGGTTCGTGCCGGTCTCGCCGAGCAACCCCAGGTCGTCCATGAGATGGAACACGCGGGTGAGCGAGAAGACGCCGTCGAGCATGGCCGCGTCCACGACCTGCCCCCGACCCGAACGCTGTGCCTCGAAGAGCGCGCACGTGATCCCGTAGGCGAGGAGGAGCCCGCCGCCGGCGAAGTCGCCGAGCACCTGGAGCAGCGGCACCGGCGGGCCGCCACGGGGACCGATCCCGCGGATCACGCCCGTGAGCGCCTCGAAGTTCAACGAGTGCCCGGCCGTGTCGGCGAGCGGGCCTTCCCGACCCCAGCCCGTGAGCCGCCCGTAGACGATGCGAGGGTTGCGGGTGAGCACGACGTCGGGGCCGACCCCGAGACGTTCCGCGACGCCGGGGCGGAACGATTCGCAACACACGTCGGCCTGCTCGAGGAGGCGGAGCACGACGGCGACACCCTCGGGCTGCTTCAGGTCGACCGCGATCGAACGCCGACCGCGGTCCCAGGAGCTGCGCGCCGCGGGTCGCGGATCCTCCGGAACGTCCGCGGGCCGCTCCACCCGCACGACCGCGGCACCCATGTCGGCGAGCTGCAACACGCCGAACGGCAGCGCGCCGATGCCCGCGAGCTCGACCACGCGCACACCGGCCAGGGGGCCGCTCACGCCGCCCCCGGTTCCTGCCTCGACCCGAGCACGCCGGCAGCCCGCGCCCGGAGCTCACCGGCCCGGACCATCCAACGGATCGTGTCGGCGAGCGTCTCCTCCACGTCGCGGAAGCGGACGCCCGATGCGGCGTGCGTGTGCTCGTCGTCCGTCGGCACCATCGTGGTCATGAACTGGGCCGCATCCGACGTGAGTGGGTAGTCGAACGGCACGATTCGACGCACCAGGTCGACGACGCGACCCATCGCGCGGATGCCTGCCGGCGGCAGCGCGAACCGCCGCGCGCGACGCTGCGTGATCCGATCGCAGCGGTCGGCGAACTCGCGCCAGGTGAGAAACGTCCCGCCGGCCATCCACCGGTCCGGGCCGCGGCCGCGCTCCAGCCCGGCGACCACCAGCGCCGCCAGGTCGCGCACGTCGATCAGGTTGACGCCCCCGCCGGTGATGGGCCACGCCTTCTCGAGGCAACCCCGCAGCCCCCCGACCACCTCCGCGACCGCCGGCTGGTCCGGTCCGAAGACGCCACCGGGGTAGACGGTCACGATCGGAGCGCCTTCCTCCTGTCGGCTCCGCACCCAACGCTCCGCCTCGACCTTCGAGCGAGAGTACGCGGTTCCGCCCGGGGTGATCGGCGAAGCCGCATCGATACGCGGTTGCACCGGCGGCACGAAGACCCCGACCGTCGACAGGTAGACGATCGAACGGACACCGGCACGCTCGGCCGCGCCCACGACCGTCCGGGTCCCGGCCACGTTGGTCGCCACCACGGCGCGGTTGTCGCGATCGGTCGTCGCAACCACCGCCGCCGCGTGCACGACACCCTCGCATCCCCCGAGCGCGCGCTCGACGGAGACCGGGTCGGTCATGTCGCCGCGCACGAGGTCGTCGTCGCCGATCTCGACCCCGCGAGGCTCGAGCACCCGCCGGGCCCGGTCCGGATCGCGCACCAGCATCCGGGGCCGATACCCGCCCGCGGTCAACGACCGCACGACATGCGACCCCACGAGCCCGGTTGCCCCCGTCACCATCACGCGCACGACGGCAGTCCACCACGTGGCGCGGGCGCCGTGCGGTCCCGACTCGGGGCACAATGCGACCCCACCAGGATCGGAGCTGGCGATGGGGGAAGCCGTGCCCTCGGCGAAGCCGCAGGGCAGAGACCCGGATCGGGTCCGCCGCGGCCTCGAGCACTGGCTGACCGGGTTGTTGGGAGTGGAGAGCGATCCACGCGTGACGGTCGAGCCGGTCTCGGCATCGTCGGGGATCTCGAGCGAGACCTTGCTCTTCGACCTCCAGTGGAACGACGGCGGCGCGGCCCGGGCCGAACGGCTGGTGGCGCGCATGGAGCCCGACGACCCGTTCCCCGTCTTCCCGACCTACGACATGGGACTCCAGTTCCGATGTCTCGAGGTCGTGGCTGCTCACACCGACGTCCCGGTTCCCCCGCCGCGGTGGTTCGAGCCCGACCGGTCCGTCCTCGGCGTGCCGTTCTTCGTCATGGGCCGCGTCGACGGACGGGTCCCCGCCGATCTGCCGCCTTACACCTTCGAAGGATGGGTCCGTAACCTCGACCCGGATGCGCAGCGCCGGCTGTGGTGTTCGTCCATCGACGTGCTCGCCGGTGTCCATCGGATCAACCCGCGCGACCATGACCTCCGGTTCCTCGACCGTGGGGGGAGCGGCGACGACGACCTCGCGCGCTACCTCGACCGCGAATGGCGGTACTTCGAGTGGGCCGCCGACCCGGAGCAGTACCCGACCATCCGAGCCGCGCACGAGTGGCTCGTCGACCACCGCCCCGCCGATCCCGGCCCGTCCGTGATGAACTGGGGCGACGCGCGGCTGGGGAACATCATGTTCCGCGATGTCGAACCGGTCGCGGTCTTCGACTGGGAGATGGCGGCGTTGGGTCCGCGTGAGATCGACGTCGGATGGTCGCTGTTCCTGCACGCGTTCTTCGTCGACGTCGCCGAGCAGCTGGGCCTTGATCCCGGAGTCGCGTTCCCGGACCGCGCGGCAACAGCCGCGTGGTACGAGCGCCGCACAGGGGTCCAGCTCCAGGATCTCGAGTGGTACGAGGCGTTCGCCGGCTACCGCTTCGCCGCGATCATGACCCGCACGAACGCGCGCATGGTCGCCGCGGGGGAGGCCGAGCCCCTCGAGGAACCCGAGGCCGCGATCCATCCGCTTCCCCTGTTGCGCCGAATCACCGGCGTCTGATGCCCCTCAGTACTCGAGCCAGGTGCCGTCGAGGTCGGCGCGTCCGACGCCCTGCTGTGAGTAGTCACACACGCCGTCGGGGAAGATCGACTCGAGCCGATCGAGCTGGTCCGCGGTGAGCTCCACCTCGTACGCGCCGCGGTCGACGGGTCGGAGCTCACACTTGAGCACCGTCGACGCCAGATCCGCGCCCGCGACGGTTCGGGGATCACCCGCGAGAGGGAAGTCGTCCCGGCAACGTCCGGGCCGCTCGTAGACGTCGAGCCCGCTGATCCGTTGGCCGTCGAGGCCCAGGCAATTGTCGACCGCCGCGGCAGGGCGGCTCGCTTCGAGCTTGGCCTCGATCGGCCGGTCGGACTCGTCGGCCGCGAGCGCCGTCGCCCACGCGTCGACCGTCTCGATCATCTCGAGGCGGACGTCGCCGACCGACCCGCGGATCGCGTCGATGAGCGCGTCGGGCCCGGCGCCACCCTCGAGCTCCTGGGTCCACACCATGAAGTTCGGAGCGCGACGCCCGTCGTCGTCGCGCAGTCGCTCGACGAGCTCGAACGCGCGGAACCGGTCGTGGATGTCGCCCGTGGGATCGCTGTAGAGGTCGAGCGTGATGATCGGAATCGAACGGAGATCGCCTGCTCCGAGCGTGACACGACCGTGCGAGTACGCGCGCTCGATCGCGGCCTCGTCGGCTTCGGTCCGCGCGGGGACGATCTTGCCGTCGATGTCGTGGCCGCCGATCTCCTCGTTGAGGTCGAGGAACTGGTCGACGCTGATGACACCGTCGTTCAGCGCCCGGAGGCCGTACTGGACACCGACGTTGTCGAGTGGTCGCCGGGCGAAGCCCGTTGCCGGATCGGTTCCGAAGACGTTGAGGTTGCTGTCCTGGAGGGTGCAGCGAACACCATCGGGGTTCGTGTCCGCGTCGTACACCTCGCCGCTGAGCTCGTAGAGCGAGCATCCCGCATCGGCCTGGATACCGACGCCGAAGCTCTCGTTCCAGAACCCGCACGTCGAGCTGGTCGCGTGCCCGTTGACCGCTCGGCGCTGCGCGTCTGTCCAGTCGGACGCGGTCGCGCTGTTGTAGAAGTGCGCGAGCAGCCCGCAGTCGGAGACGCCGGGCGCGATCGAGATCGCGTCGGGGAAGGGCAACATCGCGGCGATACCGTCAAGCAACCCGGGGTAGTTCTGCGCGATCAGGTACTGCTGGATCGAGCCGCCCGATGCGCCCTCACCGATGGTGAGCTCGGGTACTCCGTAGGTCTCGATGAAGTTCTCCTTGACCATGAGCAGCGTCTCGGCCGACAGGACGTCGTTGCACGCGACCTGGAACGTGTTGAGCGTCGCCGTCGCGGACGCGTAGCCACGCTCGAGCAGGTCGAGCTGCACGGGGCCCCCGAGGTCGGCGCCCACGCTCTCGGCGATCGGCTCGCCCTGGCTGTAGGAGGTGCCGCAGCCGCCTCCGAAGCTGTAGACGAGTCGACCGTTCCAGGTCGGGGACGGCGCTTCCGCACCGGGATCCGGCTCGGGGTCGAGCGTGTGGATCCAGTACACGGCCCGGTTGATGGTCCCGATCTCGTTGCGGATGACGAAGGGGGTCACCTCGCCGTCGACCTCGATCGTCGTCACGTCCTCGGGGATCGAGGCAGTGTCCTCGAGCGGACGCACTTCGCGCTCGTCCGTGACGTACGTCCAGAAGACTCGTGTCTCCGCCGAGCAGTCGTCGTCGAGCGGAGGTCCGAGTCCGTGCTGCTCGGTCGTGCACGCGAACGGCTCCTGGTGCGGACCGGAGAAGACCGGGCCCGTGATGGGATGGTTCGTGAGGACGATCTCGGCCTGCTCCCCCCCGGACGTGGCGACGACGGTGTTGTCCCCGTCGCCGAGCCCGATTACCAGCCCGACGAAGCTCCCGTCGCCCGCGGGCTCGAACCGCTCCGTCACGCCACTCTCCCCGAGCCGGACCTCGAGGTCGTCGCCGGCGCCGTCCACGCGGAGCAGGGCGTCGCCGCCGCTCACCGCGTCGGCCCGGGGCGACAGGGTGACGATGCGCAGGCCGCCGTCGCCGGCCGAGACGACCTCCCCGGCGACCTCAACGCCGGACTCGGCATCGCCGTCGGACCCGGCCGACGAGCACGCCGCCGCCATCACCAGCAACGTCACCGCGGCGACTGCCATCCGCCGTGGTCCCCCAGCCCGCATGTCGCCCCCTGGCCGCACCAATTGTCACCTTGACGGTGCCAGGCGCCACCGCCGGACGCCAGCCGTCCGTCAATCGGCGGCGAGCGCTCGGGGCGGGGCGCAAGGCGGGGCGCTGACCACCACGAGCACGAACTCACCGTCGGTGCGCCACCACCCCTCGAAGCGTCCTTCCTCACCGCCGACGACCACCCGGCGCCAGCCCGCCCCGGCCTCCTCCGCCGACGCCTCGACGGCGAGCCGGCGCACGTCGAGCCGTAAGCCCGCCCGCCGGACCTTCGCGGCCGCTTCCTTCGCCGACCACACGAGGTTGGCGAGGAGTGGCCGATCGGCAGGCGACGCCGCCTCGACGAGCCCTTGTTCGGCGGGCGCTAGCCATTCCCGGATGAACGCGTCGCTCCGGGGCTCGACGAGCTCCAGATCGCAGCCCGGTACGACGTCCTCAGGGCCGACCGCGCACACACCACGTCCCGCGCGGTGGCTGATCGACAGTTGCAACACGAGCCGCTGGCCGTCACACCAGGCCTCGGGCGCCCCGTCGTCCGCGGCGAGGATGGAGAGGCGCTCCCATCCGCATCCGCCCCCCGATTGGGCCTCGAGCCACGTCGTCACGGCTTGCTTCGCCGTCCAGCGCCCGAGACGCCAGTCGGCGCGGCGCTTGGGAACGGTCAGCGTCGCCTGTACCGCGCGCTCGTCGGGCGCGAGCCACCCGTCACCGGCCGGGATGTCAGCACCTTGGCACTCCAGCCACGAGACGTGGGTCACGGACGGAGCGTGGCGCGCTGCATTCCCCGCTCGACGGCGTCGATGAGGTCGTGGCGCAGGGCGCCGGGGCTGATGATCCGGTCAACGGAACCGACCTTGAGGGCGCGCTCGACGCTGTGGATGCTGTCGAACTCGGCCGCGAGCCCGCCGAGCTTCTCGGAGCGGACGGACTCCCGGACCTCGGCGAGCTCCCCACGCAGCCGCGAGCGTTCGACCGGCTCGGCCGCGGCCATCTGTTCCTCGAGCGCACGGACGCGGGGGTCCTCGCGGGTCCGGCGGTCGACCTCGTGGGCGAAGACCACTGCGGCCGCCGGCGCGCCCCCGATCACGGAGGCGCGCGAGCCCTCGAGTGCGATCGTCTCGAGCGAGTCGTTGAGCCGGCGGGAGAAGACCACGAAGGCTCCCCCATGGAACCGGGACACGACGCAGAACACGATCGGCCCGTCGAAGTTCACGACCGCCCGGCCGATCTCGGCGCCGTACTCGAGCTGGAGCGACCGCATCGACTCGGGTGAGCCGTCGAATCCCGAGAGGTTGGCCAGCACGACCAGCGGCCGGCGTCCGCTCGTGGCGTTGATGGCTCGCGCCACCTTCTTCGACGACAGCGGGAACAGCGTGCCCGCGGTCCACTGATCGGGGCCGTCGGCCGGTACCGAGCCGTGGCGGCGCAAGGCGTGGGACTCGATGCCGATCAGCGTCAGCGGGTGACCGCCGAGATGGGCATCCCAGACGACCGCCGTCTCCGCGTCGCGCATCGCGGCCCAACGCTCCAGGGGCGGATGGTCCTGGTCGATGGTCGCCCGCATCACGGTCCGGATGTCGAACGGCTTCTTGCGCTCGGGATTGGTCGAAGCCGAGAAGATCTCGCCGACGGAGCGGAGGTCGGAGGCGTCGAGGCTGTGGGGTACGAGCCCGGGATCCCGTTCCGCGGGATCGTCGGTGGCCGCCGGCCGCGGGAAGCGCTCGCCGGGGGCCACGTAGGAGTGGTCGTAGTGGCGGTAGAGGATGGAGACCGCACTCTCGACGTGCGGCGCCCAGTACTGGGCCTGTCCATTCGGGCCCATGATCCGCTCGTAGCCACCGATGCCGTCGTTGTCGTCCGCGGACACACCTCCCGAGTAGTCGAGCGCCTGCTTGCCCGTGAGGACCATGGCGCTGTCGGGGGTCATGACGAGGATTCCCTTCGTGTGCATCAGCATCGTCGCCTCGGCGTTCCAGTACGGCTGGGCGCCGACGTTGATGCCCATCACCACCACGTTGACCTCACCGCCCCGTTGCGTGAACTCGATGAGACGGCGCAGCACGGCCGCGACCCAGTCCATGTTCTCGCTGCCGCTGTCCATCGCGATCTTCGCCCCCGCCGAGAGCGCGAACCACTCCATCGGGACGCCGCGCTCCTCGGCGACATCGAGCGCGGCAATGATGCGGCGACACTCGGGCTCGGCGATCGATCCCAGTGCACGAGTCGGGTCGCCGAGGATCGTCACCCGCGACATCCCCTCGGGATAGCGCTCGGTGACGCTGGTCGTGACCCCGGCGATGATCCCGGCCGCGTTGCGACCGGGCGGCCGATCGACGGGTACGAGCCGGCTTCCTTCGTCGTCGAGGTCGTACTCGACGAACTCGCCGGCAGGAACGTCGGCTCTTGCCTCGCGGGGTGCCAGCAGACGCACCAGTTCGTATGGGTACACGGCGCCGCGTCGGCGCGACTGGACAACCCTCTGCGTGTACTCGTCCAGGGGCCGGAGCGGCTCCGTCGGGGGGTCGTCGATGTCCATCACGAGCCCGGTCCCGGCCGGATTGGTGATGCGCAATCCCCGTGGGCGCAGCGGTCCGTCGGGCTGCTCGCGAAGCCGGCAGCGAACGAGGAGCGCCTCGATCCCGAGCCCTCGCGTCGCGGGAGCGAGATCGCGCGCCACGGCGAGTAGTTGGGACCGGTCGAACTCGACCGGGGGCCAGACGTAGAGGAACACGCGATTCCACTGCAGTCGCCGGTTCGCGGGGCGGTGCGCCTGGACGTGGCGGATCGCCTCGAGTGACTCGCGCAGCATCCGCTCGAGCTCCGGGATCGCGACGATCTCTCCGTGCTCGTCGCGAACCGCGGTGAGGTCACGGACCTCGGCCACGGCGAAGAGGCGCTCGTCCCTGGGGTTCTCTCGCGCGACGCCGTGGAACAGGTAGAGGTCGCGCACGGACGGCAGCCGTTCGAGCACGAAGTTCTCGAACCGCCGGATCTCGAGGCGCTTGGCCATCATCGGGTGCAGCCCCCGGAGCGTCTCGTCCTCGACCAGTCCGTCGGGGCCGGGACGGAACGTGAAGTGCTCGACGGCGTCCATCCCGAACCCCCGCCCGGGTCGCAACACCGCGACCACGAAGCGCCTCACCGGGTGGGGGAACTCGACGCTCTGGAGCGTCTCGGCGAGCTCCTTGGACAGCGATGCGGAGTCGCGCGCACCGGGCGCGCCACGCGCATAGAGGTCGACAACGACCCGATCGCCCGGCGCGACGTCGTCGACCGCTTCGGCGGCGGCCTCGACCGCAGCGCGGAGGTCCGGCAGGTCGAGGTGAGTGCTCACCACGTGGAACCGATCCCCCTCGTGCTCGTACTGCGCGGCGAAGACCTCGCGTCCGGCACGCGAGGTCGACGAGAACCGCTCGAGGGTCCGCATCCGGTAGTAGCGGCGGGTGATGACCTCGAGCACGAGGCGGCGGAACGCGGGCGCGGCGTCGACGAGGCGAGACATGAGCAGGGGTGCCAGCGGCTGTGAGCACTGCACCAGGGCGGCGATCCGATCGGCGCGGTCCGGCGTCTCCGGTTCGTCCTCCAGCGCGCCGAGCTGGTCCTCCGCAGCCTCGTACATCTCGTCCTGCGCCCGTTCGAGCAGCGGAGCGTCGAAGTACCGGAAGCGGACGTCGCGGGCGAGGTCGGCGACGACGGGATAGCGGTGCTGGGTGGCGTCCACGAGGAGGTCGAGCACCTCATGCAATGACGGGTCGGCGCTCGGCGCGAGCTCGTCGGTGCGGTCGAGGTGCCGGTCGAGGATCGTCATGACCACTTCGAGCTGGGGTTCGATCCGTTGCTGCGACCGGAAGATCCGGAAGAGCGCGGCTTCGAGCCCGGGGCTCCGTTCGAGATCCTCGAGGCCGTAGTGCGCGACGGCGGCTCGCAGTCTGGTGACGAACCAGCCAGGGATCCCCTCGGCTTCGACGTCGAACGACCGCAGGAAGGCGTAGAGATGCTCCTGGGGACTGCGGACCTGCTCGTCCTGACCCGCGCCCGGGTCGTGCCGGGCGCGGAACAGCGCGCGGAGATCCGCGAACGCCCGCAGGATCCGGTACTCGCCTTCGAGCAGCTCGGGCTCGTCGGCCCGGAGCGCCTCGCACGCGTCGCCCTGATCGCCGAGGGCGGCTCGCGCCTCCTCGTCCGCCACGTCGAAACCGAGAACAAGGCTCTCGAGCTCGGCGAGGTTCGTCCGACACCGATCCCCCAGCTCGGCGGCCGAGGTCGTCGCCCGGACGAGCTCGCTCACTTCGAGCGGCCGGGCCGGTTGGTCGTGCTGGTCCTCCCGGAGGGGCTCGACACGCAGGAGCGGCGTTCCTGCGTCGACCTGCACGTTCGTCCCGATCAGGACCTCGCGCACGACGCCGGCGGTGGGAGCGGAGAGTGAGAGCTCCATCTTCATGCTCTCGAGGATCGCGAGCGTGTCGCCTGCCTCGACCGTCTGCCCGGGGGTGGCCAGCAACGCGATGACGACCGCCGGTGCCGGGGCTCGCACGACGCCACCGTCCTCACGCGAGACCAGATGCGGCACGCCGTCCACCTCGACGACGTGGCCGCCGCCGTGCCGCGCCGACACGACCCGATGCCGATGGCCGCCGACGTCGACGCGACTCTCGAACGAGCTCAGCCGGTCGAGGGCCATGTCGACCGCGATGCCATCGATGGTCACCCGATACCGATCCGTGCCGACCGCGCGCACGACGCAGCGCACGGCAGCACCCGCGTGGCGGAGATCGACGACTCGTCCGACGGCCGCGGATGCCTGCGGACGGCCGCGGCGCGCCCATCCGAGGAAGCGAGCCTGCTCGATCCCGTCCTCGTGGTCGTACGCGTCGATCGCCGCCACGAGCACGGCCACCGCTGCGTGCCGATGGGGCGTGGCCTCCCCGCGCGCCGCGAGGCGGTCGAGCCAGGTGTTGTCGAGCTCACCCGATCGGATCTCGGGGCGCTCGAGCAGCCCGAGCAGGAACCCCTGATTCGTGGTCCCACCCTCCACCACGATCGTCGTCTCGGTGAGCCCCCGGTGCAGGCGCGCCAGCGCCTCCTCTCGACCGCGGCCCCAGGCGATGAGCTTGACGATCATCGAGTCGAACTCGGCCGGGATCGGGTCACCTTCCGCGAACCCGGTGTCGATCCGCAGCCCAGGACCTGTCGGCAGCCGCAGGAGGTCGATCGTGCCCGGAGCCGGTGCGAACCCCCGGTCCGGGTCCTCGGCGTTGATCCGGACCTCGATCGCGTGCCCCTCGGTCGCGGGTGGTTTCCCTTCGATACGCCCTCCGGCCGCGACGTGCAGCTGCAGCTTGACGAGGTCGATCCCGGTGGTCATCTCGGTGACCGGGTGTTCGACTTGGAGCCGCGCGTTGACCTCCATGAACGAGAACGTCTTCTCGTCGGGTTGGTAGAGGAACTCCACGGTCGCGGCGTTGCGATAGCCGGCTCGCCGGACGAGCCGCGCCGCGCCGTCGCGCACCTCCTGTTCCTGGGCAGGAGTGAGCACCAGCGAGGACGACTCCTCCAGGACCTTCTGGTGCCGGCGTTGCACCGTGCAGTCGCGCACGCCGACCGACCAGACGCCACCGAGGCCGTCCGCGACGACCTGGACCTCGATGTGCCGGGCGCGTTCGACCAGCCGTTCGAGGAACACCGTCGAGGCGCCGAAGGCCTTCAGCGCCTCGGAGCGAGCGGCACCGAAGGCCTGGTCCAGCTGGTCCGGGGCGTCGACTCGGCGGATCCCGCGTCCGCCTCCGCCGGCGCTGGCCTTGATCATGAGGGGGAAGCCGATTCCGCCGGCCTGCGCCCGTGCCTCTTCGAGCGTCTCGACCGGTCCCCGGCTCCAGGGAGCGACGGGGACCTCGACTTCCTCGGCCAGGAGCTTGGCGCGAATCTTGTCGCCGAGCGTCCGCATCACCGCCGCGTCGGGACCCACGAAGACGACGCCGAGGCGCTCACAGAGCGCCGCGAACTCCGGGTGCTCGGCCACGAAGCCCCAACCGACCCAGACCGCGTCGGCGCGGGCGGCGACGAGCGCGCGCTCGATCGCCTCGTAGTCGAGGTAGCCGTTCTTGCGTTCACCGTCGCGCGGATCGGTGAACGTCGCCGGTCCGATACGCACGGCGTCGTCGGCTTCGCGAACGAAGAGGGCGCGCTGCTCGGGGTCGGTGTACAGGGCGACGACCTCGAGCTGCTCGTCGCGCTCCTCGCGCCACTCCCGGGCCGCGTGGATGAGGCGCATCGCGGCTTCGCCGCGGTTGACGACGGCGATGCGCGTGAACGCTCGCCCGGTCACGCTCAGCCCATCGCCGCGCGCAACGGTGCCAGGACGACGTCGTCGACGCTTGCGGGCAGCTCGATCGTTCGATAGCCCTCGAGCCGCACGAGCACGTCGCCCGACTCCGCCACCACGATCGCGTCGGCGTGATCACCCACCCCGCGAACGATCGCCCAGCACGGCTGGTCGTCGCGTGCCCCGGGTCGGACCATGACGCGACCGACGTGATGGGGCAGGGCCATCTGCCCGGTCGTACCGAGAGCGAGGATCCCCTCGGTCTGGAAGCACAGCTCGACGAGGCGGGGCGCCATCGACGTGGATCGGTCTGCCGGCTCGTGATTGGGCGGCAGGCCACCCGCCAGCGCGCCGACGGCTGCGTCGCCGTCGCGCCAGGCCCTGTCGAGGACGCGATAGGTCTCGTCGTGGAAGTACACGCGGTACACGTCCTCGGCCGTCGCGATCGGCCCGGTTGGGTCGGCCGGCGTTGACTCGCTGCCGAGCAGCGGCGGCTCGCCCGCCAGTCGCGCGCGGCCCGAGAAGTGCGTCGTCACCTGCTCCTCGCCGCTGGCCAGGGTCCGCCGGGCGACGAGACGGCAGTCGGCCACGACCTGATCGCCGTCGAGCCGCGGCGCAGCCGAGAGCTCGAGCACGCGTGGCTCGTCCCGGTAGAACTTGCACGGCGCCTCGAAGTCGACGTCCTCCATCGCCTCGATCACCATTCCCGGCACGGCGAGCGTCGCTATCTCCGCGAACGCCTCGATCCCCATGACACCCGGGAGCACGGGTGTGCCGTCAATACGATGGTCGCGCAGGAATCCCTGAGTGCGGGGGTCGAGCTCGGTCTCCACGCGTAGCCCGTCGACGAGCGACCAGCCGACGACCCGCTCGACCATCGGCCCGTTCGCCTTGGCCGTCCCCGTCACACTTCCCGTGTCGAGACCGCCGGCTTCGTCGCGCTCCTCGAGCAGCACACCGAGCAAGCCGGCCACGACCACCTCGCGGCCGGGCCCGGCCGAGCCCAGCTCGCGGCGCACGACCGGGATCCCCTCGGCGGGCGGGAGCATGTCGATGCCTGCGGCCTCCATCATCTTGGGAATGGAGCCCCGACTCGCCATGCCGATGTCACGCCAGGCGGTCCAGTCGATCGCGATGCCGCGTGTTCCCGGGCGGCTCGACCGGAAGCCCGAGACGCTCTTGCACAGCAGGTCGTTGGCCGCGCTGTAGTCGGTCTGGCCGCCGTTGCCGAACCGGCCGGCGATCGAGCTGAACACGACCGCCGCGCCGAGCTCGGTGTCCCCGAGCCCGTGGAGCAAGTGGAACCAGCCGTCGGCCTTCACGTCGAAGACGAGGTCGTACTCCGACTGCGGCTTGTCGGGCAGCAGGCGGCTGATCTCGAGCCCGGCGGCGTGAACGAGGACGTCGACCCGCGGGTGTGACTCGCGGACGCTCTCCAGCTCGCGGGCCACGGCTTCGGGGTCGGTGAGGTCGACCTGGTGCCAGCGTGCCTCCCCGCCGGCCTCGCGCACGGCGCGGATCGCCTGGAGCGCGGCGAGCGACCGTTCGGTGCGGGCGAGCTCCCGGTCGATCAGCACCGGCGTGGGCCGGTCGCCCCGGGCCGCGATGCGTTCGGCGAGCTCCCGCTTCAATCCGTCGCGATCGCGTTCGTATCGCTCGAGGTCGGGATCGGCGGGATCGGGTTCACCGACGAGATCGAAGAGATGGAACGTACCGCCAGAGGCGGAAGCGAGATCCGCGGTGATGGCGGCGACGATGCTGCCCGCAGCTCCGGTCACGAGGTACACGGCGTCGCTGCCGAGCTCGCGCGTGGTGTCGGGCTCCGCCGCGATCTCCCGCAAACCGACGCTCCAACGGCGGTCGTCTGCGTAGCCGATCTCCACCGCGCCGGGATCGCGCAGCGTCTCCTCCATCAACAGGTCCGCGAGCGCAGCCGTCTTGCGGCTGGCCTCGAAGTCGACCGCCTTCACCAGCGCGTCGGGCCGCTCCCGGCCGAGCGCCTTCGTGAAGCCCGTCACCGCACCACCCATCGGCTCCCGGGCCCCGGCGGGGTCGTAGCCGTGACGCCCGCCGAGACGAGTGCCGCTGACGAGGAAGGTGCCCCGCTCACCGATCTGCTCGGCCAGTGCGCGCATCGTCACCGCCAGCAACTTGACCCGGAACCGGAGCCCCTCGTGCCAACCCGCGGGATCGATGCCCTCGGAGGGGTCGTCCAGCGCCGGGAGCCAGTAGACGCCCCGGATCGGCCCGGACGCGACCCAGTCCCCGAGCCGCGCTTCGAGCTCGTCGGCTCCGGGGGCGCCCTCGACCAGGAGGACCTCGACGCCCTGCTGTTCGAGTCGCTTCACCAAAGCCGCGCCGACGCCGCCCCGGTCGGGCGCCACGACGACGCGCGCGCCGGGCTCGAGGGTCACGCCGGTGGGAACGAACCAGTCGAGGGGCGGGCGCGGGACGGCCATCGGGATTCGACGGGTCGACACGCGCTCGCCCGCTTCGGCGACCTCGACCTCCGGCGCAGCCGGAGCCGGGGCAGCAGCCGGAGCCGGGACGGTCTCCGGCGCCCGCTCGTGCACGAAGCCCACCACGCGCTGGAGCGTCGGGTAATCCCGCAGCTTCAACGAGTCGTCACGCGCGATCCCGTACTCCTCACGGATCGCAGCGAAGATCTCCGCCTGCTTCACCGTGTCGATCCCCAGATCCGCCTCCAGATCCAGATCCAGGTCCAACATGTCCGGCGGATACCCCGTCCCCTCCGCCACCAACTCCAACACCCGACCCACCACCGGATCCCCCACCGGCTCCGCAACAGCCGGAGCAGGCTCGGCAGCCGGAGCCGGGGCAGCAGCCGGAGCCGGGACGGTCTCCGGCGCCCGCTCGTGCACGAAGCCCACCACGCGCTGGAGCGTCGGGTAATCCCGCAGCTTCAACGAGTCGTCACGCGCGATCCCGTACTCCTCACGGATCGCAGCGAAGATCTCCGCCTGCTTCACCGTGTCGATCCCCAGATCCGCCTCCAGATCCAGATCCAGGTCCAACATGTCCGGCGGATACCCCGTCCCCTCCGCCACCAACTCCAACACCCGACCCACCACCGGATCCCCCACCGGCTCCGCAACAGCCGGAGCAGGCTCGGGCGCCGGGACGGGCCGGGGCTCGGGTGCGGGTACCGTCACCGGCTCCAGCGCGGCCGGGGCGGGGCGGGCGCCGGGGCCGGCGTCGACGACGCGCAGCCAACGCTGCGCGACCTCGAGCGCAGGAGCCTCCGAGCCGCTGATGCGTCGGAGCCAACGCGCCCAGGCCTCCGGGTCGACGATGCGGTACTCGTAACCCAGCTCGTCGGGCGCGCGGTGCCGACCGTCGGGGACGGGAGTCCAGCGCAGCAGCATCATGCTGATCTGCGAACCGAAGCCGGCGGCGAGACGCAGCGCGTACTCCACCGGGTAGGACCCGCCCTTCGAGAGGTTCAGGGTTCCGAGCTCGGGATCGACCTCCCGGAAGTTCGCGACCGGCGGGACGAGCCCGGTCTCGACGGCCTTCACCGCGACGACGTCCTCGATCCCCACCCCCATCGGGTGCCCGGTGAAGCCCTTGGTGTTGGCCACCACGACGCGGTCGGCATCGGAGCCGAAGACCTCACGGAGCGCGTGGACCTCGGCGGAGGCCGAGCCCCCGCGGGCGGGCGTGTAGGTCTCGTGCGAAACGAAGAGGGTCCGGGGCGCGAGCTCATGGCGTGAGACGCCGCCGCGGCGCTCGGCCTGCTCGACCACGTCCTCCATCATTTGTCCGATGTGGTCGACGTCGAGGCGGGTGCCGTGGAAAGCGCTGTTCGCCGTGACCGTGCCGAGCACCTCGCAGATCGGTCGGACCCCGCGCTCGCGCGCCGCCTCGGCGCTCTCGACCACGAAGCCGGCCGCGCCCATGCCCAGGAGCATCCCGTGCCGCCTTCGGTCGAAGGGCAGCGCTGCATCCTCGACGTTCTCGTCGGTCGCGGCGGCGCCGCTGGCGAGGAAGCCGGCCCCGATCCACCCCAGCATCTCGTCGGTCGTGGCGTCGTCGGAGGCGATGATCACGACCCGTCGGCAGCGGCCGGCACGGATCCAGTCCTCGGCGAGGGCGACCGCCTGAGTGGTGCTGGCACACGCCGAGTTGACCTGCGTGTTCGGTCCGCGGGCATGCACGAGCTCCGCGAACTGCGAGTGACCCATCGAGAGGATCCGAAAGATGAACCGGCGGTCGAACTGGTACCCGTGCTCGTCGAGCTCGTGACGCAGCTCGTGGATGCGCCGATCGATCTCCGCGAGGGCCACACCGTCGCCGTCGCCTTCGGCGACCCGCTCCCGCATGGTCTCGAGGTCGGAGAGATGCTCTCGTCGGGCCCGGTCGACCCCGAAACGATCCGCGTCCTCGGCGAACTCCTCGAGGCCGGGAAACGCCGACGCGAAGATCACGCCCGTGTCGTCGCGCAGCGGCTCGGGGAGCTCCCAGCGATCGGGCAGCTGTGAGCCCGTCGTGGTCGTCCGGTAGTGCTGCACGATCGGGATTCCGGCGTCGCGCAGTGCATCCACGCCCGCTCCGATCGCGAGCTGCGTGGCGCGCCCGAGCGCGGCGACGCGTTCTGCGGGTACGCCGAACTCCCGCTCGAGGTCGAACTCGCCCCCGCGGGCTGCGAGCTTGATGACCTCGTCGGCGCTGTCGATCACCTCGAACGAGGGTTCACCGGTCTCGCGCTTCACCAACCGCGTGACGTGCTTGTCGAGGATCTCCTGGCGGAGGCGGGCGGGGATCACGTCGATGAGCTGCTCGCCGTGCAGGAGCCGGGCGAGGTTCTCGTCGTCGAAGATCCGCTCCGTGCCGGGCGTGCCGAGCGACGCGCCGCTGATGACGACGGGCTCGGTCGGCGCCGCCGGTCCGCCCCGTCCTTCGTAGACCCGCCGACCCTGCTCGAGGAAGTCGGCGAAGAGGTGCCCGAGCTCGAGGTACGCGTCCGGGGACATCGTCGACGCCTCGACAGGCGGTTGGTGCGGAGCGGGCGGCGCGGTCGCCACCGGAGGGGTCGCCTCCTGGACGGCCGGAGCCGCCGCAGGCGCCGAGACGGCGGGGGCCTCGACCACCTCGCTCCCCGTGCCCAGCCCCGTGGCGTAGAGACCACAGAGGGCGTGGTTGAAGGCGGGGACGTCACCGGTCTTGGGATGATTCGTGAACAGGTCCGAGACGTCGCGGTCCCCGAGCACGTCGGCCACGAAGCCCTGGAGCGCTCGCTTGGGCCCGACCTCGACGAAGACCTGGGCGCCCGCCCTGTAGAGGGTCTCCAGTCCTTTCACGAACTGCACGGGTGACGCGACCTGGCGAGCCAGGATGTCGAGCATCTCCGGCGCCACGTCCGGGCCCATCGGGTAGAACTCGCCGTCCACGTTGGCGACGATCGGGATGTCCGGCGGGGAGAGCCGCAGCCGTTCGAGGGTCGCTCGGAGCGGTTCGCTTGCGGGAGCGACGATCTCGGTGTGGAACGCGTGGCTCACCGGGAGCTGCAACGCTCGGTAGCCCGCCTCCTCACAAGCGGCAACGGCGCGGGTAACGGCGTCCGTCGCCCCGCCGATAACGGACTGGCTGTTGCAGTTGACGTTGGCGACGACGACGTAGCCGTCGATCCGCTCGACGAGCTGTTGCACCTCTTCGAGCGGTGCGAGCACCGCGGCCATGGCCCCGTTGTCGTCGACCGCGACGCGTGCCATCTCCCGGCCCCGCGCGCTCACCGCTTCGAGCGCGGCGTCGAACGTGAGGGCACCGGCCGCGATGAGCGCGCCGTACTCGCCCAGGCTGTGGCCCATGACGAAGTCGGGCACGATGCCGTAGGCACCCAGGAGACGGGTGAGCGCCAGGTCCGTCGCGAGCACGGCCGGTTGGGTGATCTCGGTCTGGCGGAGGTCCTCTTCGGCCTGGCGCACCGCCGCCTCGTCGTCGGCGTCGACGAAGATGTAGTCGCTCAGCGGACGTCCGAGCAGAGGTGTCATCACCCGGTCGGCCTCGGCGAAGGTCTCGGCCACGATCGGCTCTCGCTCGCGGAGCTCGGCGACCATGTTCACGTATTGGGAGCCCTGCCCCGTGAAGAGGAACGCGACGCTCGGCGCGGGTCCGCGGCCGCGGAAGACGCCGCGTCCTCGGATGATCCGCCAGGCTGCGGGGTCGCCCGATTCGAACGCTCCGAGCGCTCGCTGCGCCTTGTCGGCGAGCTCGGCCGCGTCGCCGTAGTCGATGGCGACCCGCTCTCGAGCGCGCAACGCCTTCTCCGTCGGGACCGTCGGCGGTGGCGCCTCACCCGCGACCGCGTCGGCCTGGACCGTGCGGAGCCGAGACACGAGCTCGGCCTCGTCGTCTGCGCCGAGGACGAGCGCGCCGCGCAACGGGGCCTTGGCGGTGCCGGCCACCACCGGTTCCCTCCGCGCCGGCTCGGCGGCGGGGAGCTCGGCGCCGATCGCGACCGAGCGAGCGTGGTCGTCGAGCATGCCCGGCACGTACTCCTCGAGGACCACGTGGAAGTTGGTCCCACCGAAGCCGAATGCGCTGACCCCCGCCCGGCGCGGCGTGCCGTTCGCGCGCTCCCACTCGCGCAGCTCCGTGTTCACCGCGAAGGGCGAGGACGCGAAGTCGATGTTGGGGTTCGGTCGGTCGAAGTTGAGGCTGGGCGGCAGCACCTTGTCCCGGAGGGCGAGCGTCGCCTTGAGCACGCCCGCGGCACCCGCCCCGCCCTTGAGGTGGCCGATGTTCGACTTCACCGAGCCGAGCGCCACCTTCTTGCCGTCCACGTTCTCGGCGCCGAACACGTCGATGAGGCTCTGGACCTCGACCACGTCGCCGACTCGAGTGGAGGTGCCGTGGGCCTCGACCAACGTCGCCGACGTCAACGGCAGCCCGGCGTTGCGCCACCCACGCTCCACTGCCAAGCGCTGGCCGACAGGGTTGGGGGCGGTGATGCCCTTGCCCCGCCCGTCGCTCGACCCGCCGATCCCCCGGATGACCGCGTAGACGTCGTCGCCGTGGCGCTCGGCGTCGGCGAGGCGCTTCAGGACGAACAGCGCGGCCCCTTCACCCATCACGAAGCCGTCGGCACCCTCGGCGAAGGGCCGGGTCCCGGTGGCCGAGAGGGCGCCGATCTTGCAGAACTTCACGAACGTCGGGGCGCCCATGTTGCGGTCGATCCCGCCCGTGATGACGGTGTCGAACTCGTGCTCGACGAGGCCCTCCATCGCCGCGTCCATGGCCGCCATCGCGGACGCGCACGCGGCATCGGTGATGAAGTTCGGGCCGCGGAAATCGAAGAGGTTGGCGACGCGCCCGGCCATGCAGTTGCCGAGCTCGCCCGGCATGGTGTCCTCGGTGACCTCGGGCAGGGCCAGGTCGAGGCCGATGTGCACCTCCTCGGCGATGGCGGAGCGGACCTCGTCGGGCAGGGCCGCGAACGACGGCGCGGCGGTGAGCTCGCGCGCGAACTCCGGGAACGAGATCCGCAGCGCCGTCAGGTAGTGCTTCTCCCCTGCCATCGCGTTGCCGAGGATCACGGCGGTGCGCTCGCCGTCGATGGAACGCTCGGGCCACCCGTAGTCCACGAGCGCCGCACGCGTGCACGCGACCGCCCACTTCTGAGCGTCGTCCATCGCGTCGCTCACCTTGGGGGGGATGGGCAGGTGCCAGCCGAGCGGGTCCCAGTCCCAGTCGCGCACCCAGCCGCCGATCTTCGAATAGGACTTCTCGGGCGCCTTGGGGTCGGGGTCGTAGTAGAGCGCGGGGTCCCAACGGTCGGGGCTCACGTCGGTGATGGAGTAACGGCCGCCCCGCACGTTGTCCCAGAAGGTGGCTGCGTCGGGCGCGTCCGGGAGGATCGCGCTGACCCCGACGATGGCGATGGCCTGCCCGTTCTCACTCACTCGCGTCGTCACCCTCGATTGTTCAGTCGCTGCGGCCGTACACAAGGTCGGCCGTGCGGTCCATGTCGCTCAGCAGTCCCGCCTGTGAGGCCGCGAGTCGTTGGAGGTCGATCGCGGCCAGGAAGGAGCTGGCGTCGCCCCCCGCGCCAGTGACCCACCGGACGCCGTCGAGCGCGACCTTGGCCATGGCTTCGCGGGCGAAGACCCGGGCGAGGGTGGCGAGCGCCTCGGCGTCGAAACGCCGGTCGGCCTTGGGCGGCAGCGACCCGTCAGCGGCTCGGGCGGCCCGGCGGCAGAGCGCCGCCGCACACTCGACGGAGGCCACCAGCTCACCCAGGCGGAGGAGCACGTGCTGGTGGCGGGTGAGCCGGCCCACCCGGCAGCACTCCATGAGCTCGGCCAGCGCGTGGTGGGCGAACGCGGCGACGTCGGCGCCGACCGCGGGCACGGTCCCGTGCAGCGTCTCGAGCTCCTGTGCCTGGTCGTGGTAGTGGGCACCTCTCGTCTTGAGGTGCAGCTGCCACCGATCGCGGCTGATCGTCATCTCCATGATCTCGGACGTGCCCTCGTAGATCGTGGTGATGCGCACGTCGCGCTTGATCTTCTCGACAAGGTACTCGTGCGTGTACCCGTAGCCACCGAGTGCCTGGATGCTCGCGTCGGCGGCCGCGTTCCCGGCCTCGGACGCGAGGTACTTGGCGATCGCACCCTCGGTGTTCAGCGTTCCCTCGCCCGCGTCGATTCGCTCGGCCGTCTCCTCGATGTAGGCGCGGGCGGCTTCGAGCCGCGCCACGTGCGGAACGACCAACTTGTGCGTGTAGCCCTGCTTCTCCGAGAGCGGGCCGCCCGCCTGGATGCGCTCGACGGAGTACGGGATCGCCCGATCGAGCGCGGCCCAGCCCGCGCCCAG
>CAYRHS010000026.1:0-25466 GCA_964424125.1 uncultured Burkholderiales bacterium
TCGAACCGGCGAGCGACGGCGACCGGTCGCGCGCGGCCCGTTTCTGCGACGAGTTCTTCACCGACATCGTCGAGACCGACGGGACGGCACGCGAGATCGTCGAGCGCTGGGTGCCTTCCGACTACGTCGCGTGCGCGATGACGGTCGACGAGCTCTACGACCAGACGCCCGGACCGGGAGCCGGCGCGCCGATCCCCGCGGCCGCCCGATGACCGCGGACGAATCGCAGACGCCGATCGGACTCACGCCGTTGCGCCGCTGCTTCGAAGGCGCGGTGCCTGCGGTCATCGCCACCGCCTCGGCCGCGGGGACGCCAAACGTCACGTACCTGTCCAAGGTCCACGTCGTGGACGACGAGCGCGTCGCGCTCTCGAACCAGTTCTTCTCGAAGACCAGTCGCAACCTGGCGGAGAATCCACGCGCCAGCGTCCTCGTACTCGACCCCACCAACTACGACCACTACCGGCTGACCCTGGTGTTCGAGCGCACCGAACGCCGCGGTCCCGTCTTCGAGCAGCTTCGGGAGGAGGTCGACGCGGTCGCCGCGCTGTCGGGGATGGAGGACGTCTTCAAGCTCCGCGCGGCGGACGTCTACCGCGTGCAGAACGTCGAGCGGGTGCTCGCCGCGACCGATCGAAGCGGTGCCCCGCCACCGGCGGCCGTCGCCGACCGCGACAGCGCGGCCGAGGCTGTTCACCTCGCCGAGCTGTCCGGCCGGCTGAGCCGCTGCCCCGACCTCGACGCGGTCGTGAGCGCGACCGTCGACGGTCTCCACGACCTCCTCGGCTTCGAGCACTCGATGCTCCTGCTGCTCGACGAGACCGCCCAGCACCTCTACACCATCGCGAGCCACGGCTACGAGACCCAGGGCGTCGGCTACGAGGTCGCGGTCGGCGAGGGCACGATCGGGACTGCGGCCCGGCGTTGCGCGCCGATCCGCGTCGGCAACGTCCGTCAGATGGCGAGGTACTCCCGCACGGTGCGCCGGTCCTTCGAGGACACCGGCGGCATCGGTCCGGGTCGGGAGGTCCCGTTCCCCGGCCTGGCGGATGCCGACAGCCGCCTCGCGGTGCCGGCGGTGGCGCACGGTCAGGTCGTTGGCGTGTTGCTGGTGGAGAGCACGGCACCCGTGGCGTTCGGAGCGGCGGACGAGGCGCTACTCGCGGTGGTCGCGTCGATCGTCGCGGGTGCTGTCGAGACCGACCGGGTCCGCGCGCGGGAGCCAGCCGGCGGCGAGGGGCGCACCGACGCGACGGCCACCGATCTCGGTGCGAGCGCGCCCGAGACCCGAGTGCGCTTCTTCGCGGTGGACGGCAGCACGTTCCTCGACGACGAGTACCTCATCAAGGGAGTGGCGGGACGCATCCTCTGGTCGCTGCTCGGCAGCTACGCACGCGAGGGTCGGGTCGACTACACGAACCGCGAGGTCCGACTCGACCCCACGCTCGAGCTCCCCGAGTTCCGCGACAACTTCGAGAGCCGTCTCATCCTCCTGAAGCGTCGACTCGAGGAGCGCGGGGCGCCGATCGGCATCGAGAAGACCGGCCGCGGTCGTTTCCGTCTCGTGGTCACCGCGAAGCTGCGCCTCGAACGCCGCTGACGCGGCGGTCCAGCCCGCCGCCACACCGAGGGCCGGGGCGATCCTGCGGGACGTGTGGGCTGGCCCTCAGGGAGTTCCCAGCAACGGTCTCCACACTGGGACCGTTCATCGATCCGACCCGCGCAGGGGAACACCCATGACGACTACACGACCGAGCGAATCCGCCTCGTCACCGGAAGAGAGCAACGATCAGCCTCCGGAAGCGGAAGATGCGCGCCGGGCGAGCCCCGGATGGCGCGGCTGGCTCGCGGCGGCGGTCGTCGCGGTCGGCATCGTCGTCGTCGGCATCGTCGTCGTCAACGACATCGGGAACTCCGGCGCCTCGGATGCGGCCACTGCTTCGGGCCTCGGTGGCGGCGACGTCCCGGCCCTCGCGGGTGGGCCGCGAGGCGGTCTCGGCCCGGGTGCCGGTGGCGAGGTCGTGGACATCGACGGTGCGACGCTCACCGTCGAGATCACGGACCCGGCCGGCGAGACGACCACATCGACCGTCGAGACGTCCGCCGACACCGTCGTCACCGAGTCGCTCGAGGGCAGCCTGGACGAACTCGCGGTCGGCGACACCGTCACCGTGACCGGTGAGACGACCGACGACGGGATCGCCGCGACCTCGATCGACGCGCCCGGTGAGGCCGCGCCGACGAACGCCGGCCTGCCGGAGCGCGGCGGGCTTCCCGACGGCAGTCGTGCCGACGACGGGACGCTGCCCCCGGGGCAGGCGCCGGGCGGGGCGACCGGAAGCGCCTTCGTCATGGGAGAGATCACCTCGGTCGACGCCTCGACCATCACCGTCGAGAGTGCTGCCGGGGGGACGGTCGTGGTCCGGGTCTCGGATGACACGACCGTGACCGTGAGCGAGACGCTCTCGGTCGACGACATCGCCGTCGGCGACACGATTCGGGCGACGGGCGAGACCGCTGGGACCGTCGTCGATGCCACCGTGATCCGGATCGGCGACGTCGGGCCCGGTCCCGGCGCCGGTCCGGGCGTGCCCGCCAGCTCACAGCAATCTCTGAGCTAGCCCCACGGGAACGCTCAGCCCCCGCTCGTAGGTTCGGATCCATGGGCCGTCGCGTGAAGATCCCGATCGCCGTGGGCTCTTTCGCCGGGTCCGCGCCGATCGACCTGGGCGCCGAAGCCGCCGACGGCGAGGCGATCCAGGTGAGCGCGCTCGGAGACCTGACCATCCGCGACGTCACGGAGAGCCAGAGCGTGCTGTCGGTGGAGGACCACGGCACGCTCGAGCTCCAGTTCCTGCTGGTGCGCTCCTAGGCGACGCGGCGAAGCGAGAACGAGAGGTAAGGAGCCTCCCCATGGGGATCACTGCCGAGGGCGGCCTCCTCCGTGGTCGGCCCGACGATCCGAGGTGGGTACGCCCGTCGTTGCTCGCCCTCCTCGCCGGCAGCTTCGTCCTCTACACCTGGAACCTGTCGGCGTCGGGTTGGGCCAACTCCTTCTACTCGGCCGCCGCCCAGGCAGGGTCGGTGAGCTGGAAGGCCTTCTTCTTCGGCGCGTCGGACGCGGCCGGGAGCATCACCATCGACAAGCCGCCAATGGCGCTGTGGCCCCAGGCCCTCGCGGTCCGGATCTTCGGCCTGAACTCGTGGAGCGTCCTCGTACCCCAAGCGCTGATGGGGGTCGCGTCGGTCGGCGTCCTCTACGCGGCGGTGCGGCGGTGGTTCACGCCCGCGGCCGGCCTACTCGCCGGGGTCGTCCTGGCGCTCACCCCCGTGGCCACGCTCATGTTTCGGTTCAACAATCCCGACGCGCTGCTGACGCTGCTGCTGACGATCGCGGCCTACACGGCCCTCCGGGCCGTCGAGGACGGACGGGCCCGCTGGTTCCTGCTCACGGGGGCTGCCGTCGGGTTCGGCTTCCTCACCAAGCAGCTCCAGGTCCTGCTCGTCGTTCCCCCCTTCGCCCTCACGTACCTCCTCTGCGGCAAGGCCCGTCTCGGGCGCCGGATCGCCGATCTCGGCCTCGCGTTCGCGGCCATGCTCGTCGCCGGCGGATGGTGGGTTGCGATCGTCGAGCTGTGGCCCGCCTCGTCGCGCCCCTTCATCGGCGGGTCGCAGACCAACAGCGTCCTCGAGCTCACGCTCGGTTACAACGGCTTCGGGCGCCTCACCGGCGACGAGACCGGCAGCGTCGGCGGCGGCCTCGGCGGCCAGGGCAGCATGTGGGGCGAGACCGGGATCACCCGCATGTTCGGCTCGGAGATCGGCGGTCAGATCGCTTGGTTGCTCCCCGCCGCGCTCGCGTTCCTCGTGATCGGCCTGTGGCTCACGCGCGACGCCGCCCGCACCGACCTTCGGCGCGCGTCCCTCGTCGCTTGGGGCGGCTGGCTCGTCGTGACCGCGCTCACGTTCAGCTTCATGTCGGGCATCTTCCACGCCTACTACACGGTCGCCCTCGCCCCCGCGATCGGCGCCCTGGTGGGCATCGGCGCCACGCTCCTGTGGGCGCACCGCATCCACAACGCGGCCCGCCTCGTGATGGCCGGCCTCACCCTCGGCTCCGGGCTGTGGGCCGCGCAGCTGCTCGAGCGCGCCCCGACGTGGAACCCGTGGCTCGCCGATACGCTCGTCGCGGTCTCGTTCGTGGCCGCGGCCGTGTTCGCCATCAGTGTCCTCCCCGCCACGGTGCTTCGCTCGGCCTCGGCCGCGAAGCTCACCGGCGGCGCGGCCGTGGTGGCGGTCCTCGTCCTGCTCGCGGCTCCCGCCGCCTGGAGTCTCCAGACGGTCGCGATCCCCCAACAGGGCTCGATCGTCACCGCCGGACCAAACGTCGCAGCCGGCGGCCCCGGCGTCCTTCCGGGCGGTGGCGGTCCCCAGGGGCCACCGTCCTTCGGCGGCGGCACCGCACCGGGCGCGACCGGCGGCTTCGGTCCGGGCGGGGCAGCAGACGGCGGCGGCGGAGTGGGCGGCCTGTTGAACGGTGCCGACGTGTCCGACGAGGCCGTCGCGCTGCTCGTCGACGACGCCGCCGACTACACGTGGGTCGCGGCCACGACCGGCTCGCAGAACGCGTCGAGCTACCAGCTCGCGACCGAGCAGCCCGTCATGGCGATCGGCGGCTTCAACGGCTCCGACCCCTCCCCCACGCTCGACCAATTCCGGACGTACGTCGCCGAGGGTCAGATCCGCTACTACATCGCGAGCGGCCTCTCGGGCGCGAACAGCATGGACGGAAGCGAAGCCGCGAGCGAGATCGCCACGTGGGTGGAGGACCATTTCACCGCCACGACCGTCGGCGGGACCACGCTCTACGACCTCACCGCCTGACACACGGCGCCATCCCTCTCCGGTGGTTAGGGTCGAGCCCCGACGAAGGGGCTGTCACCCGTGAACCGACTCCTCAGGACCGGGCTCGTCGCGTGCTTCCTGGTCGGCACTGCCTGCTCGAGCAACGGGGACGCCGCCGAGGGAACCCATTCAGCCGGAGCCGAGGGTCTCCGCGACAGCCGCTACTGCGAGATCGCGCTCGTGCGCCCGGTCGGCGACGCCTTCGAGGCCGAAATCAACGCGACCCTCGGACTCAACGACTGCCCCGCCGAACTGTGGGAAGGCATCGACCTCGACCAGGTCGGCGCCGAGACGGGTGCGCTCGCGGTGCGGAACGGGCCCCGGCACTGGATCACCGACCGCGTCCAGGCGGAGCTCGCCGAGGACGAGATCCGAACGTTCGACGGGCTGGAGTTCCGGCTCGCGGCGACCGTGGCGGTGGATCCGGCTCAGATCGAGCGCGAGCCCTACACGACCTTGTCGGTCACGCGCGACACCTCGTTCACCTTCGACGCCGGCACCGACGTCTTCGAGCTCACCGACCCCGACGGCACCACGTACGTCATGCAGTCCTACAGCATCGAGGTCGACCCCGACCTCAGCTACGACGAACTCGCAGAGCTCGGCGAACGCCTGGCGCTGCCCCCGGGGTGGACGTTCCGCACGCGGGTACTCGACGACGCGCTCGAGGTGACCGACGTCGACGGCATCGCGACGGTCGTCCAGGACGACCTCCTGAACACCTACCAGCTGCGCGCGTCGGACTGAACCGGCCGGCCGCGGATCACCCGAAGTCGACAATCGAGAGGTCGAGCGGGAGCTCGTCCGTGCGCGGACCCTCATTGTCGACGGACACGATAGTGAGCGGTGTCTCGGTGTTCTCGACCGCGTCGAAGTTCTCCGTGGACTCGCCTTTCCCCGTCACCGTGAACGAGTCGATGACGTAGGGCAAGCCGTTCGAGGCCAACGGTGACGGCCCGTCCATGACGTGGAAGTGGAGGTGAGGCGCAGAGCTGTTGCCCGTGTTGCCGACCAGGCCGATCTCGTCCCCCCGGCTGACCTGATCGCCCTCGGCCACCTTGATCGAGCCGTTCTTCATGTGGGCGTACATCATGTAGAGCCCGTCACCGATGTCGACGACCACGCTGTTGCCGTCCGCCTCGTCCAATGGGATCGACGTGCCGGGGAGCTCGCCCGGCACCTGGTCCGCGAGACCGTCGATCACGAGCACGACCGTTCCGTCGGTGGCCGCGATCGCCGTCCTGCCGTAGATCACGTAGCTCTCCGGGTCGGACGGGTCACCCTCGACGAAGCGCCCGTCGTCGGTGACCTGCTCCCAGTCGACGGCGAAGCGTTGTGCGAACCACAGCTGCCCGTTGATGGGGAGTCCAGCGCGGATGTGGCGCGTCGACGTACAGCACGTATCGGCGGCGATGTAGTTGTCGCCCGGCTCGATCGGCGGTCCGAGGACCGGGACGACGTGTTCGGTGTCGACCTCGGTCTCGGCGCCCGTGTCGACGGCTTCACCGCCGGGCAGGGGCTCGGCGGTCACCGTGACGCGGTGCTCGATCGAGTCTGGGATGTCGGCCTCGGATTCGAAGGCCATCGTCAGGAACATCGTCGCCCCCTCGGCCGGCCCGATGACGCCGTCCGCTTCCCGAGTGCCGAGCACCTCGACGGCGTCGCTCGCGGCTTCCTCGTCGAGCGCGAGGATCGACTCGCCGTCGGCGAGGACCTCGATGGAGCTGACGGTCAGGTCCAGGCTGGTCGCGTTCTGGAGCGGCGTCTCCCACAGCAGGTGGTACCGGCCGTCGGAACCCTTCACGGGAACGATCGCCGGACCCGCCTGCATGAGCAACGGCGTCAGCGTCGCTTCGGTCGGCCCGGCCGTGTCACCACCCGTCGTCGAGGTCGCCGACGACCCGGCCGACTCGCTGTCGTTGCCACAGGCCGTCGCGACGAGGAGCAACACCCCGACGACGACAGCGATCTTCGCCGCCGGTCCCACGCTTCGTGTCATCCCGTCACCCTACGGCGCCCAAGACCCCGTTCGCGCCGGGACCGCTCGCGTCACCCCGATTCGTGACCGTGGACCGTGAGCTTTGTCGCAATCGCGTGGACCAGCGCGGCCGGCGGCCGGGAGCCGTCGACGACCAGAACGCCTTCGTCCGCGGCCGGTGGTTCGAGGGTCGCGAGCTGATCCCGGAGCAGCTCGGACGGGAAGAAGTGGTCGCGCCGTTCCGAGATCCGGCGCTCGAGCTCCCGGGGTGACGCCTCGAGCAGGACCATCTGCACGTCGCCGGCGGCCCGGAGCCGATCGCGATGCGCCCGGAGGAGCGCGCTGCACGCGACGACCAGTGGGTCCCGTGCTCGAAGCGCAGCGGACACCCGCTCGATCCACTCCGTCCGTTCCCGATCGGTCAGGGGCTCGCCGCGGCGCATCCGCTCGACGCAGGCCGGCGTGTGCAGCTCGTCGGCGTCGAGAAACGGAGCGTCCAGGCGATCGGCGAGCGCCTCACCGACCGTGCTCTTGCCCGAGCCCGCCACACCCATGACGACGACGATCACGCGTGGAGTCTCGCGGGTCTGGGCCCGGAGTCGCGCGCGCCGTTAGCCTCGGGCTCTTCCACCGAGCGGAGGCCCCACGGACCATGATCGACCGAATCGTCTTGTTCGGCGCCTCGGGTGACCTGACCAGTCGCTTGCTGATGCCGGCCATCGCGCAGTTGGCCGAGGCCGGGTTGCTCCCTTCGGGGCTCGAGATCGTCGGCTCCGCCAACACCGACTGGTCGACCGACGAGTTCCGCGAGCACATCCGCGACCGGCTGGCGGAGCACGCCTCCGGAGTCGCGTCGGCCGCGCGCGACGCGGCGGTCGAGATGCTGACTTACCGGCCCGCGGACGTCACCGACGCCAAGGACGTCAAGGCCGTGGTCGGCGAAAATCGCCGCGACACCCTCGTCTACCTCGCGCTGCCGGCGGGCCTGCTCGAGTCCGTCCTCCCGGCGCTCGCCGCCGCGGGGCTGCGGGCCGACGACGCGGTCGCGATCGAGAAGCCCTTCGGGACCGACCTCGCGTCGGCGAAGCGCCTCAACGAGATCCTGCACACCCAGATGCCCCAGCCGACCATCTTCCGGGTCGACCACTTCCTCTCCGACGAGCTCGTCAGCCGCGTGCTCGCGCTCCGGTTCTTGAACCGGGTCTTCGAGCCGACTTGGAACGCGGTGCACGTGGAGCGCGTCGACATCAGCTGGTTGGAGAGCCTGACGCTCGAAGGCCGCGCGTCCTACTACGACCGCGCCGGCGCGCTCAAGGACATGGTGCAGAACCACCTGATGGAGGCCATGGCGCTCGTCCTCATGGAGCAACCCGCGCGGATCGACGCCGACTCGTTCCGCGGTACGCGCGTCGAGGCCTTGCGGGCCGTGGCCACGCCCCCGGCCGAGCGGATCCGCACCGAGACGACCCGCGCCCGGTACGCGGCGGGCACGATCGGATCGCGCCAGGTCCCCTCCTACGTCGACGAGCCAGGAGTCGACCCGGGCCGAAACACCGAGACATATGCATCGGTGACGCTCGAGATCGACAACGCCCGTTGGGCCGGCACTCCGTTCACCCTGCGATCGGGGAAGGCGATGGCCGACGATTCCGCGGAGATCGCGGTCCACTTCCGGCCCCTCCCCCAGTACCTCATGGACCGGTGGGCCGGCGTCGAACCCAACGTGCTCCGCCTCGGCCTGATGCAGCCCTACGTCCGTCTCGGGACCACGCTCGACCTGCGGGACACCGACGCGCGCGGCCGCGAGCTCGAGCTGGTCTCGAGCGAACCGAGACGAACCCCGTACGCCAACCTGCTGCTCGAGATGCTCCGCAACGACCCGACGCTCTTCATCCGCAGCGACGAGGCCGAGGAGGCGTGGCGCATCATCGACCCCGTGGCCCGCGCGTGGGCCGACGGGGACGTGCCGATCCAGAGCTACCCCGCGGGGGGAGAGCCGCCGACCTCTGCCGCCTGAGAACCGGCGGGGATTCGGGCCTCGCTACTCGCTGATCTCGAGGCTCGTCTCGACCCGGACCGGGTTGGCGATCGTGTCGAGGACGGGGCAGTTCGTGCCCACCCGCCGGTGCAGCTCCTGGTAGCGCTCCGGGGACTCGGGACCCGATAGGTGGACGGTCATCCGGATCTCGGAGAAGCCCGACCGCACCTCGTCCCACCCGAGCCCGCCGCGGAAGTCGAGATCTCCCTCCACGTCGACCGAGAGGTCGTCGAAGGGGATCTCCAGCAGCTCGGAGAAGTACCGGTAGATGACGGCCTCGCACGCGCCGAGCACGGCAAGGGTCATTTTGGTGGGCGTGGGGCCGAGGTCGGTGCCGCCCGCCGGTTTCGGCTCGTCGAAGGTGACGGTGTGGCCGCCGACGTCGAAGCTCATCTCCGTGGTCCCGACGAGCCCACCGCTGATCTTCAACGTGGACGCGCCGCGCTCGGGCCGCTTCGTGTACAGCCTGACGATCCCTTCGAGCACGTCCTTCAGCTTCGAGGCGATGACGGCACCTCCCGTTCGAGCGCGTTGCACTCATCATGGCAGAGGTGCCTGAGGCCCGACCCACGCGCCGGGCCGCGGACCCGGTCAGGAGAGGACACCGAGGCCGTCGCCCAGGACCTTCGCCCCCATGAGCAACAGGACCACCGCGACCACGACCCGGTCGTTGGCGATCAGCCACGTGCGGGTGGCGCGGAGCTTCTCCGCGGCGGCGTCACGCGACGCGAGGAAGACGATGAGCGGGAGCGCGATCGTCACGGTCCCGAGAAGGACGAAGGTGACCAGCGTCGCCACGTCGCCGCCGACCGAGAGGTCGGCCGCCGCGATGGACGCGCCGGCCGACAGGCTGAGGAGCAGGTTCTTCGGATTCACGGCGGAGAGCGCGAAGCCCGCGCCGGCGGCCTTGGCCGGGCCGAACGAGTCGAGCGCCGACAGCCACCGGGGCACCTCGGGCTCCGAACCTTCGCGACGTCGTCTCCTCCAGTTCCTCGCCGCGAGGAGCACGAGCACGGCGCCGAGGACGACCCGGCCCCAGCCGATCCCCGACGACGTGTCGCCCGCGTCGTCGGTGGCGACCCCGCCGAGCGCGAACGCCGACACCGCGACCACCATGACCAGACCGGCCACCCAGCCGAGGACCAGGCTCAGGTTCTTCCGGGCGGGATCGGCGCCGAGGAGTAGGAGGATCGCCGCGCTCACCGGCAGCGGGCTCAGGGCGACGCCGAGCGCCGCGGGGAGAACCTCGCCGATCGCGCGGCCGACCGAGCTCATCCCGACACTCTCGCTTCCCGGGGCGTCGACTCCGCGGTCATCGCCAGGAGATGGTCTCGTTCGAGCGAGCCCGTGACGAGCTCCGCGGTCGCGGCCGCCCGGATCGACTCGAGGTCCTCGAGGTCGAACGTCGGCAGCGGCTCCTCCCCGACGGCGAGGAGCACCGCGCGCAGACGCACCGGTAGCAACGGGCGCAGCAGCTCGGCGGTGCCCGTCGGCATCGCCTGCAACGGCACGCATCCGTTCGCCACGCTCTCGTAGAGGCGCACGGCGTCGAGGTCGCCGCCGGAGCACCACCAGACGCGGGCCCGTGACGTGCGCAACAGGGCCGCGACCGAGTCGGACGGCAGGCCGGGAGGCTGCTCGGCTGCGAACGGAACGCCCGCGAGATAGCAGATGCCCTCACCCCACTCGTCGGTGAGGCGCTCCGCCAGCGCGACCGTCTCGGGTGTCGCGTGGTCCACGAGGCACCAGGGAACGGCTCGCGACCCGAGCTCGGCGACGGACTGCCGCGCCCGCGAGGTCGCGTCGCGGGGGAGGCGGAGCGGGACCCGTCCCGGCACCCACCCGTACACGTCGCGCGCCGGGCGACTCGGGTCCGGGACGACGACGACTCCCGCCCCGGCCGCCACCTCCGCGAGCGTGGCGACCGGGTCGGGCGTGCAGAGCGCGCCGGTCTCGCTGGGAACGAGGAGCTCCAGCGCGTCGTCTGGGTCGGCGCGCATCCGGAGGCCCTCCTCGTGCACGCGCTCGACCCAAGCGTCCCGGATGTCGGCCATGTCGTCGGGCAGACCGTTCACGGTCTCTTCGAGGGCCGTGAGGAACCCGAGCTCCGAAGCGCGGATCGCTTCGCGCGAGAGCGTTTCCTCGAAGGTGCCGGCCGTCGGGACCCCCGCGGCGGCCAGTGCGGTCATCGTGAGCAGGCACTTGTAGCAACGGCCGCAATTGGAGACGCTGTCCGCTCTCCAGCACACCTTGAGGTCCGCCAGCAGCTCCGGTTCCCGTGCGATCCGCGCGACCTTCTCCAGCCGCGTGTGGTCGGCACCGTCGTGGACCAACGAGCACCGTTCCGATCCCCACCGATGGTCGAGCTCCGGGTGTGACCCCAGGGGAACAGCGAGGTCCGCACGTTGCGACGACCCGATGACAGCCGTCCCGAGCACCGGGGCGTAGAGCAACGCGGCGGACGCGAGCACCGCACCGTGGCTCTGGAGCCAGTCGACGACAGGGTCGAGCACGGCTCGGACCTCGGTGTGGACCCGGAGCAGCGGCAGGCCCACGCGTTCGGCCGCGCGCACCGTGTCGATCCAGATCCCCTCCCGGGTCGCGGGCCCGATCCAGTGGTCGAGCCCGGTGATGCCGATCAGGTGGGTCGGCGGCGGCTGTTGCTCGCCGGAGCGGTGGCGCACGAGCGAGAACGTGGAGTCGACCCCCCGGGTGTAAAGGAGTCCGGTGCCCTCGCCGCGGAGATAGGGCGGCGGCTCGCGCGGCCCCTCGATGCGTACGTGGTGAACCGACCACCAGTCGTGCATCACGCGGAGCGCGGACTCGGCTCCCACGGCGGCTACCGGGGAGACCGGAGCCTCCACCTCGAGATCCTCGCCCAGGAAGCCGGCGAGCACCGCGGCGATCGGGAGGAAGGGCGTCGTACCGGGATCGATGGAACCCAGCGCGTGGCGTGGCACGGACAGCCGCAGCTCGAACGGAGCCCCGGAGCCCGGCGTCACCGCCGCGCAGCTCGTCGCCCAGTCACCTTCGAGCTCCACGCGGGGTGCAGCGAGAAGCACGCCGGGATGCTACGCCGCACCACCGCCGATGTGCACCGAGCGGGGAGATCGGTCGGCCGCGGTCCGTCAGGTCGGGAGCTCGCCGAGCACCAGCTGGCGGAGCGACGCCAGGGTCCAGGCCGCCGCCTCGTCGACGGTCCAGCCGTACTCGTCCAGCAGGATCGCCCAGAAGATTGGGTGGCACAGGGCGGCGACGATGTCCGCGGCGCGCTCGACGTCGGTCCCGGGCGGGAGGCCGCCGACGTCGGCGAGACGCTGGACGACGAGCCCCGCGCCAAAGCGGTGGCGACGACGACTCTCGTCGGCGACCCTCAGGAGCTCGGGCTCGCTCGCGGTCAGCGCGGTACGCATGATGTCGCCGACGTGCTCCATGACGCGGCGGATGATCTCGACAGGGACCTCGAGGAGCTCGATCGGATCTGTCGTCGTCGGGATGCGCGCCGCGACCTCGGGGATCCCGGCCAGCTCGTCGATGAGGTCGTTCAGCTCGGTGAGGATCGCCGCCTTCGAGCCGATGCTGTCGTAGATCGTCTGCACCGACACGCCGGCTTCGTCGGCGATCGCCACCACGGTCGTCCCCGCGTAGCCGTTGTGGGCGAAGAGCTTGCGGGCGGCGTCGAGGATCTCGCGATGGGTCTGCTCCGCCTGCCGCTGCCGCCGCGTCGCCACCCCCGCAGCGTTTCACTTGACTTTCCCTCAGGTCAATTGAATACTGCTCCAATTACTTGATCGGCGCTCAATGAGGGGGGGCCATGGCCGGAACGCTCACGACACCACGCCCGACCGAGTCGAAGGCGACGGCGATCGAACGCTGGGGCGGCTACGCCGGGATCGCGTTCGCGCTCAGCGTCATCGTGCAGAACCTGCTCCGCAGCTCGTTCGCCCCCTCGGGGGATGCGAGCGCGGCGGACATCCGCTCCTACGTCGTGGACGACCGCTGGGTGATCCAGACCACGGTCCCGCTGGTGGCGATCAACGTCGTGTTCCTGTTGCTCTTCGTGGCGACGCTGTACCGCCGGACCCAGGACGGGCCCGGCGCCGTCTGGGCCCGCGTCGGCCTCGTCGGCGCGACGGGCGTCCTCGCGCTGTTCCTGACGGCCGTCGCGGTCGAGATGACACTCGCCGCGCAGGGCTCGTCGCTGTCTCCCGAGCTCACCGAGACGCTCTGGGCGCTCCATAACGCCGTCTTCGCCTGCGCGTTCCTCGGCGTCGGTACTGCGTTGCTCGGCTTCTCGCTCGCGTCGGTGCCGGTCGGCTTGCTGCCGCGCGCCTATCGAATCGTCGGGCCGGTCGCGGCCGCACTGATGATCATCACTGCAGGGGCGGGCGTTGCCGTCACCGAGGGCTCGTCCGTGCTCTTCGTCGGTCTCGTGGGCTTCCTCGGCTGGCTCGTGTTCCTCTTCATCTCGGGGACGCGACTGGCGCGGGGCCAGGTCTGAAGTCGGAGTCGTGGCTCAGCCGGCGGCGGGTGCCGCCTGCCCGGCTGCCGGCGTGCCCGGCTCTTTCGCCCGGAAGAGCAGGATGCTCACCACGAGAACCCACAGCAGGAACAAGGTGAAGACGACGGCGCCCACCACCGCGATCGCGCCGTTCTCGGTCGCCGTCCCGGCCCCCGCGACCAATGCGGCCAGCGCGAGCACCTCGCCCGCCCAGCCGAGCCACCGGGGGAACATCCCGGTCCGCAGCACGAGCGCCGAGACCGCCGCGATCAACGTCGCGAGGCCGACCGCGCTGGCGGCGTCGAGGGTCACACTGAGGGTGTAGAAGGCCTTCACGGTCTCCGGCTCGAGCCCGTCGACCCGGAGCGCGGTGGCGCCGAGCACCACGGAGGCCGCGATGCCGAAGCTCGCGGCGAGGACGAGGCCTCCCACGGCGACGACCGCGAGACGGGGACGGCCGTCTTCGGCGATCCGCATCCGACGCCAGAGCGAGCCGAGCCAGAAGAGGATCGGGACGATCGCGAGGGCGTCGAGGTAGGCGGCTACTGCGAGCTCGGTGTCGTGGTCGGCGAAGTAGTCGACAAACTCTCGGGCCCGGTCGTCCAGCGCGGGGGGTGAGCCGGACAGAACTCCCGAGATCACCAGCAGGATGACGAAGAGCACACCTCCGAGCGCGCCGAAACGCGCCCACCTGACGTCGTCCATGACCGCCCCCTTGCCGCTGCTTTCGGCCCGACTACGTGCGCGATCCGATCGCCACGGTGTCTGCCGCGAGCGTGACAGCTCCGATCGGGATGTCAACGGCGGACACCACGGCTGACGCTTCCCGCGGTCCCGCCGAGTGGTCGCGCCGACCTCGGTCGTCGATGGCGCGCTCGGAGGGATTCGAACCCCCAACCCTCTGATCCGAAGTCAGATGCTCTGTCCGTTGAGCTACGAGCGCATGCGTGCGGGTGCCTAATCCGGCGCCACCGTCCTCATCCAACCAGCGCTTGTCCGACGCGTGCGTATCGGACTCGTTGTCGGGAGGCCCGACGAACGGGGCCTGTATGGTCGCGCCGAGGTGAGGGCGGGGCCTCCCTCACCTCGCCCCGCCCGAGCGGTCCGCGCTGCTTGTGGTCGCCCTGTATGCGGCCTCAGGGGCAGGTCACCTCGATACGCCCATCGCCCGCGTCGGTGAGATCGGTGGGGTTCTCGAGGGTTCGCGAGTCGAACGGGCCCTCGTAGACCATCTGCGAACCCTCGACTGCGAACGCACCCTGGTCGGGAGCGGATTCATACGTGCGGTCCGAATCGCTCGAAGCTACGACGACCGACCCACCCCACATCCCGGATTCCAGCCGGGTCACCTGCACAAGCAGGTCTTGGCCGTCGGGGGTCTGGAAGTTCACCGTGATCTCGTCGTCGGAGAGCTCACAGGAGAAGAGCTGGTTTCCGAGCGACTCGCTCTGGCGATACGCGAAGACGTTCCCGTCGACGTCGACTTCGGCTTCACCGGGTGCCGGCATCGTCGCCGGGTCGATGTTCGGCGCCTCGACGTCCCTGCCAGTGTCCTGCGACCCGCCATCGTCGATCACGCCGCCCGAGCCGGCTTCGGGCTGTATTGCGTCGAGCTCGGGTGCGGCGTCTCCCCCGTCGTCTCCGCCGCAGGCGACGAGAACTGCGCCGACCACGGCCGCTACGGCAAACGTACGGAGCATCGGTGACCTCGCCATCGGTCCAAGTCCCTTCTTCGCGGATCGGGCGGAGCGGCCCCTCGATGCAACACCTCGGGAGCGGAACAGTCGGCCGCGAGAACCACAGCCATGGTCTCGTACGTCCCACGCCCGACTCCGCGGCTTGCCCACTTCCAGAGTGTCGCGTTCCTGAATCTTTCGCAACGAGCTTGCGAGACCTGCCGGGCCCGCCCGACACGAGGACGAAAGGAGCCGGCGACAACGGCATCGGGGAGACGCAGTCAGTATCGTCGGCCATGACGTAAGCCGGCTGTTCCGACCGCCGCGGTCCGTACGGGGTGTCGATGTCGGAAGGGTGCGCACGATGAGTCAGCAGGGCAAGCTCGGCATCCTCGTCGGCGGTGGCCCGGCGCCAGGGATCAACAGCGTCATCGGCGCGGCGACGATCCGCGCCGAGCTCCAGGGTGTCGAGGTCGTCGGCATCCGCGACGGCTTCGAGTGGATCATGCAGGGCGACACCGACCACGTCGTCAGACTGACCGCCGAGGAGGTCAGCCGCATCCACTTCCGCGGGGGTTCCATCCTCGGTACCTCACGCGCCAACCCGACGAAGGATCCTGCGCTCCTGGAGCAGTGCGTCACCTCGCTCGAGAAGCTCGGTGTGTCGCAACTCGTCACCATCGGGGGCGACGACACCGCCTACTCGGCGATGCGACTCTCGAAGCTGGCCGAGGGCGCCATCCGCGTCGCGCACACGCCCAAGACGATCGACAACGACCTCGACCTCCCACCGTGGGTCGACACCTTCGGCTACCAGACCGCGCGCCACCACGGCGTCGAGATCGTGCAGAACCTCATGGTCGACGCCAAGACGACGTCGCGCTGGTACTTCGTGATCGCCATGGGCCGCAAGGCCGGGCACCTCGCGCTCGGAATGGGCAAGGCGGCCGGTGCCACGCTCACCCTCATCCCCGAGGAGTTCGGCGACAGGTTCGGCCTGTCGGAGATCGTCGACACGCTCGTCGGAGCCATCATCAAGCGGCGGAGCACCGACCGTGGCGACGGCGTCGCCGTGATCGCCGAGGGTGTCGTGCTCGGCCTCGACTCCGCCGAGCTCTCGCAGCTCTCCGATGTCGAGCGTGACGCCCACGGTCACGTGCGCATCGCGGAGATCGACATCGGCCGGATCCTCAAGGCGCAGGTGCAGGAACGGCTCGCAGAGCTCGGACTGAAGTCGACGATCGTCTCGAAGAACGTGGGCTACGAGCTGCGTTGCGCCGACCCGATCCCCGCCGACATGGAGTACACGCGTGACCTCGGGTACTGCGCGGCGAAGTACCTGATCTCTGGGGGCAGCGGCGTGATGGTCACCATGCAGGCCGGCCACTTCGAGCCCGTGCCGTTCGAGAAGATGCTGGACCCCGAGACGGGCCGGACCAAGGTGCGCGTCGTCGACCTGCACTCCACGCGCTACGCGATCGCCCGTCGCTACATGCTGCGGGTGCGCCGCGACGATTTCGAGCACCCCGAGGAGCTCGCGCGCCTCGCAGCGACCGCGGGGATGACGGTCGAAGCCTTCACCGAGCGGTTCAAGCCACTCGTCGCGAACGAGCCTCCGGCGCTCGTGCTCGACATGACCCCCAAGGAGGGCGCGCCCAGCGGCTGAGCACGTCGGATCACTCGCTCGGCCGGGGACGCACGAGGTTCGGTGGCGTCTCGCCCGCGAGGACAGCGCGGACGCCCTCGGCCGCGAGCCGGGCCATCCGCGTGCGGGTCGCGACCGAGGCGCTCCCGATGTGGGGCAGCAGCACGGCGTGAGGCGCGGCGAGCAGGCGGGTATGGACGTGGGGCTCGTGCTCGTACACGTCGAGGCCGGTCGCGAAGATGCTCCCCGTCTCGAGCGCGTCCGCCAGCGCGGCCTCGTCCACCACCGGGCCCCGTGACGTGTTCACGAGGACCGCGGTTCGCTTCATCTGGGAGAGCTCCCGGGCGCCGATCAGGTGGTGGGTCTCGTCGGTGAACGGCACGTGCAGGCTCACCACGTCGGACCGCTCGAGCAGCTCGTCGAGTGCGGGCGTCCATCCCGGGAGGCCGGTGTCGTGACGCGTGTGGTGGAACACCTCCATGCCGAAGCCGGCCGCCCGTCTCGCGACGGCCCGGCCGATCCGGCCGAAGCCGACGAGCCCGAGCGTCGCCCCGTGCACGTCGCGTCCCAGGTGCTGCGTGATGCCCCATCCGCGCCACCGACCGGCGCGCAGGTCGGCCTCGGCCGCGCTCATCCGCCGCGAGGCGGCCAGCACGAGCGCGAAGGCGAGATCGGCGGTGGTGTCGTCGAGGACTCCGGGCGTGTTGCAGACCGCGACGCCGGCTCGTGTCGCCGCGGCGACGTCGATGTTGTCGTAGCCGACCGCGACGTTGCCGATCACCCGCAACCGGGCCGCGGCTCCGATGATCTCGGCGTCGATGCGATCGGTGAGCAACGCCACGATCGCCTCGACGTCAGCAACCGCGGCGAGCAGCTCACTCCTGCTGAACGGCGTGTCGGCGGGGCGCCGGACCAGGTCGTGGCCTGCCAACGGGTCGAGCCCGCCGTCGGGGAGGGTCCGGGTGACGAGGACGCGCGCCATCCGGTCCGGGGTCAGTCGTCGCCGATGGCCGACAGATAGGGGACGAGCGCCTCGAGCAGCGGGTTCCGCTCGGGGACGACACCGAGCGGGTCGGTGTGCGTCAGCGTGGCGCTCTCGTCCACGAGGGTGAGCTGGTCGTCGCCGACTCCGGACTGCTCGGCGAGGGAACGGGCGGCGTCGAGCACCCGGCCCTTCCCGAAGCTTGTCTCGAGGGCGAAGATCGGGATCGTCAGGGCGTCACCGTGGACGGCCCGCACACCAACGACCTCCTGCGCCGGCTTCGCAGTCCCGCCGTTGACCGTGCCGCCGTCGAGACCGAGGCGGACCGGGTGGTACCAGGCGGTGCCGTCGACACCCTTGATGCCGGAGAACATCGTGGCCGCGCGTTCGACCGGTACCAGCCCGTCGTCGACCCAGCCACGGGGCTCTCCGCTCGAGGCCAGGCTGCCGATGTGCATCTGGACGAGGGCCAGGTTGTCCGGACTCGTCGACTCGTCGAGCGCGTACCCGTACTGGGCGGCGTTGGTCGGGGCGACCGGTGGCTTCAGCTCCTCGGGGAAGAGCGGCCAGTCGTACGCGAGGTTCGCCTCCTTGGGTTCGAGGCGCGCCGCGCTCGCACCCAGCGCGTTGAAGACGCCGCCTGCCCAGGGCAGTCCCAGCCCGACCAGGTCGTTGAAGGGCGACTCGCCCTCGAGGGCGGCGAGCTCCGACTCGACCTCTTCGACGCTGTCGGCGGAGCCGGCTCCGCTGCCGCCGTCGATGAGCACGAGCCCCGCGAGATCCTCGGCGCCGGCATGCCCGTCGAAGTCCCAGGTGCCGTAGGCGACCGCGATCGTGCCGCCCAACGAGTGTCCGCCGAGTACCACGGCACCGCCCATCTGTTCGGCTTCCTGGATCACGACCGCGAGATCGTCGACCGCGGTCGCCATACCCCAGTCGCGGGCGAAGTCGACGGCCGCGTCCTCGGGGGGTTCGAAGTGCTCGGCGATCGACGGTTCCGACAGCCACCGCAGGTAGTAGTCGAAGGCCTCCTCGTTGGTGGCGTCCCCGGCGAGGTACCGGTCGAGGACCGAGTGGTCCTCGAGCAGGTTCTCCCGCCGGTCGACCGCCCACACCTGCCAGTCCGGCAGCCGGTCGACGATCTCGGTGGCCAGGGGCGAGAAGTACGCGGCGCCTGCCGAGGTACCCGGCTCGAGCACGAGGACGTTCTCCGCGTCCTCGCGACCGTGCTCGAGGACCGTGATCCGGTCGTACTCGGCGGGGCCCGGCCCATCCGGCGTGTCGAGGGTCACGACGCGAACCTCCGGTTCACTCGCCGATCCCGCGGCGGGCGACGACGAGTCGCTCTCGTCATCGCCGTTGCACGCCGGCACCGCGATCACGAGCGCCGCGACCAGCGCAAACAGCCGTCCCCCCACGCGCGGCAACACTATGACTCCGCCGCGGAGCAACGGGGGCGCTGCTCTTGCTCACAGCTTCAGCGGGCGGCGACCTCGTGGAAGCGGTGGCGGCCGGGGATCCCCTTGACGCGCGTTCGACGCCGAGCGTGGAACCGCAGGCCGTCTTTGCCCTGGAGCCGCTCGAAGACCTCGCCGGATACCAGCACCTCACCGGGGCGGGCCTGCTGGGCCAGCCGCGCCGCCAGCGCCACGTTGGTCCCGTGGTAGTCGCTCCCGTGCCTGACCACGGCGCCGGTGTGGATGCCCATCCGAAGCTCGAGCTTCACAGCGATGTCGTCGCTGGCGTTCAGCGCGGGGGCGATGGCGAGCGCGCCGTCGACGGCCCCTCGGGGCGTTCGGAACGCAGCCATGAAACCGTCACCCTGGGTCTTGACCACGACCCCGCCGTGGTCGCCGACTACCGCCTTAACGATCCTGTCGTGGGCGACCAGCACTCGCACCCACGCGTCGTCACCGAGGCGATGGTTGAGCGTGGTCGAGTCGACGATGTCGGAGAACAGCAAGGTGACCGTCCCGTCGGGACCGGTCATCGGCTGCAGTCTCGAGAGGCCCTTCTCGAGCCATCCGACCAGCGACGTGAGCGGCTGCGCGGCCACAGGAACCAGGCCGGCCAGCGCGTCGAGCCCGGGCCGCTCGCGACGTCTCCGTCGACGCATCCGCCGCACGACCTCGACCGCCAGCCAGGCGCAGGCGACGAGCACGAAGGCTCCCAGCGCGAGCGCCAGCAGCCAGCCCTGGTCCACGCTGCGGAGCCTACGGGCGGAGATCTCCCGGCGATCATCTCGGCCGCGGGAGAAGAGACATCAGTGGGCTGCGAGAGCACGCCCTTTCGTCAACTCAGGCTGCGGACGACGGCGATGGATCGTGGCACCGCTTTGACCTGCAGCTTCGCAGCGCGCTCAGACCCGCTGACGCTGTCCGAGGGCCGACACAACCGGTCCACAACCGGGACGCAACCGGTGGGGCGGACCCTGAGGAGGGCAGAACTGAGGAGGAGCGGTGAGAAGGATGCTGACCCTCGTGGCGATCGTGTGTGTCGGCGCGCTGTTCCTGGTGGGCTGCGGTGATGACGGCCAGTCTGGATCTGGTGCGACCATTGAGGCATCGACGTCGATCAGCACCACCACGCTCGACGTCCCGCTCGCGGTGGAGGTCACCCAGGACCTGAACTACACGAGCGAGCGCGTCCTGGACGTGTACGCCCCGGCCGAGGGGTCGGGCTGGCCGGTGGTCGTCCACTTCCACGGCGGCGTATCCTCGCCAGAGGAGTACGCCGAGTTTGCCCGGGCGGTCGCCCAACAGGGTGTCGTCGTCTTCGTTCCCGAGTGGAGGGCGCTCGGCCCCGTAGGGGGATCCGAGGACACCGTCTGTGCCATCGCGTTTGCCGCCGCACATGGGGAGGAATACGGCGCAGCCACCGATCGAATGACCCTGTCGGGTTACTCGACCGGTGGGTTCACCGCCGTCATCCACGCCCTCATGGGCGACGAGCCCCCACTCCCAGTCACCGACTGTGAGGTCGACCCTGTCGTCGAGGCACCGGACGCCGTCGTGGGCGGCGGTGCCCCACTGTTCGCCGCGCAGTGGGCACGAGACGGGCGCTTCGCCACCAATCCGCAGTGGGCTCCGCTCACGCCCGAGCAGATCGACGCCTTCGACCCGTACCTCGCTCTCGGCCGGAATCCCGACCTCCAGGTCCGACTGGTCGTGGGCGAGGACGACGTCGGCGGGAACCCCGCCGTCGCCTTCCCGATCGCCGAATCGAACCGTGACTACCTCGATGCCTTGGTGGAGTCCGGCTACGACGCGGAGTTGATCGAGGTGCCCGGCGGACACGAGGGACCCCTCGCACCCGGGCCCGACGGCTTGGACACCTACGTCGACGTGGTCGTCGAGACCGCCCGAGGCGACTGAAGCATCGCTGTAGGTGCGCGCGCTGTGCCGCCCGCGGAGCGGTTGACGGGTGTTCCGAGGGGCCATACGTTCCGCGCTCGAGCCCCAACAGGGTCTTCGGGGGGATCTCCGATGCGGATCGGATCCACTGCGTTCAGCCTCCCGCCCTTCGCGAGGGGCGTCGACGCCGCGGCTGCCGCCGAAGCGGCCGGCGACGACTGGATCGTCTACTGGGATCAGATGAACATCTCGTTCCCGCGCTCGATCCTGACGCCCGACATCACGTCGCTCATGAACGTGCTCGACGACCCGGACGCGTACTTCGATTGCGGACCCCTCATCGGCGTAGCCGCCTCGCGCGCCGAGCGCATCGAGTTCGGCTACGCGGTCATCGACGTGGTGCGTCGCCACCCGTCGCTCATCGCCCAGACGCTCAACACGCTCGATCACGCCACCCGGGGTCGCGTCTTCACCGTGCTCGCCAGCGGTGAGAACAAGCAGATGAAGCCCTACGGCATCGCGCGCAAGGGCGCAGCCGACAAGCTCCAGGACGCGGTGCCGATGGTGAAGGCACTGCTGGCGGGCAACGAGCCGGTCACGATGGAGGGTAAGGCCTACAAGCTCGACCGGGCGCGCGTGTCGCTCCAGCCTTACGGCCCCACCCCACCCCCGGTCCTCGTCGCCGGCGGTGGTCCCGACACGCTTCGCCTCGTGGGAGAGCAGGCTGACGGCTGGATGACGTATGCGCCCGGCGGGCTCGAGAACGACGCGACGCAGTTCACCGACGATGTCGCCACGATCCGGGCGCACGCGGCGAGCGCGGGACGCGACCCCGACGAGCTCCGCTTCGTGCAGACGCTGATCTGCTTGATGCACGACGACGAGTCCGTGATCCCGACGCTGCGCGCGCATCCACTCATGAGGTGGAACGCGATGATGGTGACGCCGACCTCGAAGACGTTCGAGAAGTGGGGGATGCCTCACCCCTACGGCTACGACTGGATGTTCTCCCGCGACTGCATCCCACCCTGGGTCTCCCGTGAGGAAGCGCTCGACGTGATCGAACGAACGCCGATCGAGGCCGTCGACCGGACGCACTTCGTCGGTACGCCACAACAAGTGTTGGAGCGCGCCCGGCCCTTCCTCGAGGGCGGGGCCACCGACGTTCTCCTCATCAACTACGCCGACTTCTGCGGGCTCGAGTACGCCGCGGGAAGCACGAGAGCCAAGACCGCGCTCAACCAGGAGCTCCGGCGGCTCTGAGCGGTCCGGCCTACGATGGCGGCAACAGCTCATGAACGGTCGTGCCCATAAGAGCGTCCTGTCTCGGCCGGGGCAACGAGGGTGGGCTCTCGAACGGGCACCAGGTACGTCGCGCTGGGGTCTCCGCTTCCTCAATGCGGCGGTAGAGCGCGGTTACAAGGGCTGGTATCTGGATGCGACCCGGTTCTTCTCCCGACTGGGGCTGCTCGCGTCGGTCGGGCTCTGGGTGCTCGTCTTCGTCGGTTGTTCGTTTGCCATCGCGGGCGCGTTCGCGAACGGCGCTCCCTTCGTACTCGCCGCGGTCTCGGTGGTGGTGGCGGCGTGGGGTGTCACCTTCGCCGTCTCCCTGCGGGAGTGGGTGCCGTTGGCTACGGCGCTCGCCAATGCATTCGCCGGCCTCGCGGCGATCGGCTTCGCGCGGGCGATCCTCCAGTCGGGACAGCTGCCGCTGGCCGGCATGGGGATGATCATGCTCGTGTTCTTCGGGTTCGTCGTCTTCCGCCTTCACCCCCTTACCGCGGCGGTGGCAGTGGCGACCTATGCCATCGCCTACGAGCTCATGATCACCGCGGTCGCCCGCGACGCCGACATCGACGCGACGGCATACTGGGTCACCACCACGCTCCTGGCGAGCTCGTACGTCGCCGGGCTCTTCATGTGCGCGTTGATCGAACGACAGATGCGCGTGCAGTACCACAGCGAGCGAACCATCGAACACCAGCGGAAGATCATCGAAGAGGAACGCCAACGGGCCGACGACCTGCTGTTGAACATCCTCCCTCAGAAGATCGCCGAACGCCTCAAGCGTTCCCCCGAGGTGATCGCCGAGCGCTTCGACGACGTGACGGTGCTCTTCGCCGACATCGTGTCATTCACCCCGCTTGCCGCCGGAGTCGGCCCCGACGAGGTGGTCGAGATGCTCAACGAAGTCTTCAGCTGCTTCGACGTACTGGCTCGCCGGCACGGAGTGGAGAAGATCAAGACGGTCGGCGACGCCTACGTGGCGGCAGGGGGCCTGCCTGCGCCCCGCCCCGACCATGCCCAGGCCGTTGCCGATCTCGCGCTCGACATGCGCGCGGCGGGGCAAACCCTCGGATCCGCCGATCATCGCCTCGACCTCCGCGTCGGCATCGCGAGCGGTCCGGTGGTCGCGGGCGTCATCGGCCATCACAAGTTCGCGTACGACCTGTGGGGCGACACCGTCAACACTGCCGCTCGCATGGAATCACACGGCATTCCCGGCGAGATCCAGATCAGTCGCTCGACCCACGACCACCTCCGGTCCTCGCACCGCATGACCGAGCGAGGCACCGTCGAGGTGAAAGGCAAGGGTCCGGTTCGGACCTGGTTGCTCACTGGCCGTCGGTGACCCCGAGCACACTCCGCCTGCCGCGAGTTCCGCGACACCCCCCTGCCGCACTCTTCTCCACCTTTCGGCGTCGGGACGGCAATCCACATCGCTGACCGACATCGGTCCGTCCGACGTGATCCGACGTCCCGCGCGACGCGGGTGTCTACGGCTGCTGGACGACCGGGGGAAGGAAGACGGGATCGGGAGGCCCCGGGCCCGAAGGCCCGGGGCTCTCCGTGGAAGGCCAGTCCTCAGGGGGGATCGGAACGGCGCCTCCAGCGTCACCAACCTCGGACAGCCGGCGCCTGTTCCCGGATGATCGGCCATGCCGATTGCGATTCACGAGCCGCACCGTTACAGGCGGATGAAGCCTCCAGCAGCAGGGCTCTGACTCCACGCCCAGAGCACGAACAGCGCGCCCATCTGGTCACCGTCTGTCCGGCGGCTCGTCGTCCGTGCGATCGGTACGCTCTCGCTCGTGCGCGGGTCGGTCACGGTCCACATGGCGGCACCTCCCGAGCGGGTGTGGGAGCTCGTGAGCGACGTGACCCGGATCGGCGAGTACAGCCCCGAGACGTTCGAGGCCGAGTGGCTCGGCGACGCCACCGGCCCCGCCGTGGGTGCACGGTTCCGTGGTCACGTGAAACGCAACGGCATCGGCCCCGTCTACTGGACGATCTGCACGGTCCTCGCCTGCGATCCTGGACGCGAGTTCGCCTTCGGCGTCGATTTTCGTGGGCGTGTGGTGAACACGTGGCGCTACGTCCTCGAACCCGCCGGCGACGGCACCGACGTGACCGAGTCGTTCGAGCTCACCCCTACTACAGGGCTGCGGATCTACTGGGCTCTGCTCGGCTGGGCGCGCGGCCGCACCAACCGCAACGGCATGCGCACGACCCTCGAACGCATCAAGACCCAGGTGGAGTGAGCTCGCACGAGGGTCGCCTCCGGGTGGAGAGAACCCACTGGTCCTTCATTCTCCGTGTCGGTGTGTGGAGCTCGACTGCTCTGGCGGCCAGCGAGGAGACCACAAGAACGGGTAGTAGACGTCGGGCCGTTGGGTCACGTTCGGGATCGGCGTGGCCTGGTCGGCCAGGTCGTCGGAGATCCCACTCGGCGCGTCCAGCGCCGCGCCTCCCCGTGGCGGCGGTTCCGGTACGAGCACCGGCCGATACCCCGGCTGCGCCGACGGCTCCGCCTGCAAGGTACCCACCGGTTTCGACGACGAACTCGAATCGTCGCTCCCCGCTTGGCACGCTGCTCCCAGGGTCACGAGAGAGCCGGCGAGCGCAGCGAGCAGAGCGGCGGACGTCTTCTTCACAGCTCAAGTATGACGGTGCGGCGGGTGCGCTTCCACGTGCTTCACCAACGCTCCGCCGTGAACAAGTCCCCTTGCACACGGTCCCGCTCGGCGACAGTGACCGTGTGACACCCCGCTACACAAGTCATACTGCGCGCATGGCCGTGTGGAGCTTTCGGGTCGACGACGCCGAGAGCACAGACCTGCTGCGGAGGGTCTAAGCATGCCCGGCAAGGCCGAGCCCGAGTCTCCCTCCGAGCTGATCGACTCTAGAATCAAGGAGCTACCCGACTGGCGGGGCGAAGTGCTTTCCCGGATTCGCCGCCTCGTCAAGCAGGCCGACCCCGAAGTGGTCGAGGAGTGGAAGTGGAGAGGGGTCCCGGTGTGGTCCCACGACGGGATGATCTGCACCGGCGAGACCTACAAGAACGTCGTGAAGCTCACCTTCGCCAAGGGAGCCTCTCTCGAGGATCC
>CAYRHS010000027.1:0-7730 GCA_964424125.1 uncultured Burkholderiales bacterium
TCGCACCCGGCCACGTCTGTACCGTGATGGGCTGGAGCGACTACGAGCCCATCACCTCCGGGTACCGCGTCCCCATCGTCGTGACCGGCTTCGAGCCCGTCGATCTGCTCGAAGGCGTGGCCATGGCGGTCGCGCAGCTCGAGACGGGCCGGGCCGAGATCGAGAACCAGTACGTCCGCGCTGTGCGCCGGGAGGGGAACCCGGGGGCGCGCCGCGTCGTGGAAGAGGTCTTCGCGACCGGGCCTGGCGCGGGATCGGCGTGCTGCCCGACTCCGGCCTGCGGCTCCGCCCCCGCTACCGGGCCTTCGATGCGGCAACGCGGTTTCCCGTGGAGGGGGCGACGGCCGAGGAGTCGGAACGCTGCATCGCGGGGCTCGTGCTCCAGGGACGGGCGAAGCCCGACGAGTGCCCCGCGTTCGGGCGCGACTGCACGCCCGAGCACCCCCTCGGCGCGCCGATGGTCTCGTCGGAAGGGGCGTGCGCGGCCTACCGTCTGGCGGGTCGGACCGCGAAAGTCGGGATCGGTCGGTGAGCGCGGACCGACCGGGGCGCGAACCGGCAGGCCTCGAGCAGGAGTTCGCGCTCGCCTGCCCCACGCCGATCCCGCCCGGCGACACGATCCTGCTCGGACACGGAAGCGGCGGACGGCTGTCCTCCGACCTGCTGCGCGGGATCTTCCTGGCCGCCTTCGACGACCCGGAGCTCCGGCGTCTCAACGACGCGGCGGTCCTCGACGCCGACGGCATCCGACTCGCGTTCACCACGGACGCGTTCGTCGTCCAGCCGCCGTTCTTCCCCGGCGCGGACATCGGCAGCCTCAGCGTGTATGGAACCGTGAACGACCTCGCGATGGTGGGCGCGAAGCCGCGCTTCCTGGCCGCGTCATTCGTGCTCGAGGAAGGCTTCGCGACCAAGGACCTCGAGCGGATCGTCCGCTCCATGGCAGAAGCGTGCAGACGATCGTCGGTACGGCTCGTCACCGGTGACACCAAGGTCGTCGAGCGAGGCAGCGGGGACGGCGTCTTCGTGATCACCTCGGCGATCGGCACCGTGCCCGACGGGATCCAGGTCGCGCCCGAACGGACGCGTCCGGGCGACGTCGTGGTGGTCTCGGGGCCCGTCGGCGCCCACGGCGTCGCCGTCATGTCCCGTCGTGCCGGTGTCGCCTTCGAGGTCGACGTCGAGAGCGACAGCGCGCCACTCACCGACCTCGTCGAGTCGGCGCTCGCCGCAGGCGACGTCCACGCGCTGCGGGATGCAACCCGAGGCGGGGTCGCGACAGTGCTGAACGAGCTCGCGGCCGCCGCCTCGGTCTCGATCGTGCTCGACGAGCAGGCCGTGCCGGTGCCGGAACCGGTCCGGGCCGCCTGCGAGACCCTGGGGCTCGATCCGCTCTACGTCGCCAACGAGGGCGTGTTCGTCGGCACCGTTGGGCCCGACGGTGCCGACGCGGTGCTCGGCGCGCTCCAGGCCCATCCTCGAGGGAGAGACGCCCGCATCGTCGGCCACGTCGAGCCGGGTGCCCCGGCCGTCCACCTGCGCACGAGCCTCGGAGTCACCCGGCCGCTCCTGATGCTCACCGGCGACCAGCTCCCCCGGATCTGCTGAAGGCCCTCGCCGCCCCGGAGGGGCTCCGCCGTTCGACTCAGTACCGCAGCTCGGCCACGGGCTCCCGGAGGCCGGTGTCGTCGGGACAGAACCGCACGGCGGCGTCCTGTTCGAGCGCGAGTTCCAGTGCGCGTTCCCCCAGGTCCTCGAGCGGCACGGTTGCCTCGCCGCACGCTGCGCACCGGTCGCCACGCTCAGCGAGGCGACCACACGCACCGCACTCGACCCCGCGGAGCTGGAAGTCGGCGGGGAGAGCGAGGACCCGCACTCGCCGCCCCCAGAGCGCGTCGAGGACGTCCGGGAGCCCGGCGACGCCCGAGCGAGTGCCGACCGCGTCCCGAGCCTCCTCGCACCATGCCTCCGTGCGGGTGGCCTCGCGCGTCTCCTCCAGCTCGCGCAGCACACTCAAGATCCTCGCGACGTCCGCCTCGAGCGGGAGATCCACCACTGCCGCCACGCGGTCGGCCACGTCCCCGGCCAGCGCATCCACGAGCTCGCGCGCGCTCCGTGTCGCCCCACCGACGACCACGCGGTCGAGTTCTCGATCCGAACGGAGCTCGGCGGCCACCGTCTCGGCGACACGATCGACGTGCCGCCCCGCGAGCGTGTCCGAGTGCCGCTCGAGACGCGGCCCCGACCAGAATCCCTCGTCGACACGGGGACTCGATTCGTCCACCAGCCCCGGAAGCTCCGTCAACGTACCCGGCTCGTACCGGAAGAGCCGGGCTCGCTCCCGGTCGACCAGCACCACCATCCAGCGTTCCCGATGGGCGACGAGCTCCTCGAGCTGACGGAGATGGGGGCGATCTCCGATCGCGATCTGGTCGTGGACCGGTCTCGGCAGCTCGAGCACCACGGGGTCGGCATCGCCCCACGCGAAGCACGCGAGGCCGCGGGCTCCCGAACGGTCGATGCCTGCCGCCACGCGCGCGCGGATCCGCTCGAGGTGCTCCACCGCGGCCGCGGCCCCGCTCGGATCGAGCTCCCCGGCCCGAGCCACCCCCCGACGGACGAGCCGATCGAGCCGCTCGCGGAACTCGACCACGCGGGGGGTCCGGCGCCCGTCGACGTCCACGTAGAGCGAGACCACGGGCGAACCGGTGACCTTGGCCAGCGTACGCACCTGCTCCTCGGTCACCACGCCGCCGAGGATGCCTCGTCTCCGGCCCCGCTGCCAGGGCCGGAAGTCACCGACGCGCGACCCGTCCGGGAGCCTCCGGTGCTCGGGACCTCGGACCCTGTCGCGGTGGGCCCCTGTGCGCAAGGATCGCGTTGGAGGCTGGAGGAGAGGGGGAGACGATGGCACGCGAACGCTCGACACCGGCGCCACTACCCGACTGGCCCGATCTGTTCGGGCGCTGGTGGCGACGCGACCTGCCGGACTTGTGGCGCGGTGCCTTCGAAGAAGCCGAGTTCCGCGTCGAGGAGTTCACCGAAGACGACACCCAGGTGATCCGGGCCGACCTCCCCGGCGTCGACCCCGACGACGACATCGACATCACGGTCGAAGGTGATGTGCTCCGCATCCGAGCCGAGCGCCGAGAAGAGAAGGAAACCGAGGAGAAGGGCCAATATCGGTCCGAGTTCCGCTACGGCTCGTTCGCCCGGTCCGTGCCGCTTCCACCCGGCGCGAGCGTCGAGGACGTGAAGGCGAGCTACCAGGACGGCGTGCTGGAGGTGCGAGTCCCGCTCGACAAGGCCCAGGCGCAGACCGGGAGGATCCCCATCGAGCGCAAGTAGCTACAGGGGACGGTTCCCGATCCGTCACGCGGTCCGGAAGCGGCTCGAGAACCGTGCGAGCGAGTGCAGGTAGTTCGCGCGTTCGTAGACCGACGGGTCGGGCACGTTCGCGCGGCTCGCGCTCCCGCGGAGCTGCGCCACCGACTCGTACTCGTGGTCGATCAGCCAGTCCGCGAGCGCCGCCTCGATCCGGCCGAGCTCTTGGGGACCGTGCCGGAGGAGCGCGGACGTGGTCATCACGACGTCCGCCCCGACCAGGAGCGCCTTCACGGCCTCGGCCGCCGAGTGCACACCGCCGGAGACGGCGAGCGAGGCGTCCACCTCCCCGTAGAGCATCCCCGTCCAGCGCAGCGGGAGCCCCAGCGCCTCGGGCCGGCTGAGATCGATCGGCAAGCGCAGCTCCAGCGTGTCCAGATCGACGTCGAGACGAGTGAAGCGATTGAAGAGCACGAGCCCGTCGGCACCCGCTTCGGCCACGCGCTTCGCGAAATGGCCAAATGACGTGAAGTACGGCGCGAGCTTCACGGCCACCGGGATCCCGACGCTGCCGACGACCGTCTCGACGAGCTCGAGATACCGGCCCTCGACCACCTCCGCGGGTTCGGACGGATCGGCTGCGAGGAGATAGGCGTTCAGCTCGATCGCATGGGCGCCCGCCTGTTCGCAGAGGTGCGCGTAGCGCACCCAACCACCGAGCGTCGTCCCATTGAGGCTCGCGATCACCGGCACGGAGAGTCGATCCCGCGCCTCCTCGACCACACCGAGGTATCGATCCGGACCCGTGTTGTAGTCGCGCATCTCGGGGAAGAACGACAGCGCCTCCCCGAAGCTCTCGGCACCCGTCTCGAGGTAGCGCTCGACCTCGAGCTGGTCGTGGGTGAGCTGCTCCTCGAAGAGCGAGGGCATCACGATCGCGGACGCGCCCGCCTCCTGGAGGCGTTCCATGCCCTCGACGGTTCCGCTGATCGGCGACGCCGAGGCAACCAGCGGAGTCCGAAGATCGAGCCCGAGATAGTGGGAGGTCAGGTCCGGCTCGGCGACCGGCTCGTGGACGTCCATCGGCTCGGCGGTCATCGCTCACCATCCCCGTCGTCGAGGTGCGGCACGGTGCGTTCGACCCCGGCGAGCTGCTCGTAGAACCGCCAGCGCTCGTCGATGTCGGCCTGGGCGAGCCGCGCCAGCGTCTCGGCGCGTTCCGGATCCGTACGAGCGAGCATGGCGAACCGGGCCTCCTTGCCCGCGAAGTCGGTGAAGGCCACCGTCGGGGCACGAGAGTCGAGCTGGAACGGGTGCTCGTGCTCGTCCGTCCCCGGGTGGTAGCGGTACAGCGGCCAATACCCGGACCGGACAGCTTCGCGCTGGTGCTCCATCGAGCGCTCCATGTCGATCCCGTGCGCGATGCAGGTGCTGTACGCGAGCACCAGCGACGGCCCGGGCCAGGCATCCGCTTCCATCAACGCCTTGACGGTCTGGAGGTCGCTGCCGCCCAGGGCGACCTGGGCCACGTACACGTTGCCGTACGCGATCGCCACCGCGCCGAGATCCTTCTTCGGCGTGGACTTGCCCGAGGTCGCGAACTTGGCGACCGCCCCGCGTGGGGTCGCCTTCGAAGCCTGGCCGCCGGTGTTCGAGTAGACCTCCGTGTCGAGCACCAGCACGTTCACGTTGCGTCCCGACGCAAGGACGTGGTCGAGCCCACCGAAACCGATGTCATAGGCCCAACCGTCGCCCCCGACGATCCACACGCTCGAGCGGACGAGCCGTCCCGCGAGGCTCTCGAGGCGCGGCCGACGAGGATCGTCCACGGAGTTCAGACGATCTCGCAGCCGCGCCACGCGTGCCCGCTGCGCTTCGACGCCTTCCTCGGTCGACTGGTCGGCCGTGAGGATCTCGGCCGCCAGATCCGCTCCGATCTCGGCCGCGAGCGCCTCGACGAGCTGGCGCGCCTCGGTCTCGTGCCACTCGACGCCCAGTCGGATCCCGAGGCCGAACTCGGCGTTGTCCTCGAACAGCGAGTTCGCCCAGGCCGGTCCCCGCCCCTCGGCGTTCGTGCTCCAAGGCGTCGTGGGCAGGTTGCCGCCGTAGATCGACGAGCAGCCCGTGGCGTTCGCCACCACCATCCGGTCACCGAAGAGCTGGCTCAGCAGCTTGAGGTAGGGCGTCTCCCCGCAGCCTGAGCACGCGCCCGAGAACTCGAAGAGCGGCTCCAGCACCTGCGAGCCCTTCACCGAGTCGTGACCGAGGAGGTTGCGGTCGACCTCGGGCAGGCGGAGGAAGTGCTCCCAGCGCTCTCGCTCCGCGGGACGGTGCTCCTCGGCCGTCGCCATGTTGATGGCCTTGTGCTTCAGCTCCGACTTGCTCTTGGCCGGGCAGACCTCGACGCAGATCCCACATCCGGTGCAGTCGTCCGGCGCGACCTGGATCGTGAGCTGGTAGCCGTCGACCTCTCGAGAGCGGAACGGCTTCGTCTGGAAGCTGTCGGGCGCCCCCTCGAGGGCCTCGGGCTCGTAGATCTTCATCCGGATCGTGGCGTGCGGGCAGACGATTGCGCACTTGCCGCAATCGATGCACAGCTCCGGATCCCAGATCGGCAGCTCGGCGGCGAGACGCCGCTTCTCGTACGCGGCGGTGCCGGTCGGGAAGGTGCCGTCGACGGGCAACGCGCTGACCGGTAGGAGGTCACCCTCGCCGGCGAGCAACCGCGCCGTGACTCGCCGTACGAAATCGGGGGCGTCGTCGGGAACTCGCTGCCGGCGCTCGTGACGGCTCGTGACGGCATCCGGCACGGTGACCTGCGCGAGGCCCTCACGCGCCCGATCGACCGCGGCGAAGTTCCGCTGGATCACCTGGGGGCCTGCGCGCTGGTAGTCCCGCTCGATGCCGGCCTTGATCAGCCGGAAGGCCTCCTCGAGGTCCATCACCTCGCTGAGCGCGAAGAAGCAAGCCTGCATGACCGTGTTGATCCGTCGCCCCAACCCCAGCTCGCGAGCGAGGCTGTACGCGTCGACGACCCAGAAGTCCAGCTCCCGGTCGATGATCGCGGCCTGGACCTCCCGGGGGAGCTGGTCCCAGACCTCGTCCGGCCCGAAGGGGCTGTTGAGCAGGAACGTGGCGCCGGGCTTCGCCAAGGCGAGGACGTCGAGGTCCTCGAGGAACTGGAACTGGTGGCAGGCGACGAAGTCGGCCTCCTCGATCAGGTAGGACGACTCGATCGGCTCGGGGCCGAATCGCAGGTGCGAGACGGTCGTCGCGCCGGCCTTGCGGGAGTCATACACGAAGTAGCCCTGCGCGTGGAGCCCCACCCGTTCGCCAATGATCTTGATCGAGCTCTTGTTGGCACTGACGGTTCCGTCGCTGCCCAGCGCGTAGAAGACCGCCTTCGTCTCGGCGGCGTCGGTGCGGAACTCTCGTTCGAACGGGAGGCTCAGATCCGTGACGTCGTCGACGATCCCGACGGTGAAACGCGGCTTGGGATCCGGGGCTGCGAGCTCGTCGAACACCGCCTTGGCCATCGCGGGGGTGAACTCCTTGGAGGACAGCCCGTAGCGCCCGCCGATGACGCGCGGCAGGTTCGGCCTCGTCCCCCGCGTGACCGCCTCGGCGAGTACCGCGAGGACGTCGGTGAACAGCGGCTCGCCGATCGCGCCCGGTTCCTTCGTTCGATCGAGGGTCGCGACCGAAGTCGTCGTCTCCGGCAAGGCCTCGAGCAGCGCGTCGGCAGGAAACGGCCGGAAGAGCCGTACCACGGCCACGCCCACCCGCTCACCAGCCGCGACGAGCGCGCGCACCGCCTCGCGAGCCGCCCCCGCGCCCGATCCCATGAGCACGAGCACGCGCTCTGCGTCCGGCGCGCCCTCGTAGTCGACGAGGTGATACTGCCGGCCGGTTCTCGCCGCGAGCCGCTCCATACGCTCCGCGACGACACTCGGGAGCGCGTCGTAGAACGGGTTGACCGCTTCCCGGGCCTGGAAGAAGACATCCGGGTTCTGCGCCGAGCCCCGGAGCACGGGTCGCTCGGGGTCGAGGCCACGGGCGCGATGCTCGAGCACGCCGACCTCGTCGATGAGGGCGCGCAGATCGTCGTCCGAGAGCGTGGCGATGCGATCCACCTCGTGCGAGGTCCGGAACCCATCGAAGAAGTGGACGAACGGGACCCGAGCGCCGAGCGTCGCCGCGTGCGCGACCGCGGCGAGGTCATGGGCTTCCTGCACGGACGACGAGCACAAGAGTGCGCAACCGGTCGAGCGCGCTGCCATCACGTCGCTGTGGTCACCGAAGATCGACAACGCGTGCGTCGCCACGGTCCGGGCGGCCACGTGGACGACCGCGGGAGTGAGCTCGCCCGCGAGCTTGAAGAGGTTCGGGACCATCAGGAGCAGCCC
>CAYRHS010000027.1:7740-25204 GCA_964424125.1 uncultured Burkholderiales bacterium
GACGCGGTGAAGGTGGTGCCGAGCGCTCCGCCCGCGACTGCCCCGTGGAGCGTCCCGGCAGCTCCCCCTTCGTGCTCCATCTCGATGACGTCCGGGACCGTGTTCCACAGGTTCGGGCGTTCGGCACCCGCCCACGCGTCGGCGTGCTCCCCCATCGGGGACGCCGGGGTGATCGGGTAGATCGCGACCACCTCGCTGGCCGCGTAGGCGACGCGCGCGACCGCCTCGTTGCCATCGATACAGGCGAAGTCGGCTGCACTCGGAGTCCGACGCTCCACTGCGCTGGTCACGATGGCACCCTACGCTCGGTGGCGGGAGGGATGCACAGTGCGGATCGGTCTGGCGGGCGACACGATGCTCGGCCGGAAGGTCGCCGAAGCGATCGACGAGCGCGGGACCGGTCCCCTGTTCTCACGCGACCTCGTCCAGATCGTGCGCAGTGCCGACCTGTTCGTCGCGAACCTGGAATGCTGCGTCTCCTCGCGAGGCCGCCGCTGGCCCGCCCCCGGCAAGCCGTTCTTCTTCCGCGCTCCCCCCCGCGCAGTCGACGCCCTGGCCGACCTGGGCACGGACTGCGTCACGCTCGCCAACAACCACGCCCTGGACTTCGGCGAGGACGCCCTTCTCGACACGGTCGCCCACCTCCGGCGCGCGGGGATCGGGCTGGCGGGCGCAGGGCCCGACGTCGAAGCGGCGCGTGAACCCGCCGTGCTCGTCCGGGGCGAGCTGAGCGTCGCCGTCGTCGGCGTCACCGACCACCCCGAGGACTACGCGGCCACCCCCGACCACCCGGGAGTGGCATACGCGGACCTGCGACGGGGGGTGCCCACCTGGCTGCGGGAGACCGTGCGGGGCGCGGCGGAGACGGCGGACGTGGTACTGGTCTCGCCACACTGGGGACCGAACATGGTCTCGGAACCGGTTCCGCACGTGACGCGAGCCGCCGCCGAGCTCCTCGAGGCGGGCGCCACACTCGTCGCGGGCCACTCGGCCCACGTGTTCCACGGCGTGGCCGGACGCGTGCTCTTCGACCTCGGTGACTTCATCGACGACTACACCGTCGACCCTCGGTTGCGCAACGACCTCGGCCTGCTCTTCCTGGTCGACATCGACCGCCGGGGCCCGCGGCGCGTCGAGGGGGTACCGCTGGCACTCGACTACTGCCACACCCGCCTCGCGCGCGAGGCCGAGGCGACCTGGGTCCGGGACCGTTTCCACGCCGCCTGCGCCGCCCTGGGCACTCCCACCCGCGAGGAAGCCGACCGCGTCGTCGCCGAGCTCCGCTGACCCCACGGTCCGACGCCGGCAGGCCATGACCATCGGGCGCGCCGAGGCTGTGAGGCCCGGAGGGCCGACACCAGGACCTTCGGCCCATTCGGTCCGGGCCTCGGCCCCTGGATGGTCTGCACCCGATCGGGCACAGTACGGGCGTGGGAGACGCCAAGGAGTTCGGAACGGCGACCGCCGGCGCGGTCGTCCCGCTCGAGGACGTCCGCATGGGCGATGTCGCGCGCGTCGGCGGGAAGAACGCATCCCTGGGCGAGATGCTCGGGACGCTGAGCGATGCGGGCGTCCGCGTGCCGGGCGGGTTCGCGACGACGGCGGATGCGTTCCGGGACTTCGTCGCCGCCAACGGCCTCGACGTCGTCGTGAAGGGTCAGCTCGGCGAGCTCGCGGGCGGCGGCCGCTTGCGAGACGTCGGCTCGACCATTCGCCGGGCGTTTCTCGCCGCCGAGCTGCCGCCCGCGCTGGTCGACGATGTTCGGACCGCGTATCAGGACTTGTCGCGCGCCGTCGGTGAGGCGACCGCGGATGTCGCCGTGCGATCGAGCGCCACCGCCGAGGACCTCCCCGACGCGAGCTTCGCGGGCCAGCAAGAGACCTTCCTGCACGTCCAGGGAGAAGAAGCGCTGCTCGACGCGATCCGCCGCTGCTTCGCGTCCCTGTTCACCGACCGGGCCATCGCGTACCGAGAGGAGCACGAATTCGAACACCTCCGGGTCGCCCTCTCCGTGGGTGTGCAGCAGATGGTCCGGGCGGGGACGGGCTGTTCGGGGGTCATGTTCACGATCGACCCGGAGTCGGGCTTCCCCGGCATCGTCGTGATCGAGGGCGCATGGGGGCTCGGCGAGAACGTGGTGCAGGGCGCGGTCGATCCCGACACGTTCTGGATCGCGAAGGCGCCGCTCGACGACGCGTCCGTGGTTCCCGTGATCGACCGCCGCCTCGGGGGCAAGGCGCGCCGAATGGTGTCGGGGCCCGAGGGAACGGTCAACGTGCCGACGTCGGGCGAAGAGCGTGCGCGTTACGTGCTCACCGACGCGCAGGCAACCCAGCTCGCGCGCTGGGCGGTCGTGATCGAGACCCACTACGACCGACCGATGGATCTGGAATGGGCGAAGGACGGCGAGACCGACGAGCTCTTCGTGCTCCAGGCCCGCCCCGAGACCGTCCAGTCCCGCAAGCTCGGATCGGCTCTCGAGGTCAACCGGCTGCTCGAACGCGGACGGGTACTGCTCACCGGCACCGCAGTCGGGAGCCAGATCGCCGCCGGTCGCGCTCGTCGCGTGATGTCGCCGGACGACTTCGACCGGTTCGAAGACGGCGACGTCATCGTCACCACGATGACCGACCCCGACTGGGTGCCGATCATGCGACGCGCCGGCGGGATCGTCACCGACCACGGTGGCCGCACGTGCCACGCCGCGATCGTGAGCCGGGAGCTCGGCGTCCCGGCGGTCGTCGGGACCGAACATGCCACCGGGCGACTGGCCGACGGTCGAGAGATCACCGTGTCGTGCGCGGAGGGCTCGACCGGTTTCGTCTACGACGGCAGGCTCGCCTTCGAGACCTCCGAGCTCGACGTCTCGAACGTTCCCGACACCCGCACGAAGATCATGCTGAACATCGCGAACCCGGACGCCGCGTTCCGCTGGTGGCGGCTCCCCGTCGAAGGCATCGGGCTCGCACGTATGGAGTTCGTCGTCAACGACGCCATCAAGGTCCACCCGATGGCGCTCGCCCACCTCGAACGGGTCTCCGACCCCGAGGTTCGCTCGGAGATCGACGAGCTCACCTCCGGATACGACACTCCGGCCGAGTACTTCGTCGATCGGCTCTCTTCGGGACTCGCGCGCCTCGCGGTCTCGCGCTTCCCCGACCCCGTCATCGTGCGGATGAGCGACTTCAAGACCAACGAGTACGCGGACCTGATCGGCGGGGCCGACTTCGAGCCCGATGAAGAGAACCCCATGTTGGGATTCCGGGGGGCCTCCCGCTACTACGACGACCGATACCGCGACGGCTTCCGCCTCGAATGTCGCGCCATCCGTCGGCTCCGCGAGCACCTGGGCCTACGGAACGTGCTCGTGATGATCCCCTTCTGTCGGACGATCGACGAAGCCGACCGCGTGCTCGCGGTGATGACCGAGGAGGGTCTCCGACGCGGCGACGAAGGGCTCGAGATCTACGTGATGTGCGAGATCCCGTCGAACGTCGTGCTCGCGGAGCAGTTCGCCGAGCGCTTCGACGGCTTCTCGATCGGGAGCAACGACCTCACGCAGCTCGTCCTCGGTGTCGATCGAGATTCCGAGCTGCTCTCACACCTCTTCGACGAGCGCAACGAGGCAGTCGTCCGGATGATCCGGGATGTCATCGCCATCGCGCATCGATGCGGTCGCAAGGTCGGCATCTGTGGCCAGGCGCCGAGCGACCATCCCGAGTTCGCGGAGCTCCTCGTCGACGCGGGGATCGACTCGATCTCCCTGAACCCCGACAGCGTCCTCGATACCAAGCAGCGTGTCGCGGCACTCGAACAGCAACGCGATTCGTGAGGAAAGGAGCCTCCAGTGCACGCCGAAGTGGGTGACAAGATCCGCATCGACAGTCGTTCGACCGACGTCCCCAGGCGCGAGGGCGAGGTCGTCGAGGTCCGAGGGGAACCCGGACACGAGCACTACATCGTCCGTTGGGACGACGGCCACACCTCCACGTTCTTCCCGGGCTCGGACGCACACATCGAACACACCGAGTAGCCCACCACAGGCGGCGCGTGTCGGTCGCCGAACCGAGACGTGTGGGCGCCGGACGCGCCGCGTCCTTCAAGCGGAAGACAAGTGCCGCACGAACCAGTCGCGGGCGAGCTGGGCCACGACTTCCAGCGCTCCGCGCTCCTCGAAGAGGTGCGTGGCTCCGGGGACCACACGGAGCTGGTGCTCGCAGGAGAGTCGACTCGCTGCCTCCCGGTTCAGCTCGAGCACGGCCGGATCGTTCCCACCCACGATGAGCAACGTGGGCGCCCGCACCGCGGGGAGTTGCGGGAGCGCGAGATCCGGTCGCCCTCCTCGTGACACGACAGCCCGGATCGTGGGGCCGAGCTCTGCGGCCGCGGCAAGTGCCGCGGCCGCGCCCGTGCTCGCGCCGAAGTAGCCGATCGCCAGGCCTCGCGATCGGGGATGTTCGTTGACCCATTCCGTCGCGAGCACCAGTCGCCGTGCCAGCGTGTCGATGTCGAACACGTTGGCGCGATCCATCTCCTCCTGCGGCGTGAGCAAGTCGAAGAGCAGCGTGCCGAGCCCCACCGCGCGCAGCGACGTCGCCACGGCCTGATTCCGAGGGCTGTGGCGGCTGCTGCCGCTCCCGTGCGCGAAGAGGACCAGGCCGAGGCAAGATTCGGGTACCGAGACGTGGCCCGCGACCTCACCGCGGTCGACGGGGATCGTGACCTCCTCGTCCCAGGAGACCTGGTGCTCGGCCGACTCCGATGGATGCCCCTCGCGAATCCGAGCCTCGGCGAGCAGCGCCACGACCTCTTCGTCACTCGTCTGCGAGAAGTCCTCGTACCACGCGCCGATCGCGACCATCATCGACGGCGTCTCGAGGCAGACGAGCTCGTCGACGATGGGCTCGAGGTCCCTGACGGTCTCGACCGGCGCCACCGGCACCGCGAGCACGACCCGCTCTGCGCCCTGCGCGCGAGCGATCTCGACCGCGGCACGCGCGGTGCCGCCCGTGGCGATCCCGTCGTCCACGACCACCGCGACGCGCCCGGACAGGTCGAGGCGCGCCCACTTGTCCCGGTACCGCTCAACACGACGATCGAGCTCGCTCCGCTCCGCGGCTTCGACCCGCTCGAGCTCCGGCTCCGTGACGCCCGCGTGCGCAAAGACCTCGTCGTTCAGGACCCGAACCCCTCCCTCACCGACCGCACCCATGCCGAGCTCGGGCTGGTAGGGGACTCCGAGCTTGCGGACGACGATCACGTCGAGCGGAAGATCGAGCGCTCGCGCGACCTCCGCACCCACCGGAACACCACCGCGGGGCAACGCGACGACCACCGCGTCCTGATCGGCCAGATCTCCCAGGCGAGCCGCGAGCCGCTTCCCGGCGTCCACTCGATCACGAAAACGCACGCCGACCTCCCCCCGCCGGTGTCGTCTCGGTCCCGTCTCGTTCCGAGCGTGGTCGTTCAGCCCTGATCGAGACAGAGGAAATCGCGCCGGCGTGGTGGGGTCCAAGGTCCCGGTTCGGGCCCCTGAGGGTCACACCGCGTCGGGAGGGACCAACGGCTCTTCGTCACGACCCGCCGCGCCTGCCAAGATCGCAGCCGGAGTCGCCGTCCCTGCACCCGGAGGTCGTCGTGTACGACACCGTTCTCGTCCCTCTCGACGGTTCCGAGCGCGCCGAGCGCGCGCTCACCCCGGCCCGGGAGCTCGCCCGGCGCGAGGGCGCCGATCTCCACCTCGTCACCTGCACCTGGTACGGCGATCCCCTCGTCCCGAAGGCCCCGGCCGACGAGTACCTGGCCGCGGTCGCCGGGCGCTGGACACCGGCGGCCGCGACGTCGGTCCTTCCCGAGTCGGAGCCCGGCTCGGCGATCGCCGCGTTGGCCGGCACGCTGCATCCCTGCCTCGTGTGCATGACCACTCACGGGCGCACGGGTGTCGGACAGGCGCTCCTGGGCAGCGTGGCCGAGTCGACGATCCGCCACATCCAGGGGCCGATGCTGCTCTTCGGCCCCGACGCCCCGGCATCCGTGCTCCCGCTGGATCGAGGCGTCGTCGCCGTCGACGGTTCCCCGGCTTCCGAGGCGGTGGCGGGGGTCGCCGGTGACTGGGCGCGGGCCTTCGGGCTCGAGCTCGTCGTGGTCGAGGTCATCGATCCGGACGACCTGGAGACTGCCCGCAAGTCGGGGATCCCGGTGGCCATCGAGGTCGAGACCGTACAGAGGATCGCGGCTGGGATCGGCGACGGCCTGGAACCGTCCTGGGAGGTGCTGCACGGCACCGACGCCGCGGCCGCGATCGTCGACTACATGGCCCGCGCCGAGCGCTCCGTCCTGTTCCTGGGCACGCACGGGCGAACGGGAATGGCTCGCTTGCTCGTCGGCAGCGTCGCCATGAGCGTCGTGCGCAACGCCGACGTCCCCGTCGTGCTCTGCCCGCCCGACGTCAGCGACGCATCGCCCCCAGGAGGCTCTGGGAGGGGATGACGCGCGCACCCTCCGCCTCGGCGTGCTCCCGGACCCATGCGTCGGAGGACACCACGAGCGCCGGCACGCGCTTTGGCAGCGCGGCGACCTCCTCGATCACGACGTCGTCCGCTTCGCGCCCCTCGAGCGAGAACCGGACTCGTACTCCCGGTCGCCGGCGCGGTGGGGCGCTGACGTCGGCACCGTCGAAGACGACCGTCACCTCACAACGGGCGCGTCCATGGAGCTCCTCGAGGAGCGCGAGGAGGCGGCCTCGTTGCTCCGAAGGCGTGGCGTCGGGCCACGCGCGCTTCGAGACGTTGTAGCCGTCGACGATCACGGCGATGCCGGGCATCGCCGCCATCGCGCGTACGGCCTCGGGGGCGTCGGCCCGCATCCCTGACGGTACGGCCACCTCGGTCCGGCGCGCCGGCGCCGACGCGCTCGAAGCTGATGGCGTCGCGCGGGGCGCGACGCCACGATCGTCGGCCAGGCCGCGACGACGAGCCTCTCCGACGACACCCGCGAGGCCGTCGGCGAGACGCCGAGCGAGATCGGCCGCGTCGGCGAGCGCGCGGAGGTCGCCGGGCCGCAACCCCGTGCCACCGACCGGTGTCTCCTCGACCCGTCGCCGAGCGTCGCTCAGCTCCGCCCCGAGCTCGGCGACGCGGTTCCGCGCGTCGCGCGCATCCTCTTCGATCGTTCGAACCCGCTCGTGCTCTCGCTGCCGGCGTTCCTCCGCCGCGTCCGCTGCTCCTCGGGCCCGGCGTGTCGCGTCCTCTGCTTCGTCGGCTCGACGCTCCGCGGCGGTCATGTCGGCCTCGAGCGCGGCCTCACGCGCTCGACGCGAGCGCCGCTCCTCTCGAAGCTCCTCCTGAGCGAGCGACCGCTCCTCCTCCGCGTCCCGCTGGGCCGCCTCCGCCCGCCGCAGTCCTTCCTCCAGCGTGGTGATCTGCGTGCGGAGCGCGTCGGTGTCCGCTTCTTCCTCGCCGGAGCGTCGCATCTGATCGGACACCCCGACGACCACGCCCAGGGCGAACGGCCAACCGTCGGGCTGCCCCGCCAGGAGCGTGCAGGCCAGGAGCGGGAGATCACCCTGCGCGGCGAGTCGCTCGACCGTCGGCACGACGGCCGTGCCGTCCCAGCCGTCGAGGAGCGCGCCGACCTCGGCGCGCTCGAGGAACCGGGAGAGCGCCTCCTTGGCGAACGATTCGTCGGCCTCGAGCCCGCGAACGAGCTGTTGGCGAGCAGCGCTGCGGTGCAAGCCTCGCTGATCGAAGCGCAGGAGCGGACGCAGCGGCGCAGGCGCATCGGCCTCGTCGAGCTCGCGCAGAGCCTCGCTGGCCGCGTCGAGGAGCGGACCCAGCAAGGACTCGGGCACGATCGTGAGCGGGAGGTCGCGCGATCCGCTCATGCAGCGCGTCCAGGATGCTGCGGAACTCGCTCAGCCCTACACTGCGCCCGGTCGCCGGCGCGCGGGGAGGGATTCATGGAGTCGCGACACGAGGAGCTCACCCTCGAGACCCTCGGTGACGGCGAGGTCGTCGACGTCTCGGCCGATGCCCAGAAGACCATCGACAACTCGGGGCTGCGGGACGGGCTCTGCACGGTCTTCGTGGCCCACTCGACCTGCGGCATCACGACCATCGAATGCGAGCCGGGCTGCAACGCCGACTTGAACCGTGTGCTCGAGGAGGTCGCACCTCGCGCAGATCGGTACGAGCACAACGTCCGCAACGCCGACACCAACGGCCACAGCCACGTGCGGGCCGCGTTGCTCGGGCCCTCGGCCACGATCCCCTTCCGCGACGGGGGGCTCGCGCTCGGGACGTGGCAGAAGGTCGTGCTCGTCGACTTCGACGACCGACCGCGGACGCGCCGCGTCCTGATCCAGCTGCTCGGCACCTGACGTCGCTCCCGAGGCTTCACGACGCCTCCTCGGAGGGAACGGTGCCCCCGGCGCCTCCACCGACCGGAAGCTCCTGGATGGACGCGCCTCCGGCACCACACCAACGGCAGGTGACCGACTCGACGACGTGATCGAGCACCTCCTCGTCCTCGATGGAGAGATCACCGCCCACGCTGAAGTGATGGAACGAGCGGGTCCGGCGCGTAGCAACAACGTCGAAGCGGGTGAGATTGCCGCACGCGTCGCAGCGGTACCGGGTCGCCATCGTGGGGCGAGTGTACCGAGGCACCGTCTCGGGCCTCCGGCTACTCGTCGGCGCCGGATGCACGCCGCCGCACCCTGCGGACCCAGAGGCGATCTGCCACCGTGACCAGCAGTGCCGCGGCCAGTGCCCAGACGGGAAGCAGCGCGATGAGCCGTCCGTAGGCGGTGAAACGCGCCTCCAGGAACATGTCCGTGAGCTGCGAGCCCGTCAGGAGTCCGAGGACGTTGGCGCCCCCGATCACGACGACGGCCGCGAGGGGCACGGCTAGGAACCAGAAGAGCACCCGGATCCACAGTGGCGCCTGCGGGGCTCGAGCCTCTGCTCGCGTCGCGGCGCGCGGGAGCAAGGTCGTGTCCGCGTCTGGGCCCTCCACGGCGCTCCCGCGGGAGGAGGTCGATCGCCGCCGTGGCTGCTCCGCATCGGCCGATGCTCGGGCGGAACGGCGGGCGCGCGCCGGTGTCTTGAGGGTGCGGCCGCACGACTCGCACCGGAAGGTCGGCGAGTCGGGCAAGGATTCGAGTGGATGACGGTGCCCGCAAAGCGGGCACGCGAGTGCGGGCGCCATGTCAGACGGTGCGCTGGTTCCGAGCTCGGGTCACGGCGACGAACGCGTCGAGGCACGCGGCCGCTCGTCCTTCGTCCACCGCGAGCGCCGCAACTTCGAGGCCGTCGGCGAGGTCGCCCGCGATGCCGGCCACGACCAGGGCAGCCGCGGCATTGAGCAACACGACGTCGCGCAGCGGACCGCGCTCGCCATCCAGGACCCGACGGACCACGTCCGCGTTCTCCTCGGCGTCGCCGCCGGTGAGCGCCCCCGGCTCGACCGCCTCCAGCCCGAGCTCTCCTGGGTCCACCTCGAAGGTTCGGACCTCACCGTCGCGCAGCTCGAGGACCGTCGACCGTGTCGTCGTCGTGAGCTCGTCGAGACCGTCGTGGCCGTAGAAGACGAGCGCGTGCTGAGTACCGAGTTCGCCGAGCGCACCGAGCATCCGCTCGGCCATCGCGGGGTCGGAGACGCCGACCGCCTGCCTGACCACTCGTGCCGGATTCGCGAGGGGGCCGAGGAAGTTGAACGTCGTCGCAACACCGATCGCTCGCCGCGCAGGCGCCGCGAATCGGAGTGCCGGGTGGTATCGAGGCGCGAAGCAGAACCCGATACCGGCCTCGGAGACACAGCGAACCACGTCCTCGGGCCCGAGATCGATGACGACGCCGAGCGCTTCGAGGACGTCGGCCGATCCACATCTCGACGATGCCGCCCGGTTCCCGTGCTTGACCACGCGAGCTCCGGCACCGGCCGCGACCAGCGCCGCCATCGTCGAGACGTTCACGGTTCCCGAGCGATCACCGCCCGTGCCACAGGTGTCGATCGGGTCGCCCGTGACCGTGACCTCCTCGCCGTAGCGCCGCATCGCCGAGACCATCGCCGCCAGCTCGCGGGCGGACTCGCCCTTGGCTCGCAGTGCCACCGCGAACGCAGCCACGTGCGCGTCGCCGGCGCGACCCTCGAGGATCTCGGTCATCGCCGCGTCGATGGAGCCGGGGGACAGCTCCTCCCCGCGCAACAGCGGACCCAGGATGTCGGGCCAGGGGTTCGGGGTCTCGGTCATCTCCACCAGCAGTCGCGATCGAGCACGCCTCGTGCGATGAGGTCGAGCTGGACCTGGCTCGTGCCCTCGACGATGGTGAGCTGGCGCGCATCGCGGTAGTAGAGCTCCATCGGATGATCCTTCATGTACCCGGCCGCACCGAGGAGTTGTAGGCACTCGCCCGAGGCCTTGACCGCCAGCTCGCTCGCAGCGTATTTCGCCATGGACAGGAACGGCACCCACTCCTTGGTGAAGCGCCCCCCGTCGGCGAGCCAGGCCGCCCGGTAGGTGAGCAGCCGCGCGGCCTCGATCTCGGTCGCGAGCTGGGCCAGCTTCCACTGGATTCCCTGGAAGTCGGCGATCGTCTGCCCGAAGGCTTCTCGCGCGCTGATGTACTCGGTCGCGTACATCAGCGCACCCTCGGCGAGGCCGATGCCACGCGCTGCCACCACCGGTCGCATCGCGTTCAGACCGAGCATGGCGAGTCGAAAGCCGCCCACCTCCCCGAGCACGTTCGCCGCGGGTACACGAGCTTCCTCGAGCAGCAGCTCACCTGTGTCGACGCCCTTCACGCCCATCTTGCGGTCGAGCCGGCCGACCGAGACCCCGGGGCGGTCGCGTTCGACGACGAACGCGCTGACCGAATCGTGGGCCCGCGACGCCTGCGGACCCGTCTTGGCGAATACGCAGTACCAGTCCGCCTGCACCACCCCCGACATCCAGCACTTCGTCCCCGAGAGCACCCACTCGTCGCCATCACGCACCGCGCGCGTGCGCATCCCCATCACGTCGCTTCCCGCCTGTGGCTCGGAGAGCCCGAATGCCGCCCGCTGCTCTCCGGCTGCCACCGGCCGCACGAAACGCTGCTTCTGCTCCTCGCTCCCTGCGATCAGGACGGGCCCGGTCGGGAGCCGGGTCAGCAACAGCATCAGCGCGGCGGCGTTCGAGTACTTGGCGACCTCCTCGATCGCGACCGAGAGGCCCAGGATCCCCGCCCCGGAACCGCCGTACTCCTCCGGAACGCACAGGCCGGTGAGCCCGGTCTCGACGAAGAGCTCGAAGAGATCCTGGGGGTACTCGTCCGCCTCGTCGATCTCCCGGGCTCGCGGCGCAACCTTGTCCTGAGCGAGCCGACGGACCGTGGCCTGGAGCTCCGCGAGCTCGCTCGTGAGCTCGAAGTCCACGCCGGGAGCCTAGCGGTGGTCCGTCTCCACACCGGATGGGCAGGTCAGGGCCCGACTGTGGCTCGCAAAACGGGCGATTGTTCCCCTAGATTCCTTGAATCATTATATTATCGGACAGACCGGTCAAACTTTGGGATACCGGGCGGGCTCGACAGGATCGTGAAGGAGACGGGGCGCACGTGAGCTACTTCGAAGCGGTCGTCGACGCGCCACGCTCGCCGCTCCGGCTGCGACCCGATCCGTCACCCGCTCCCCCGATACCTGCGCCGGGTGACGGCGGGAACGCCACGCCCGGTGAGGGACGGGTCGTCACGACCGGCGTCGAGGTTCCGGCCGATTGCGACGTCGCCTTCCCCGATCTGTACGACGCCGCCTACCGCGTGGCCCACCGCATCCTCCTGTGCCGGGAACGGGCCGCGGACGTGGCCCAGGAAGCGCTGGCGCGCGCCTTCGCTCGCTGGCGCCGCGTGTCGCGGCTCCGGCGGCCGGAAGCCTGGGTCGCTCGCGTCACGGCCAACCTCGCGATCGACGTGCGCCGACGCGATCGCACCGCCAGGGAAGCGGTGCTCGACCTGCGACCGCCCTCCGGACGCGAGACCACCGTTGCCGAACGAGTGGACCTCGCAGCCGCGTTGCAGCTGCTCTCGAAGCGCCAGCGCGAAGTGGTGACGTTGCGCTACGTCGCCGATCTGTCCGAGGCCGACGTGGCCACCGAGCTCGGCTGCTCGGTGGGAGCGATCAAGCAGCACGCCGCTCGCGGGCTCGCGCGACTCCGGGGACTCCTCGGCGAGGGGGCCCAGCCGTGAGCGTCCTCGAACACCGGGACGACCCCTTCCCACCTCGTCCGGGCCCCGACGAGCTGCGACGTGCCGTCGGTCGCGGTCGGCAACTCAAACTGCGGCGCCGACTCGCGCGGACCGGAATCGCGGCCGGCGTGGTGGCGCTGGTCGCCGTCGGCGCGGCGAGCGCCTTCCGGGACTCCGGAGACCGGGTCCGATCGGCCGCCGCCTCGCCCACCACGACGGACCAGTCAATCGCACCGCCCGGCTCCGGTCCCCAACCCACCGGACTTCCCGACGCGCCCGCGCCCGACGTGACCGCGGGCACTGAGAGCCTCTCGCTGGTCATCGACTTTCCCGAGGAAGTGGCGGTCCCGAGCATGACGCCGTTCGACCTCACGGTCACCAACACGTCGACGGCATCGCTCGAGGCCCACCTCACCCACTTCGACGTGAAGTTCACGCTGCCCGACGGGCGCACGGAGACGCTGCGCGCGATCCCGCTCCCCGACGACTGGGCAGAGCTCCACCTGGCGCCCAACGAGCGCATCGAGTGGCAGAGCGACCCCCAGCTCGTGCTCGGCGCTCCCGGCGACTACACGGTCCAGGCGTTTCTCACGGGACCCGGCGGCGAGCGAGTGCCCACCGCGCCCGAGACCGTTCGGCTCGTCGACCCGCTCGCCCGCTGATCCGCTCGCGCGTCGCTCGCGGGTCAGGCACTGCGGCGGCGACGGCGGATCTCACGCCGGCGCTCGCGCTCCGTGAGCCCACCCCAGACGCCCAGCTTCTCCCGTCGGGCGATCGCGTGCTCCAGGCAGGGCTCCCGAACCGGACACAGCGCACAGATCGCCTTGGCGTCGGCACCGTCCTCGTCCGGGTTGGGGTGGAACACCTCGGGGTCCACGCCTCGGCAGCGCGCGAGCGACTTCCACGCCGACGACGTCGTCCGCTCGAGCATGCTGCGCACGGCGACCTCCTCGTGTCGCGGCTCGACCGACATCCGTTTCGTCGGCCGCTCTCCCCCTCCACCTGAGGAAAACGGGCCGATCGGTCACAACGGGGCCGAACCTCGGATCCGGGCACGGTTCCGTCGGGGCCCACCGATCGGGAGGTCCTAGGATCGAGAGGCCATGGCACCCGCGTCCTCAGCGATCCCGGGCCTGAAGGGCCCGCTCGGACGCAGGGCTGCCGCCATCGCCCGTTTGGGCTCGGAACGCTTCGACCTGCTGGTGGTCGGAGGCGGGATCACGGGGTCGGGCGTGGCCCTCGACGCCGCCAGCCGAGGGCTGCGGACGGCGCTCCTCGAGCGGGACGACATCGGCTCCGGCACCTCGTCGAGGTCCTCCAAGCTCGTGCACGGAGGGGTGCGCTACCTCCGGCAGGGCCAGTTCGGCCTCGTCCACGAGGCCCTCACCGAGCGACGACGGCTGCTCCGCAACGCGCCCCACCTCGTGCGCCCCTTGCCCTTCCTGTACCCGGTCGTCGCGGCCGAGGCCGGTCACCGAAGCCGAGCTCGCATGCTCCAGGCCGCGGCGCGTGTCGGCCTGACCCTCTATGACGTGCTGGGCGGGCGAAAGCTCCACCCGACTCGGCGGCTCACGGTCGACGAGACGGTTCGCTTGATGCCCGCGCTCGATCCCGACCGCGTGACCGGTGCATTCCTCTACTACGACGCCCACGCCGACGATGCGCGCCTCACCCTCGCGGTCGCGCGGACGGCCGCCGACCGCTTCGGGGCGACGATCGCCAACCACTGCGAGGTGACCGACATCCGCCACGAAGGACCGGTGCACGGTGTCGTCGCGCGTGATCGCCGAACGGACCGCGAGCTGCACGTCGAGGCTCGCGTCGTCGTCAACGCCACGGGCGTATGGGCCGACGAGGTCCGCCGTCTCGACGAGGGCTCCCACCCGGGCATGATCCGCCCCGCCAAGGGAGTCCACTTCACGATCCCCCGCGATCGCCTCCCGGTGGAGACGGCCGCGATCCTCGGCGTGGCCGGCGATGAGCGTGTCATCTTCGTGGTCCCGTGGGGCGAGCACATCTACGTCGGCACGACCGACACGGACTACGACGGGCCACTCGACGCGCCGCGTTGCACCGAGGCGGATCTCCGATACCTGCTCGACGCGGTGAACGCCGTCGTGCGCGATCCCATCGGACCCGACGACGTGACCGGCACCTGGGCGGGGCTCCGCCCACTGATCCGCACCGACGCGACGAAGACTACCGACCAGCTGTCCCGCAAGCACGCGGTGCTCGTGAGCCCTTCCGGGATGGTGACCGTCACCGGGGGCAAGCTCACGACGTACCGACAGATGGCCTCCGATGCGGTCGATGCCGCCCTCGGCGTCCTCGACGAGCCCACGCGCCGTCGACCATCGCGGACGAAGCGCCTCCCTCTCGTCGGCGCAGAGGTCCCCTCGAAGCTGCGCGATCCGGCGACCGCGGACCGATTCGGCGTGTCCGGCGACGTGCTCCGGCACCTCGTCGACCGGTACGGAGGTCTCGCCACCGAGGTGCTCGAGCTGCTCCGCGCGGATCCGTCCCTGTCGGCGCCCTTGATCGACGGCCTCCCGTACGTGCGGGCCGAGGCGCGGTACGCGGTGGAGGCCGAATGGGCGCTCGACCTCCTCGACGTGCTCTCCCGCCGCACCCGCGCGCTGCTGCTCGACGCGGATGCCACCGCCGATGCGGCAGACGACGTCGCGGAGCTGATCGGCCCCGCGCTCGAGTGGGATCGGGCCGAGCGTCGACGCCAGATCGAGGCGCTGCGCGACGAGGCAGCCCGCGCCCAGGAGGCGGCTCGCGACCCGCACGCCGCACTGTGGTCCGCGGCCGGAGCCTGAAGTGCCCCGGGAGGTTCCTGTTCCGCTCGCCGCTCCGGAGACGGCCGGCGAGCATCTCGCCGGGCCGCGGGTGCCCGTGCCAGAGGAAGTGCGGGACGAGCTGGCGGACTCCATCGGTGCGGCGGGGACGGCGACGAACGACGCAGCACGCACCGAGGCGGCCCGCGACTGGTGGCCCCTCGCGGCCGTGTGGGCCGAGCACGGCCAGGTCGCGGCTCGACCCGAGGTGGTCGTCACGCCCCGCTCGCGGGAGCAGGTGGGAGCCGTCCTCGCGATCGCCAACCGACACAGGATCCCGGTCACGCCCGCGGCGGGCAGATCGGGCGTCGGCGGTGGAGCCGTCCCCGTCGCCGGGGGTCTCGTGCTCGACTGCACCGCGCTCCAGGGTGTCGTCGAGGTCGACGACACCTCGCTCCTCGCGAGGGTGCGTGCGGGCACGTTCGGCGACGTGCTCGAGTCGGCCCTGCGTGCGCGCGGGCTCACCCTGGGCCACTGGCCGCAGTCCGTCGACATCTCCACCGTTGGAGGATGGATCGCGTGTCGTGGCGCGGGTCAGTACTCCACCCGCTACGGCAAGATCGAGGACATGGTCGCGGGACTCGAGGTCGTGACCGCATCCGGCGACGTCGTGCACACCGGAGGTGCGCCACGAGCCGCCGTCGGACCCGACCTCACGCAACTCTTCGTCGGAAGCGAGGGCACGTTGGGGGTCGTGACCGAAGCAACGCTCCGTCTCCACCCGGCGCCGGAGGTGAGCCGCCACGCCGCGTACCGGTTCGAGACGTTCGCCGACGGCCTCGACGCCTGCCGGCGCGTGCTCCGCCGAGGTGCCACGCCCGCGGTGCTGCGGCTCTACGACAACGACGAGGCTCGCCAGACCTACGATGTCGACGGCGCGCTGCTGCTCGTACTCGACGAAGGCGAGCCCGCGGTCGTCGACGTGTCGATGACGACCACCGCCGAGGAGGTCGCGCGCACGGCGGCGGCATCCGAGACTGACGCCGCGCTCGTCACACAGTGGCTCGAGCACCGAAACGACGTGAGCGCGCTCGGAACGGCCATCGCAGCCGGCCTCGTGGTCGACACGATCGAGTTCGCCGCGAACTGGTCCCGGCTCCCGGACGTCTACGAGCAGGTCCCGAAGGCGATCCGCGGCGTGGCGGGCACGCTGGCGGCCACCGCTCACTGCTCCCACGCCTACACCGACGGCGGCTGCCTCTACTTCACCTTCGGCGGTGAGGTCGGTGACGATCCGGGGGCGAAGGATCGCTACTACGCGGCGGCGTTCGGCGCCGCGGTCGACGCGGCACGAGACGCGGGCGCTGCCATCAGCCACCACCACGGCGCGGGCCGCAACCGGGCGCCCTACGTCCGTGATGCGCTCGGTCGCGCTGCCTTCGACGTGCTGGTCGGGCTGAAGCACGCGCTGGACCCCGAGGGCATCCTCAACCCCGGAGCGCTCGGCCTGCCTTCGCCGTTCCTCCCCGAGGGCTGGACGTGGCGATGAGCGAGCGCCCCCTCGATCCCGAAGCCGTCCGCCGGGGCGCCTTCGCGGGCTTCCTCGCGCTCCTCCCCGTCGTCCTCGTCATCGCGATCCTCGAGCGCGAGCTCGACGAGTTCGACACGAGCGCGTGGGCCGCGCTGGCGTTCCTCCTGCTGCTCCTCGTCTTCGCGCTCGCGGGATGGATCGCCGGCGCCACCTCGCCCGCCGCCCCCCTCACCAACGGCAGCCTCGCGGGGCTGGGAACGTTCGTGCTGTGGATCCCGCTGCGGATCCTCATCTGGGCGGTGCGCGGCGGCCAGGGCCTCGTCTCGGGCGACGACCCGGTGCTCAACCCCGGCGCCATCCTGGTGCTGTTCGTGTTCTCGGGATGCTTCGGGATGATCGGGGCGCTGCTCGCCGCGCGGCGGAAGCGCGACAATGGGGGCGGTGAGTCGGCCGGGCGGTCGCGTCCCGTGCCCACGGCACGGGCCGAGGAACGTCCGGACTCCGAAGGGCAGGGTGCTGGGTAACTCCCAGTCGGGGCGACCCGCAGGAAAGTGCAACAGAGAGCAGTCCGCCGATGGCCGGGTGACCGGCACAGGCAAGGGTGAAACGGTGCGGTAAGAGCGCACCAGCGCCCGGGGCGACCCGGGTGGCTCGGCAAACCCCACCCGGAGCAAGGCCAAGCAGGGGGAGGGCGGCCCGTCCGCAGACACCCCCGGGTAGGCCGCTGGAACCGGCGGGCAACCGCCGGTCGAGATGGATGGCCGCCGCGGGCGAAATCGCCGCCCGTACAGAATCCGGCGTACAGGCCGGCTCACCGCGCCCGTAGACTCTCACCTGCGGAAACGCGCCAGTAGAGCCGTTCGCGGGCACAGGACGGGCACACGACGACGCGTGAGCTGCACGGCGTCCCGCGTAGACGCAGCCGTGTGCG
>CAYRHS010000028.1:0-23856 GCA_964424125.1 uncultured Burkholderiales bacterium
CTTGTGGACGAGCAACGTCGCGTCACCGCCGTCGTCGAGGATCATGTCCGGACCATCGTCGGCGGGCCAGGTCAGTGCCTGCTCCGTGCACCACCAGTACTCCTCCAGCGTCTCGCCCTTCCAGGCGAACACTGCCGGGCCGGCGGGCGCGTCCACGGTGCCGTCTCGTCCGACTACGACCGCCGCGGCCGCGTGGTCCTGGGTCGAGAAGATGTTGCACGACGCCCAGCGCACCTCGGCGCCGAGGTCCAGCAGCGTTTCGATCAGTACGGCGGTCTGCACCGTCATGTGCAACGAGCCGGTGATCCGCGCGCCCGTGAGCGGCTGCGTCGGCCCGAGCTCGGCCCGAAGAGCCATCAAGCCGGGCATCTCCACCTCGGCCAGCTCGATCTCGCGGCGGCCGAAGTCGGCGAGCGAGAGGTCGGCAACCTTGAAGTCGCGACCGGGGACGCGGGCGTCGGACGTCGTCGGCGCGGTCGTGGTCATGATCTGCTCCTCGTCGGCGGGCGGCGGCTCGCGCCGCGCCCGGGCTGTCCTGTGTGGGAGTCGGCCCGGATCACCGGGTGACAGCCGTTCGAGGCCCGACGACTGCCCATGCTAGCGGGAGACGCCTCCCGCTCCGCGACGCATCGGCCCGACGGCTCAGCGGCTCAATCTGGCCTTGAGTTGCTGGATGACGTCGATGGGGCCGGGATCGACGTCGTTCTGGAAGGCGAGGTGGAGGCTGGTCCAGTCGCCCACGTACATGAGGTCGAGAAGCTGCGCCAGGGGTCCCTCGCCTTCGGCGCGGACCTCGAGCACCTGCGCGACCGTCTCTTCGACCAGGTCCCGGGTCGCGTCGAAGCGGGCGGCGGTCCGCTCGCCCTCGAAATCGTGCCGTAGCTCGACGAGCGAGAAGACCTGGCGAGTCACGTCGCCGTGCTGGCCCCAGCCACAGATCTCGTTGTGATCGAGCTCGGGATACGCGTTCCAGAACGCCGGAGCCTTGGCGTTCTCGTTCACGTCGCATTTCCAGCGCTGCGCGGCCACCGCGCCGATCGCACCCCCGCCGTAGACGAGCGGGATCGTCCGGTCGATCTTGCGCGCGATCGCGCGCGCCGGGTTCGCGTCACCGGGAGCCTCCAGTCGACACGCCTCTCGTCGGGCGCGCAGCTGCTCCTCGGCCGCGACGAGCCACCGATGACCTTCGGGCAGCAGGCCGGCGCGGAAGCACGTGACGAACAGCGGCACGACGAGCATCCCCAACGCGGCGCGGGGTTGGAGCCCGGGTGGGCAATCGAAGCGCAAGAGGCCGCGCTCGTCCGCCAGCTCACCGAGCCGGCCGCCACTGCCGACCACGATCACCGTCGCGTCGCGTTCGATCGCGGCCGACGCGGCAGCGACCGTCTCCTCGGTGTCGCCCGAATAGGACTGGGCGAACGCCAGCGTGCGGGCCCCCACGTGCGCGGGGAGCGCGTAGTCCTTGACCACCGTGATCGGGACGCGCAGCGACCTCCGTCCCACTGCAGCCAGCACGTCGCCGGAGATCCCCGATCCGCCCATCCCGAGCACGACCACCTCGTCGACATCGTCGCCGTCCGGAAACCGCTCGGCGGGGACCGCACCTGCCGCGGCATGGGCCTCCGCGACCTGTTCGGGCAAGCCCGCGATCGTGACGGCGAACCCGAGCGTGTCGACCACGGGCTCAGGCGGATTCGAAGGTCGGCTCGATCCCTTCGGCCTCGGCTCGGGCCACGAGTTGCGCGTGCTCGTCGTCGTCGACGGCGACGGCCTCCTCGATCAGCATCACGGGGATGTCGTCGTCGATGAGGTACTTGCGTCGGAGGCGCGGGTTGTAGAGGAAGTCGTCGGCCTCGAAGTAGAGCAGTGGCCCCTTGTCCTCGGGGCAAGCGAGGATCTCGAGCAACTTCGGATCGAGCGCCACGGTCACTCCTTCGCGCGCGTCGGCGGACGTCGGATCGTACCCATGATGCGTTCGTCCGGCATCACCGTGAAGCCGGGCGAACGACCTGGCTCATCGCCGGATCAACCGGAGGACCTCCTTCGTCCGAGCCTCGCACTCCTCGGGAGTCGGCGCCTCGAGGTTGAGGCGGAGCAACGGCTCGGTGTTGCTCGGACGCAGGTTGAACCACCAACCGCCGAAGTCGAGCGTCAGACCGTCGAGGTGATCGGCGGCGGCGTCCGGATACGACGCCTCCACCGCGGCCATCACCGCCTGCTGGTCGTCGACCTCGGTGTTGATCTCACCCGAGTCGGCATAACGCTCGAACGGGCGCCGGAGCTCCGAGAGTGGCATGCTCGCACGCGCGAGCTGCTCGAGGACAACCATCGTGGCGATGATGCCCGAGTCCGCCCGCCAGTTGTCACGGAAGTAGTAGTGGCCCGAGTGTTCGCCGCCGAAGATCGCGCCCGTCTCGGCCATGACCGCCTTGATGAACGAGTGCCCGACACGCGTGCGGACCGGGTGTCCACCGTGCTCCCGGATGATCTCCGGGACCGCCTTGGAGCAGATGAGGTTGTGGAGCACGGTGAGGCCGGTGTCGGTCCCGTCGCTCCCCCCGAACCCGTCGAGGATTCCCGCGGCCACGATCGACGTGGTGAGCGAGCCCGACAGCCGATCGCCCCGATCGTCGACCAGGAAGACGCGATCGGCGTCCCCGTCGAAGGCGAGGCCGACGGCGGCGTGTCGCGCCACGACCTCTCGTTGGAGGTCTCGGAGGTTCTCGGGGTCGATCGGATCGGCGGGATGGTTCGGGAACGTTCCGTCGAGCTCCGGGTACAGGATCGTGAGCTGGACCGGGAGGTCCTCGAAGACCTTCGGCGCGATGAGCCCACCCATCCCGTTGGCGGTGTCGGCCACGATCGTCATCGGCCGGAGCGCCGAGACGTCGATGAAGCTGTGGACGTGGCGGACGAAGTCGTCGATCAGACTGCGCTCCTCGACGGTGCCCTCCGGCGTCGCATGCCGGAGCTCGCCCGACGCGACAGCTGCCTTGATCTCGTCCAGCCCGGTGTCCCGGCCGATCGGCGCCGCCCCCGCCTGACAGAGCTTGATGCCGTTGTACTGCGCAGGGTTGTGCGAGGCGGTGAACTGCGCCGCAGGGACGTCGAGGGTGCCGGCCGCGAAGTAGACGAGATCCGTCGAAGCCAGCCCGAGCAGTGTCACGTCGGCGCCGGCGGTGGTCGCGCCCTCGACGAAGGCCTGCGTGAGGGGGATCGACGACGGACGCATGTCGTGGCCCACGGCGACGTGATCGGCACCGGTGAACACCACGAACGCGTTGCCGACGCGCCGGGTGAGGTCTTCGTCGATCTCGTCGGGGTAGGTCCCGCGAACGTCGTAGGCCTTGAAGAGGCGGTCGACTTCGACGTTCGTCGGCACCACGGCTCCCCGCTCGCGGACCAGGAGAGGCGACGAGAGCGGGTCAGTGTAGTGCCGGGACCTCTTCCGACCCTCGGGTCGCGGCCGTCTCGACGGGCGTTTCACCCGCGATCGAACCACCGGACCGCGAGCGGCGCCGCGCCCACCAGGCGAGCAGCCCCAGGCCGACGAAACCCACGCCCGTGAGCGCGAGCCCCGCGTAGTCGAGCGCCGTCGCCCCGTAACTGAGGGTGACGGTCTCGGCCGTGGGAACCACCACCATCAGGTTGGGCGTGAGCCGCCACGGCCCCTCCGCGCCCTCCGCGCTCCAGCCGGGGAAATAGGAGATCTTCACGACCACCGGCACGCCGGGCTCCGACACGTGGAAGCGGATCTCGTCACGGTCGGTCTCGATGTCGGTGACCTCGACCGGAGGGAGCTCGGAGAACGGGACGTTCGTCGCGTCGTCCGCACTGGCGCGCGCCCACGTTTCGGGGCCGCCGGCGGCGAGCGGGCGGTCGATCGCCGCGGGGTCCTCCCACCAGCGCGCCGACGGCTCCAACCATGCCTTGGCGTCGACGTCGTCGAGTACGACGGGCTCGTACCGCAGCGGTTCCACCAGCTCCGAGTCCGCCACCTCGTAGATCCGCCAGCCGTCGGGCGGAGCGCCGTCGCGGTCCCCTACTTCGGCGACCAGCTCCAGGTTCGGGTTGGCATCGGCCCGTTCCTGGGCAGCATCCGAGGTGAGCATCAGGTAGCGGACGCCGAACGCCTGGAGCTGGCGCACTCCCTCGTCGAAGGAGTCGATCGTCGAGTAGGTGATCCCCGAGTCGTCGTCGAAGCGCACGGGGTTGGAGGGCTCGCTGCCGAGCTTCGCCACCATCAGGAAGTGATACGGGGTGGTGGCGGACGACTCGAAGTACAGCCCTTCCATGGAGGCGATGCGCCCGTCCGTGAAGTACGGGAGAAGCTCGAGCGCGAGGTCGGTGCCGTAGTTGTTCAGCCCCTCAGCTCGCTCCCAGACGGCGCGGCCCGGCTCCAGACCGTTCATCGTCTCGATGATCTCCGCGTACTCGGGGTAGGCCGTCCGCGCCTCGTAGCCGGAGGAGTTCCACCGAGCCCAGTCGTCGAGATAGCCGCGGTCGACGTGGGCCCAGACCAACCCCGCGACGACCGCGAGCACCGCGAGTGTGGTGGCCGCGCCCCAGCGCAGCGTGACCGAGGGCTCGGACTCGGCGACCGACCGGGACTCGGGCTCGGGGGCGGCGGGCCGGGTGGTCTCGCCGCGGGACGGGAGCAGGGTCGCGTCGTCCTCCACCGGCGCGGTCTCGAGGTCGGCTTCGCCGAGCGGCCCGGCGACACGCGCCCAGACCTTCGCGGCCCCGCGACCGGCGGCGCGGGCCACCTCGGCCCCACCCTGGGCCGCGAGGAGGAAGAGGAAGACGTAGTAGAAGGGCAGCACCCGCGCGTTCCACAAGCGCCCTTCGGGGGCGACCACGAACAGGAGCCCGAACGCGACCGTCAGCGCGAGCAGGAGCAGTGATGCCCGCCGCACCAGCACGAGGCCGGTGACGGCACCGATGCCGGCGAGCGCCACCACCCAGATGATGTCGCTCGGGAAGAGGTGCTGGACGTAGGCAGTGACCTTCTGCCATCCCATGTCCGTCGTGTAGGCGAGCCGTCCGACGAGGGGAAGGCTCCAGACGGCGGTGAGCAGCCCACCGACGACTGCGATCGACACCGCGGGCAGGAACGTACGGAGCGGTTTCGAGCCGAGCCAGACCACGATCGCGCCCACGACGACGAGCACCGCGACGATGACGTGGCACAGCAACGTAGCTGCCAGCAACGCCGCGGCGAGTGCGAAACCCTTGCGGTTCCGAAGCGCGCGGGCGTAGGCGGCGAGGAAGAAGAGGCCGAAGGCGATCCCCATCGAGAACGAGAACTCGCCCTGGAGGGTGCTCGTGAGGTTCCCGCCGAAGTTCTGGTACTTGAGGTCGAAGAGGAAGACGACGGCCGCGACCGCGAACAGGGGAGGCGCGGGCCAGCGCGCCCGTATTCCGCGGGCGAACGCGTACGCGGCGCCCGGGAGCATGATCGGACCGGCCGCCGCCACGAGCTTGAACGCGACGTTGTACGGCAGGACCAGGTCGACGAACCAGATGAGGAGGACGGGCAGCGGGAAGTAGAAGTGGCCCGCGGGAAAGCCCGCGTACCAGTCGGGTGCCCAGCCCGAGAGCCGCCAGCTCGGGAAGATGGTGTCGGAGAAGAACGCCGGCCACCAGACGTGGGCACCGGTGTCACCGCCGTTGGGCGTGGTGTTCCGGAAGATCAGCGCCGGCTGGAGCTCGAGGAAGACGAAGAGGCAGCACGCGGCGATGACGGCCGCGCCGACCGCGAGCTCGGCCCAGGGCCGCCACTCGGTCCCGGCTGCATCGCCGTCGGCACGCGCCGCGCTCATCTCCCGGAGGGCCCGCATCCGACCAGGATGCCAGCCCGGAGGCCGCGCGCCGGGGCCACCCCGTTCCGGCGTCCCCGGGGCTACCGGGAGGTCCGGGCGAGCTCGAGGACGCCGTCCAGGCTCACCTCGCCCTCACCACGGCGCTCCCAGACCTTGGCCTCGCAGAAACCGCAGCGTTGGAACGAGACGTCCTCGTCCGCGATCCGCATCCGGATCTCGATGACCGTGTTCTGCTTGCCGCAACTCGGACAACGCATGTTCCCTACTTCCGCCATCGAAGCCTGCTCGGCGCTCGGAGGACCGGGTTGAGGGTTTCGGGACGAGTTTCGGTCGATCCGTGCAGCTCAGCCGACCACGATCAAGAGGACGGTCACGAGGTTGAACCCCGCATGGAGGAGGATCGGCCGGGAGAGCGACCCGGTCCGCACGGCCTGGACCCCGGCCACGACGCCGAGGGCCATGAGCCCCGGCAGGAGGGGCAGGGCCTTGGGATCGAGCAGGTGCACGAGCGCGAACGCCGCCGCCGACAAGCCGACCGCCCAGCCCGGGGTGGTGCGACGCAGGAGCGCGCGCAGCAGCAGTCCCCGGAAGAGCAGCTCCTCCGCCAGCGGCGCGAGGAGGACCACCCCCAGGACGATGACCACGAGCGAGATGCCTCCGGCGTCCTCGAGCCGGCGCACCGCCTCCTGGGGCGCGTCGTCCAGGTTCCCGACGATCGCGATCGGCACGAGCGCGATCGAGACCCCGATCTCCAGGAGGGCGCCGAGCGGAAGCCAGCCGGCGTCTCGTGCCGAGAGCCCGAAGCCGAAGTCGCGCCGGACGCTCCCGAAGCCACGCAGGCGGCTCACCAGGGTGAGCGCACCGAAGAGCACGACGTTCTGGACCACCACGACGGCCGCCACCGCCCCCGAACGCAGCTCCAACCCGTCGGGCGTGTCGGTTGCCAGCAGGGCCCCGACCACTCCCCCGGCGAACACCGCGGTCAGCCACGCGAACAGGCAGTCCCACAGGCCCCAGCGGGCGGTGCGGGCCGGCGCCGGTGACGGGGGGAGTGCCGAAGCCACGAATCCACCGTAACGGTCGGCGCCGGACCGGCCTCGAACAGGCCGGGGAACACCCGGCGCGTCCGACGGCGTTGTCGGGTCGTAGCATGGGGACGTCCCCCAGGAGCGGAACTACATGAGCGCACGCCCGCCCGACGGCCCTCCGGGCCCGCCCCCGGAGCCGCCCGAGCGGCCACCGCAACAATCAGGACCCCGCCCCCGACCGTGGCCCCGGTGGGTGCCTATCGTCGCGATCGCCCTCGTCGCCGGGCTCTTGCTGTTCAACGGGTTCTTCCGTTCCACGACCGACCGCTATCAGTTCGACTACTCCGAGTTCATCCAGGCGGTGCGGGACGGCGAGATCAAGAACGTCGAGATCAACCAGGACACGGGCAAGATCGTCGGCGAGTTCAAGGACACCAGCGAGGCCTTCGACAACAAGAAGGAGTTCGAGACCCAGGGACCGCGAGACCAGATCCCCGAGTCCGACATCGCCATCCTCGACGAGAACGACGTCGGCCGTGACTACCAGCCCGAGACGACGAACGTCCTCCTCGAGCTCCTCCCCTGGCTGATCTTCCTCGGCCTGATCATCGGGCTCTTCATCTGGATGCAGCGACGCGCCCAGGGCCAGATGGCCGGGGTGATGAGCATCGGCAAGAGCAAGGCGAAGGTCTACGCGACCGAGAAGCCGAAGACCACCTTCGACGACGTCGCCGGCTACCGGGGAGTGAAGAAGGAGATCACCGAGGTGGTCGACTTCTTGAAGCACCCACACAAGTTCCGCGATATCGGCGCCAAGATCCCGAAGGGCGTGCTCCTCGTCGGGCCGCCGGGGACAGGGAAGACCCTCATCGCCCGGGCGGTCGCCGGGGAAGCGGGGGTCCCGTTCATCGCGGTGACGGGCTCGGACTTCATGGAAATGTTCGTGGGAGTCGGCGCGTCGCGTGTGCGGGACCTGTTCCAGAACGCCCGCAAGCAGGCTCCGGCCATCATCTTCATCGACGAGCTCGACTCGATCGGCCGCAAGCGCGGCGCCGGCCTCGGTGGCGGCCACGACGAGCGTGAGCAGACCCTGAACCAGATCCTCGGGGAGATGGACGGCTTCGAGCCCACCGAGGGCCTGGTCGTGATGGCGGCGACCAACCGGCCCGACGTGCTCGACCCCGCGTTGCTCCGACCCGGTCGGTTCGACCGGCAGGTCCTGGTCCCCCTCCCCTCGCAGGAGGAACGCAGCGCGATCCTGAAGGTCCACTTCAAGGACAAGAAGATCGCCGCGGACGTCGACGTCGAGACGCTGGCCAAGGGGACGCCGGGCATGAGCGGCGCGGACCTCGCCAACCTCGTGAACGAGGCCGCGCTCTACGCCGTGCGCCGTGGCGACGACTCGATCCACGACGAGGACTTCGAGAACGCCCGCGATCGCGTCCTCATGGGCCTCAAGCGGGAGTCGATGGCGATGAGCGAGGAGGAGAAGGAGGCGGTCGCCTTCCACGAGGCCGGCCACGCCGTGGCCGCGTACGTGCTCGAGCACGCCGACCCCGTGCACAAGGTGACGATCCTGCCCACGGGCATGGCGCTGGGCGTGACCCAGCAGCTGCCCGAGGAGCGCCACATCCACCGCTACGACTACATCGCCGACTCGCTCGTCGTCCGTATGGGCGGCCGGGTCGCGGAGGCTCTCGTCTACGACGAGCTCTCAACGGGGGCAAACAACGACCTCGTGGGGGCGACCGAACTGGCGCGCAAGATGGTGCGGGAGTGGGGCATGTCCGACCGGGTGGGGCCGATGGCGTGGGGCTCGCAGGGCCAGGTGTTCCTGGGCGAGGACCTCGTCCACACCCGCGACTACTCGGACGACACCGCCCGGGTGATCGACGAAGAGGTCGAGCGGATCCTGCGCACCGAGGAGGAGCGTTGCACGACGCTCCTCACCGAGAACCGGGCCGGTCTCGACGCGGTCGCGCACGCGCTCCTCGAACGAGAGACCCTCGAGGGCAGCGAGGTCGAGCGCCTGGTCGACGAGGCCATGGGCCGCAGGGTCGGCGGGAAGCGGGTACTCGAGCGGGCCGACGGATCGGAGGTCGAGGTGGAGCCCCCCGACACCGAGCTCGCCCCCGACGCCGAGCTCGAGCCCGAGGTCTCGCCCACCCCGACGAGCATGCGGCGCCGCACTCGCGACGACTGACGGCCGGGCGGGCGCCACGAGTCCCGCGTCAGGGGGCGTCCGGCGTACCCAACCCGGGTTCGGGAGTGGAGCCGGGATCTCGAACCTCGGCAACGGCTGCCCACAGGTCGGTCGCGGACGTCCGTCCGACGAACGCTGCGGTGACGACGCCGTCGGCGTCCGCGATCACGACCAGTGGTACCGCGTCGATCCGGTACCGCTCGTGGAGTGCACGGTCGACCGAGTACTCGATCTCGCAGGTCGCGACCGCCTCGGAATCGAGCACCCGGACCTTCTCCGCCATCGGGCCGCACGAGTCGCACGTCGCCGACGAGAACAGGACGACGAGCCACGGAGCATCGGAGCGGGGGAAGTCCTCCCGAGCCAGTCGGGCAGGCCCCGTTCCCGTCGTGAGCGCATCGGCCGGCGCACGGGGACGCCGCCGCTCGATGAACCACGCCGCCGCGGCCGCGGCGGAGACGAGGAGCACCGCGATCGCGAGACGAACATCCACGATCAAGAGACGGGCACGCCGATTCGCGTAGCGAACCCGTCGGGGAACGAGGTGAGAGCGGTGACGACCGGCCCGTCCGCCTCCACCACCAGGCCTGCCTTCGCGCGTCCGCTCGTACCGCCGACCGAGCGCGTGACCCGTTCCCCGGGCTCGACTACGAATCCCTCGAGTTCGTCGGCACTGCCGCGCTCGCCGTCGACCACGAACGTCGCCGTCACCGTGACGGGGTCTCCCTCGCCGGGCAGCGCAGGGTTGTAGACCACGAGCCGATCACCGGAGTCCTCCCCCACCGCCGCGAAGGCGTAGACCCATTCGTCGGCGGGCTCGGCGACCGCCGACGTGGACGCGATTCCGACCCGGCCCGCGGGGCCCGTGGCGACCCAGCGCTGGTCGACGACGATCGGGACGTCGTTGTCACTGCGGACGAGCACCGTGTTCCGACCCTCGGGGGCGAAGGCACCGACGTCGAACGCGACGACCGAACGTCCCGGCACCGAGGTGAACTGGGGCTCGACCACGTCGTCCTCGAGGATCGTGGCCAGCTCGACCTCGGCGGTGACGTCGCCGGGATTGAGCACGACGATCGCCTCGCTCACCCTGCCGGCGACGACGGAGCCGTCGGGGATCGTCCAGCTCTCCGCAGGTTCGGGCGCGCCGAGCACGACCGACAGCCCCGAAGCACCATCACCGAGCGCCGCCAACGTCTGCTCGGCGACCACCCGACCGACGCGAGCCTCGACAGCTACGGCCACGATGCTCTGGCGCGACAGTGCCTCGTGGATCGGTGCCGAGACCCGGCTGTGGCGGGGCACGGTCAGCCCCGTCAGGGAGGGGTCCGACTTCGGTCCCTCGTCCGTGTAGAGAGTGACGTCGACGCTGGCATCCTCGCCGTAGGGATTGAAGAGGTCGAGGAACTGGGCGCGGCCGGCCTTGGTGGTCCCCGCGGCGAAGTACCAGGTCGGCGAGGCGCTCGTTGCACACGGCCCGAGGGCGACGTCCCCCGCGCCGCGGAGCTCGTGCTCCACCACGATCCGCCCACCGAACCCCTCGACGACGACGCCCGGATCGGGTGTGGCGGCGACATCCGACACGGGCACACGGACCTGCGAAGCGCTCGCGACGTCCACGACCTGGCGGGCGGGGTCCGTGTCCGTGCCCTGCTCGACGGTGACGACCACCTCCGCGTCCTCCTCGCCGACGTTCGTGATCACGAGCGTCTCGTCGGCCCGGCCGTCGGGGTCGGAGGTCCCGGCGGCGCAATACCACGGCGTCGACACCCGTTCCGTGTCCACGAGCTCCGCCGCCGCGCCGGGAGGCCTTGACACGCTCCCCCGCGAGGGCGACGGTCCCGATCCGACCAGCGTGGCCGCCGCGACCAGGCCCGCGACCACGATCAGCACCGGCAGTCGCGGGATCCGCCCCGCCGGTCGTCGGTCGCGAGCGGCGCGCGCCTCGCGCCGGCTGCGACGGGTCGGCGCGGCCGTCATCCGTGCCTCCGACGCCGCCGACGGCCCGTTCGCACCCAGAGCCATCCCAGGAGGATCCAGAGCACGGCTTCGCCCGCCACCAACAGCCAACGAACAGCCTGCCCTCCGTAGGACAGGTCGACGGAGCCACCGTCGGGGACGGCGAAGCCGTTGGCCCACCCGAAAGTCTCCTCGTGGTCGGAAGCCTCGCCCTCGACGCTTACCGACCAGTCGGAGTCGAACGCCTCCGACCAGAGGAGGAGGCCGGGCGGGACCGGCGACGAGTCGCTGAGCGGCCCCGTGACGGGCACGGCGACCCGTCCCGGCTCCGTCCGCAGCCCCGCGGTGGCAGGGTCGTCCGGGTCCACGGGCAGGTCCGTGTCCGCCGGCACGACCGCGCGCAGCGGGACCCAGGCTTCGTTCTCGTAGACGCTCACGGCTTGGTCCGTCTCGCGCCGCTCGAGATCGTCCTGTCGGTCGAGGGCCGCGACGACGCCCGGGGGCGCCGGGCCCGCGCTGCCCTCGGGGGCATCTCGTTCGGGTACCACGATGTAGCGGACGCCCATCGGACCGAGGAGCCGACCGAGCCGCGTGGTCTGCGCTTCGAGCGCCAGCTCGAGTGCGTCGCCCAGCGCCGCGTTGGCATCGTCGTCCCCGATGGGCCAGAGCTCGAGCGCGCTGCCGTTTCCGTTGCGGGTCGTGCCGAACCCGACGGTCGCGTCGCCCACATCGCGGACCCAGGGATCGAGCGGGAGGATCTCGGGATCGCCGACCCAGAGCGCACGGAAAGACGAGACCTCGCCCTCGGCATCAAGGAAGGTGAGCGCCCCGTCCCACCCTCGGGCCGGGAGCTGCCAACGTCCGTCGGCGGACGCACCCAGGAACGCGACCGCGGGGAGGGCGAGCGCGAGCCCCGCGGCCAGCGCGGCGGGCTGTCGCCATCCGAAGCCGAATCGCGGAACGTCGTCCACGAACGCCGCCGCCCCGACCCCGACCGCGAACGCGAGTCCCAGTGCGGCGGGGACGAGCAGGAGCTCGGGCGGCGGCACGAGCACGTCGCCGCCGAACCGGGCCGGGATCCACACGAGCGCCCAGCTCAGGAGCGCCATGATCCAGGCCCGCGCCGCCCACTGGAGTCGGCGACGGGTCGCGACGAGCAACGGGAACGCGGCCGCCGCGACCAGGCCCCATTCCAGCCAGCCGGCACCGGCCGGTCCGGTGTGGAAGCGAAGGACGTCCGCGACCGAGAAGCCCTCGACGGAGACGACCGCGCCCAGGGTGCCGGCCCCCACCCCCGTGCTGGCGTACGCCAGCGGCCACGGGAGCAGGAGCACCACCGCACCCGCGGTGGCGAGCAACGCCCGCCCCAGGGCGCGCCACGCGAGCCCGGGCCCGCCGACCAACGGGACGGCAAGCGTGAGCGCGAGCGCCATGATCGGCACGATCACCAGCGCGCTCGGAGCGAACGCGGTCGCGATCGCGACCATCACCGTGAGGCGGAGCAGCGACCGCCGCGCGTCGACCCGGTCGTTGGGTTCGTCTCCCGTTGCCGCCTTGCCCGCGGCCCGCAACAACGCGGCGAGCATCGCCGGAGCGAGCACGTACGAGACCATCGCGCCGAGTCGACCCTCGGCGATCGCGTTGCGCGGAACCGCGACGGTCGCGTAGGCGAGCGCAGCGGCGAAGGCCGGCCCGGGGGACGGCGACCGCGGCCGAACGAGACGATACATCGTCCAGGCCCCGAATGGAATCGTGAGCACCACGGCGAGCGTGCGGGCGAGCGCGACGTCGCCGAGCAGCGCCGAGCCCCCGACCCCGAGCAATGCGAAGGCGGCGGGGGCGGGGGCGGCAGCTCCCAGACCCGAGAATCGCCAACCCGAGGTGAAGCCGCCGAACAGCTCGCTCACTCCCGACCAGGGCAACAGCTCGCCCACGGCCGGAACGCGCCCGAAGAGGAGATCGCGCGCTCCGAAGAGGGCGACCACGATGAGGACGAGCGTGGCGACGGTGAACCGCGTGCGCATCCGACGGGAAGCAGCTTCGACTGCATCGCGGCCCGCGGCGCCGATGGTGGCGAGACGCTCCTCGGTCTGCAGCCGCGCGCTGAGGAAGCGAGCCGCACGGGCGCTGCCGCGCGCCTGGAGGTAGCGAAGGTCCCGGTCCGCGATCCGGCGGCTCGCGGCGGATGATCGACGGGCGGTGCGCAGCTCGCGGAGCCGACCGAAGGTCGAGCCCCACGCGAGGAGACCCGCGACGGCGCGGGAGCGGCTCCGGGTGAAGAGGAACACCAAGGTCTCGGCCGCTCCGAGGAAGACGGCGGCGGGAACCAGCCACGCGAGGCTCGGGAGCGAGTAGTTCTTCAGGAAGGTCCAGAGCCGACGGCGTTCGTAGAGGCGCGGTGCGTCGGAAGGCCCGGCGTGGTCCTCCGGGCTCGATTCGTGGTGCCGAACGCGCGCGTCGGGAGCGATGATGACGCGCGCCCCGGCGAGCCGGGCTCGCCAACACAGGTCGAGGTCCTCCGCTCCCGGAGACGTCGCTCCGTCGAAGCCCCCGAGCGTCTCGAACAGATCGGCCCGAATCAGCAGCGTCGTGGAGGACACGAAGAACACGTCGCGGACCGCGTCGTGCTGTTCCTGATCGATCTCGCCGGGCTCCACGGAGGGGTACGGCGACGCGAAGCGGTCGACAGACTGACCGACGTCCAGGAGGATGCGCGGGTTGTCGTGATCGACGATCTTGGGCCCGACCACTCCCGCGTTGGAACGGTACGCCTCGGTGATCAGGAGTCGGAGAGCGTTCTCGTCGAGTGACACGTCGTCGTGGCAGAACAAGAGGAACGGGGCGCCTTCGACCGCGGCGAGCGCTTCGTTCGCCGCGGCGGCAAAGGAGCTCTCGTCGTCCACGCTCCGGACGGACGCGTCCGGAAGTACCGCGGCGACTCGGGACGTGAGGTCCTCGGCAGCTCCTGCGCTCACGACCCAGACCGACAATTGCGGGTACCGCTGGTCCGCGAGCGAGCGCAGCGTCTCGTCGAGGTGCGGGGCCGTTCCATGCGCCACGACCAGCGCGACGACCGCTGGTGCCTCGGGCTCGGCCCGGCGCTCGTCACCACCGGCGGGTTCGCCGGAGCCGGCTGCGGGCGCGTCCGGCCCCGCCGTCGAGGGGTCACTGGAGGACATTGGGATGGGGCAGCCTATCGGCGCCGACCTCCCGAACCCCCTCCACGTCCGCCGCGACTCCCCCTCGGAGCCGCAGAACCCTTTCCTGGTCTACGATCGCGGCCTGCTTGCAAGAGCAAGCAGGCCGCGTTACTCTGTCAAGCGCGACGGCGTACCAACCCGGCCCGACGCCGTCCCACGATCAACGGAGGCACGCCGTGAACAGCAAACTCACCGACTTCGATGTGAAGCGCTCACTCCAGGACACCGGGTACGTCGCCCTCGGCGTCGGCGTCATCGGGTTCCAGCAGGCGCAGAAGAGTGCCCGATGGGCCCGCGACGAGCTCGCTCGCGCTCGCGGACAGGCGGGGGAGATGGTCGGCAAGGTTCGGGAGAACGCCGACCAGCAGATCAAGTCGGCACAGTCGAACGTCGAAGCGAAGACCCGTGACGCCCGCCAGCGCACGGCATCGCTGCGAGGCGAGCTGCGGACCCGAGTCGAGTCGCTCGGTGACGAAGTCCGCGGTCGCGCCGACGGTCTCTCGACGCAGGCCAAGGCCCGTCTCGAGCCCGTGGTCGACCAGCTCCAGCAGCTTCCCGACCAGGCTGCCAAGGCAGTCGAGACCGGGCGGAGCCGGGTCCAGACCCTCGTGCCCGGCCGCGAGACCAGCGCATCCTCGGCGGCCGGACGCGCGTCCGCATCGTCCAACTGATCGAGACGGCCCGCGCGAGCGGGTCGGCACGTTCCCCCCGCGTATCGGCCCCCCTCAGCGGGGGTCGATACGCGTCTTCGCCTAGCCTCGGTTTGTATGACCCGTCTCGTGACCCTCGCCGGCGGGGTCGGGGCCGCCCGGTTCCTGCGGGGCTTGCTCGAGGTCGTGGAACCCGAGTCGGTCACCGTCGTCGGCAACACGGCCGACGACGACGAGTTCCACGGGCTCGCCGTGTCCCCGGACCTCGACACGATCGTCTACACGCTGGCCGGTGCCGCGAACCCCGAGACCGGATGGGGACTCGCGGGCGACACCTTCCAGTGCATGGACGCGCTCGACCGCTACGGCGTCCCGACATGGTTCCGGCTCGGCGACCGCGACCTGGCCACGCACCTGTACCGGACGCGCCGACGCGCCGACGGCGCAAGTCTGTCGACGATCACCGCGGAGATCGTCGCTGCGTGGGAGGTTCCGGCGCGGCTCCTGCCGATGACCGACGACCCGGTGCGCACGCGCATCGTCGTCGACGAGGCCACCGGCCCGCGCGAGCTGCGGCTGCAGGAGTGGTTCGTGCAACGCCGAGCGGAGACGCCGGTGGCGGCGGTCCGATTCGACGGTGCCGACGACGCCCGGCCCGCACCCGGGGTGTTGGAAGCGATCGAGGGGGCAGACGCGCTCGTGATCTGTCCCTCGAATCCTGTCATCTCGATCGGGCCGATCCTCGCGATCCCGGGCGTCCGCGAGGCGCTCGCCCGTCGGCGGGACCGAGTCGTCGCCGTGAGCCCGATCATCGGCGGCGCGCCGGTGCGCGGACCGGCCGACCGCCTGATGCGCCCGCTCGGGATCGAGGTGTCGCCAGTCGGGGTGGCCGAAACGTACCGACATTTCTGCGGCACGCTCGTCGTGGACGCGGCCGATCGCGAGCTGGCACCGGCGGTCTCGGCTCTGGGTGTACGAGCGGTCGTCGCCGACACGCTCATGCGCGACGTGGCGGTCGCGGCCGAGCTCGCCCGACGAGCACTCGCGGCCGTCGCGTGAGGGCTGCGGCCCTCACGATCTCGCCCGTCACGGGAATGGGCGAGATCGACGCGGGCGACGATCTCCCGGCCGCGCTCCTGGCCGCCATCCGGGCTTCGGGAACGGCGCTGGTGGGCGGCGACTGCCTGGTCGTCACACAGAAGGTGGTCTCCAAGGCCGAAGGGCGGCTGGTGCCAGTTCCGGGCGACAGCCCGGACGGTCGGCGAGCCGTCGCCGAGCAACAAGCGCGGCGCGTGCTGCGGCGCCGTGGCGACCTCCTCATCACCGAGACCGCGCACGGGTTCGTGTGCGCCAACAGCGGCGTCGACTGCTCCAACGTCCCGAACGGCACGGCCGCGCTGCTCCCGGTCGATCCGGATCGCTCGGCGCGCACGATCAGGACGGCGGTTCGGCGCGCCGCCGACGTGGACGTCGCGGTCATCGTCTCGGACACCTTCGGGCGCCCGTGGCGCAACGGCCTCGTCGATGTTGCGCTGGGCGTCGCGGGCTTGCAGGCCATCGTCGACCTGCGCGGGGACCACGACGCCGGTGGTCGACCACTCGAGGCAACCGAGATCGCCGTCGCCGACGAGGTGGCGGGCGCGGCCGAGCTCGTGATGGGGAAGGCCCAGGCCGTGCCCGCGGCCATCGTCCGCGGTCTCGACGCGAGCTGGCGGGGCGAAGGAGCGGGCCGGCAGCTCGTACGAGCGCCGGCGGACGACCTGTTCCGGTGACAGGCCGTTCCTCCCTTCCCGCCTTCATCACCACGCGACGCTCCGTGCGCGCGTTCGACCCTCGCCCCCTGGAACCGGGCGTTCTCGACCGCCTCGTCGAGGCCGCGTGCCTCGCGCCCGCCCCCCACCACTCGCGCCCGTGGCGCTTCGTCACCGCAGAGGAGGACGAAGCCAAGCGGCGGCTGGCCGGCGGCATGGGGGCCCGCTGGCGAGCTGATCTCGCCGCCGACGGCGTCGACCCGGCTCGAATCGACGAGCTCGTCGTCAGCAGCCGCGCTCGCCTCGTGGCGGCGCCCTCGCTGGTGCTGGCCTGCCTCACCTCGGAAGGCCTCGACTCGTATCCCGACGAACGCCGCCAGCGCGCCGAGTTCGGCATGGCGCTGCTGTCCCTCGGAGCCGCCGTCGAGAACCTGATGCTCGCCGCGAGCGAAGCGGGCCTCGCCTCCTGTTGGGTCGCGGCGCCGATCTTCTGTCCCGACGCGGCGCGTGGCGCCCTCGCCCTTCCCGACGACTGGCTCCCCCAGGCGCTCGTCCTCGTGGGCCGGGCCGATCCGATCTACCGGGCGCGTCCGCGCCCCGAGGTCGACCTCGACCGCTTGCGGCTCCGGCGGTGATCCGCCTCGGAGCCCCACCCGGGCCGGATGCTCAGCGGCGGGCGGCCCGGGTCGCCTTGAACCACTCGAGCGTGCGGCCCACGCCCTCCTCGAGCGTCGTGAACGGCTTCCACCCGAGGTGGATCTCGGCCCGACCGGGATCGAGGGCCGAACGTCGCAGCTCGCCGGCCCGTGGCGGCGCGTAGCGCGCCGGGTCCTTGAAGCCGACCGCCTTCGACATCACTTCGTAGAGGTGCTGCACGCTCGTCTCGACACCCGTGCCGATGTTGACGAGCAGCCCGCCCCCCTTGTCCGCCGAACGAACGAACGCGTCCACGACATCGTCGACGTAGACGAAGTCGCGGGTCTGCTCGCCGTCGCCGAAGATCGTGGCGCGCTCGTGGCCGAGCAGCTTCCCGGCGAAGATCGCGATGACCCCGGCCTCGCCGAACGGGTCCTGGCGCGGACCGAACACGTTGGCCAGCGCCAGTGCCGTGTACTCGAGCCCGTGCACCTCTCGGTAGTAGTGCAGGTAGTCCCCGACCGCCTTCTTGGCCACCCCGTACGGCGACTCCGGCCGTTGCGGCGCCCCTTCCCGCACCGGGAGATCGGCGGGACTCCCGTAGATGGTCCCACCCGAGCTCGCGAAGACGACCTTGCGCGTGCCGGCGGCGAGCGCGCCCTGGAGCACGTTCAGGGAGCCGATGATGTTGACCTCCGCGTCGAGCGTGGGCTTGGCCACCGACACCCGGACGTCGGCTTGCGCGGCGAGGTGAAAGATCACCTCCGGCCGCCGGTGCTCGATGAGCTCGGTCATGGCGTGCGAGCGGATGTCGATCCGATGGAAGGAGAACCGACGCGTGCGCAAGGAGCGCGCGTCGGCGAGGTTCGCCAGCGAGCCCGTGGAGAGGTCGTCGGCGACCTCGACGTCGTAGCCTTCCGCGAGCAGCCGGTCGACGAGATTCGAGCCGATGAACCCGGCCCCACCGGTCACGAGCACCTTCGTTCCCATTCGCAGCCTCGGATCGGTGGTCAGTCGGTGGGCGCGGGCACCCGTTGGGTCACGAGCTCCGCGTCGGCCGGTATTTCTACCTCGGCGCCCACGACGCTCTCACCTGCGATCACGGCCCCGCGACCGATTCGTGCCCCGGGTCCCACGATCGAACCCTGAACGCGCGCACCTTCATCGATCACGGCTCCGCCGAGGACCACCGAGTCCTCGATCGTGGCCTGCGAGCTCACCGCGACCCCGGGGCCGAGGGTCGAGCGCGCGACCCGTGACCCGTTCGCGAGCACGACTCCGGGTCCGAGCACGACCGGCGATCGCAGTTCGGCCGCGGGATTCTGATCCGTCTCGTCCTGGACCCAGATGCCGGGCGCGCACTCCCGTGCACCCGGAGCGGGCGGCAGGCCGAGGCGACCCACGGCGACATCGGCGTGGGCGAGCAGGTACTTGGCGGGCGTGCCGATGTCGATCCAGTACGCCTCCGCCTCCATCGCGTAGAGCCGTTTCGGCTCCTCCAGGAGGGCCGGAAACGTCTCGCGCTCGATCGAGACGCGGCGCCCCTCGGGAACACCCGCCAGCACCTCGGGTTCGAGGACGTAGGTCCCGGCATTGATCCAATTGGTCGGCGCCTGGTCGCGTGGTGGCTTCTCGACGAAGGCGACGACCTCACCGTCAGCACGGGTCGGGACCACGCCGAACGCGGAGGGATCCTCCACGTGGGCGAGCGTGATCGTGGCAGCGGCACCTCGGTCGTCGTGCAACGCGACGAGCGCGCCCAGATCGAGGTCGGTGAGCACGTCGCCGTTGCAGACGATGAGTCGCTCGTCGAGAGCGTCGGCGCGCGCGGCGGCGAACCGCACCGCGCCCGCCGTCCCGAGTGGCTCGGCCTCGACGGCGTACCGCAACCGCACGTCGCCGAACCGGCCCTCCGGGAAGTGCTCCACGAACGCGTCGGGCAGGTATCCGAGCGAGAGCACGACCTCGTCCACTCCGTACGCGGCGAGCCAGGTGAGCTGGCGTTCGAGGAACGCCTGGTTCACGATCGACAGCAGCGGTTTCGGGCTCGTGAACGTGAGGGGCCGGAGGCGAGTTCCCTCTCCGCCGACCAGGACGAGGGCCCTCACGAGCCGGGGACCGGCGGCGTCTCCGCGCTCGGATCAGGCAGACTCGGGATGGTCGCGGTCGGATCGCCCGACGGCGCCGAACCGACGGGCGGGCCGGGATCGGTGCCGCTGTGGCTCTCGTCGACCGGCTGCGAGGGCTCGGGCGGCGCGGGGAGCTCCTCGCCCTCGGGAAGGAACGCGATGACGATCCGCTCGTAGTTCTCGGGCACGCAGGGATCGTCGCACTCGGGCTTGTGGTCAGCGGGATTCCCGGATTGCTCCACCCCGTTGAGGCTCCAGCGCACGAGGCCGGGCTCACCGCCCAACTCCTCGCACGGATCGCCGTTGCGCACGTCGGTGTCGTCCCAGAGCGACAGGTGCGTCTCGGAGACGCTCCAGCCGCCGAACTCGAAGAACTTGCCCACGGTGGCGTTGTCGCCCGCCTCCGCAGCCGAGTACGGATGAATGTGGATCAGCCCGTCACCGTGCGAGTGGATACCGGCCTGGACCTGCGATCCGTTCACGGTCTCGAACTCGGGCGCGGGCGGGAGCTCCTGGCCGCAGACGTTCACCGTCAGGCTCGCGTGCCAGTGGTCGAGGTTCGCGCGGGGGCGCGTCTCGGCGGACGCCTCGCTCCCTCGGCTGATCGTGATCAGCGTGACACCGGCGGCGGCGATCAGGACGATGCCGAGCACCCACGGCCAGTTCTTGCGACCACGACGAGTGGGAGCCTTCGCCGCGCGTCGTCGCCCCCGGGACTTGCGCGCCATCTTCCGAGACTACCTTCCGCGGTCGCGCAGCCCGGATGCGGCGTGATGCAGCATGGCCAGCACGGCGCGCGCCGCGAGATAGACGGCCGCGGGGCCGAGCAACAGTCGCCGGGGGCCGCTCCACCGCTTACGCGCGAACCGATACAGCGAACGGTGGTGCTCCAGGATCATCCGGTAGGGCCGGGTCCGGGTGCTCACGCCCCCGACGTGGACGACCTCGCCACCCGGCTCGTAGACGACCCGCCAACCCGCGCGGCGCAGCCGCCAGCAGAGGTCGACGTCCTCGACGTACATGAAGTACCCCTCGTCCCAGCCACCGACTGCGTCGAGCGCGTCGCGGCGCAGCCAGATGGCCGCCCCCGAGACCCAGTCGACCTCGCGAGTTCGGTCTGGATCGGCGTCGAGCTCCCGGTACCGCCTGGTGAAGGGATTGGAGGACCAGACGAGCCCCAGCAGACCGTGGCCCACGGCGTCGGTCACGCTCGGCACTCGACGGGCGGACGGGTAGACGGTCCCGTCCTCCTCGTGGACACGCGGCCCCACGGCCGCGACGTGACCCGTTGCGAGTCGATCCATCATCGCTGCTCCGGTACCCGGAGCGATCGTGAGGTCGGGGTTGCACACGGCGACGACCGATCCTCTCGTCGCGGCGATACCGAGGTTCGCGGCGCGCGCGTAGCCGAGGTTCCGAGGGGACCGTACGACCGTGAGCGTGGGCTGCTCGAGTGCGAGGCGGTCCGCGGAACCGTCCGTCGACGCGTTGTCGACCACGACCACGTCGGGCGGTCCGTCCGCGCTGTCGTCGGCGAGCAGCGACGCCACGCAAGCGCGCAGATGATCTCCGGCGTCGTGGTTCACCACGACCGCCGACCAGCGCGACGAGATGTCCGCCGACGATCCGGCGGGCTGCTCCTCAGCCGGTACCGCGAGCACGCTCCCCCCGGTACCACTCGAAGGTGCGGCGCAGTCCTTCGTGGAGATCGGTGTGGGGCCGCCAGCCCAGGGTCTTCTCGGCGAGCGTGATGTCGGGACGTCGCTTCGAGGGATCGTCGGAGGGGAGCTCCTCGAAGGTCAGACCGACGTCCGCGCCCGTGACGTCGAGCACGGCCTGCGCGAGCTCGAGAATCGTGTTCTCCTCCGGGTTCCCGATGTTCATCGGTCCGACGAAGTCGGACTCCAGCAACCGGAGGAGCCCCTCCACCTCGTCGTCCACATAGCAGAACGAGCGCGTCTGGCCACCGTCGCCGTAGATCGTCAGCGGCTCCCCGCTCAACGCCTGCTCGAGGAAGTTGGGGATCGCGCGACCGTCCGCGGGCCGGAGGTACGGTCCGTAGGTGTTGAAGATCCGGGCGATCTTCACGTTGAGACCGTGGGAATGGTGGTAGGCCATCGCCAGCGCCTCCGAGAACCGCTTGGCCTCGTCGTAGACGCCCCGGGGGCCGATGGGGTTCACGTGGCCCCAATAGGACTCCGGTTGCGGATGCACCTGCGGGTCCCCGTAGATCTCGCTGGTGGACGCAAGCAGGAAGCGTGCGCCCTTGTCGAGCGCGAGTCCGAGCGTGTGGAGTGTTCCGAGCGACCCGACCTTCAACGTCTTGATGGGGTACTCGAGGTAGTCCCGGGGGCTCGCGGGGCTCGCGAAGTGCAGCACGGCGTCGACCGCGCCGGAGACATGAACGTACTCGGTGATGTCCGTCTCCATCAGCTTGAAGGTCCCGACTTCGAGGAGATCGTCGACGTTGTCCGCGCGGCCCGTCAGGAGATTGTCCAGCGCGACGACCTCCCATCCTCGAGCGACCAGCTCGCGGCACAGGTGGCAACCCAAGAAACCCGCGCCGCCGGTCACGACAGCCCGAGGCATCAGCGCCCCACGCCTTCGTAGGTGAATCCCATTCGGCGCAGGCCGTGTGGGTCGAGGAGGTTCCGGGTGTCGACCAGGCGCGGATGAGCCATCAACTCACGGACTCGCGACAGGTCCAGCCAGCGAAACTCCTCCCACTCGGTGAGAAGCGCCAAGACATCCGCGTCCCGGCAGGCGTCATAGGGGTCGCTACGCACGGTTACGGCCGGGAGCAACTGGGCGGCCGCTTCGCCGGCGCCCGGGTCGTACGCGTTGACCGTGGCGCCGGCCTCGGCGAGTCCACGTGCGATCACCACGGCCGGCGAATCGCGGAGGTCGTCGGTGTTGGCCTTGAACGTGAGTCCCCACACCGCGATCGTCGCGTCCGCGAGCGGGACGGCGGCATGCGCGGTGATCTTCTCGATGATGCGCTGGTGCTGCCGCTCGTTCACCTGGATCGCACCCCGTACGACGCCGAAGTCGTATCCGACGGCATCGGCCGCGTGGAGCAGTGCCGCGATGTCCTTCGGGAAGCACGAACCCCCGTAGCCGGGGCCCGGGTGCAGGAACTCGGAACCGATCCGCTTGTCGTAGCCCATGCCGAGCGTCACATCCCGCACGTCCGCGTCGTATGCCTCGCACAGATTCGCGAGCGCGTTGACGAAGGACACCTTGGTTGCGAGGAAAGCGTTCGATGCGTACTTGATCAGTTCGGCCGACGCAGTGTCCGTGACCACCGTGGGAGCCTGGATCCGTTCGTAGAGGCTGGAGACACGCACTGCGACAGCCGGATCGTCGCAGCCGATCACGATGCGCTCCGGCTCGAGGAAGTCGTGGACGGCATGGCCCTCGCGGAGAAACTCGGGATTCGAGGCGACGCCGAATTCGTCGGGGCTCGCGCCGGCAACATCGAGGAGGTGCCGAAGGCGCTGCGCAGTGCCCACAGGAACCGTGGACTTGCTAATGACAACGGCTTCCGGGAGGAGGACGGGTGCGATCTCGGCCACGACGGCCTCGACGAAGGAAAGGTCCGCATCACCATCGTCACCTTGGGGGGTGGGAACGCAGAGGAAGACGAACTCGCTCGAGGCAGCAGCCTTCGCCGCCCCCAAGACGAAGCGAAGGCGCTCGCGCTCGAGCCCCTCTGCGACCAGCTCGCCCAACCCCTCCTCACGGATCGCCACCTCTCCCGCGCCCAAGCGCTGCACCAGCTCGGCATCGATATCGGCTGCGAGCACGTCGTGCCCGAGCCGACTCAAGCACGCGGCCGTGGTCAGCCCCACATAGCCGGTGCCAACGACGGCGACACGGCTCACGTTCGGATGCTCCTCGCGGGCGACGATGTGTCCATCATGCTCATGCTCCGCTCATATGGGTCGTTCCAGCCGGCGTCCACTCGGACTCGGCCACGGACGTGCGGCCGACAAGGGGCGTCCACCAATCCGCGTGCTCCGCGTACCACCGGATCGTCGCCCGGACCCCCTCCTCGAAGCCGACCAGCGGATCCCACGCGAGCTCCCGGCGGATCTTGGTCGAGTCGAGCAGGTAGCGCCGATCGTGTCCCGGGCGGTCGGGAACGATGGTGCGCAGCGACGCGGGCTTCTCCAGCTCGTCGAGCACGAGATCCGCGAGCCGAGCGATCGATGCCTCCTCGCCGGTGCCGACGTTGTAGGTCTCGCCGACGCGGCCCTCGCGCACGATCGCCTCGATGGCGCGACAGTGGTCGAGCACGTGGATCCATTCCCTGCGGTGCTCGGTCGACGCGTAGAGCGGGAGCGGCTCGTCGGCCAGCGCCCGTGTGGTGAACAGCGGGATCACCTTCTCGGGGAACTGCAACGGGCCGTAGTTGTTGCAGCAGTTCGAGATGGTCACGGGGAGGCCGTAGGTCTCGCCGTAGGCCCGTACCGCGT